>NZ_JBSEFH010000003.1:0-331954 GCF_053570585.1 Pseudochelatococcus sp. B33 | reverse complement strand
ATCGATCGGACCAAGCTACAGCGCACTTTTACATCAAAAATAGAACCGCAACAGTCATGTCAGGGAGAACCGTCAATGAATGAAGTGATTTCGTCTACTCTTCATTCCCCTACCTCGCCGCCGGTTCGGGGTCTGTTCATCGATGGCGAGGAACAGCCCGTCGGTAACCGCGAGACCTTCCCCATTCACGCGCCGAATACCGGTGAAATCATTGCCCACACCGTGCACGCCACCGACGCGGACGTGGACGCGGCCATCCGGAGCGCCCGCCACGCCTTCGAGGGTCCCGACTGGCGCAAGATGTCGGATCGCACACGGGCGAAACTTGTTTACAAGATCGGCGACGTGCTGGAAAAGTATCTTGACGAACTGTTCGAGCTGGAATCCCTCAACAACGGTCGACCGACCCGCGAGACCCGCGCCCAGCTCAAGAAGGTTCCCGATCTCTTCCGCTACAATGCCGGCCTTGCGCTCTCGCGACGCGATGCAACCATCCCTGTCGAGGGCGATTACCTCACCTACACCTTGCGCCGGCCGGTAGGGGTGGTGGCGAATGTGACGCCGTTCAATCATCCGCTGCTGATCGCATCGCGCAATCTCGCACCCACTTTCGCCTCGGGCTGCACAACCGTGGTGAAGCCCTCGGAATACACGCCCCTCACCACGCTGCGGATTGCCGAGATCTGCATTGAGGCCGGACTGCCGCCAGGCGTGTTCAACATTGTCACCGGCCTTGGCGCCACGACGGGCAAGGCCCTCTCGAGCCATCCGGACATCAACAAACTCGTGCTCACCGGCGGAACGGAATCCGGCCGTCTGGCGGGCGCCGCTGCGGCGCGCAATTTCGCTCACCAGACCCTGGAACTGGGCGGCAAGGCCCCCGTCGTCGTGTTCGACGACTTTGACGTGAATCAGGCGGTGGACTATGCGGCTTTTGGCGCCTTTATCGGCGCCGGCCAGACCTGCGTGTGCGCCGCGCGTCATCTTGTTCAGCGCACCGTCTACGATGAATTCGTCGAGAAACTTGCAGCCAAAGCGAAATCGATCAGGGTCGGCGATCCCTTTGACCGAACCACCCAGATGGGACCGGTCATCTCCGAGCGACAGCGCGCCCGCGTGCTCGATTTCGTGAAAATCGGTCTGGATGAAGGCGCCCGCCTGGTGGCTGGCGGCGGCGTTCCCCGGAACATGCAGAACTCCGCCGGTTTTTACGTGGAGCCGACCGTCTTTGCGGATGTTCGTCCCGACATGCGTATCGCCCGTGAAGAAGTGTTCGGTCCGTTCACTGTCGTGATGCCTTTCGACACGGAAGAAGAAGCACTGCGCATTGCGAACGACTCCATTTATGGCCTCGCCGCGGCCGTGCGCACCCAGAATATTGCCCGTGCCCATCGCTTCGCGGAAGAACTTGAGGCAGGTATCATCTGGATTAACGATCACCACCGGGTAGACATTTCTTCACCGTGGGGTGGTGTGAAGGCGTCCGGCACGGGACGTGAATTCGGGCAGGAAGCCTTCGACCATTACTTCTTCACGAAGGCCGTTACCGTAAACATGAGCAACGAGCCGTTCGACTGGTTCGAGGCTGAAATGCGGGACCTTCGACTGAACTAGATGTCGGGAATGTATAGAGGTTTCCATGCGGTAAAGACGCCGCGCAGGCATGTATGACTGCCTGCAAGAGAAGCAGAAGATCGTAGAAAACAAAAAGATAATAGATAACAGGAAACACTCAGGGAGACGTAAATGATCATAAATCGGCGAAGCATGATCAAAAGCATCGGCGCCGGTGTCGGGCTGGCCACGATTGGAGCGCCGGCTATTCGTGCGCAGGTCGAACCCGTCCGCATCGGTTTCATGACCGTGAAGACCGGACCGCTCGCATCGGGCGGCATTCAGATGGAGCAGGCCGTTACCCTCTTCATGAAGGAACGCAACAATGTGTTGGGTGGCGTTCCGGTCGAGCTCATCACCATGGATACCGGCGGCGCGCCGGCAGTGGCCCGCACGAAGATGCAGGAACTGGTGGAGCGCAACCGGATCTCGGCGATGATAGGCCCGCTCTCCACCCAGGAGGCATTGGCGCTCGACGACTATATCCGGGAAACAGAGACGCCCACTGTCTCAATCGCGGCGGCGGACGACATGACCCAGCGCCTGGCGAATCCATGGTTCGTGCGCTGTACGGCCACTTCCTCGCAGTGCACCCACGTCATAGGCCACTACGCGGCCAAGGAGCTCAACTATCGGAGATGCTCCATCATCGCCGACGACTTCGCCTATGGACATGAACAGAATGCGGGCTTCCAGCGGGTATTCGAGGAAGACGGCGGCAAGGTCGTGCAGAAGTTGTGGCCGCCGTTGGCCGTGCCGGACTATGGCACCTACATTGCGCAGATCCTGACCGACGTGGATGGCGTGTTCGCGGCCTTTGCAGGATCCAACGGCTTTCGCTTCTTCCGGCAGTTCAACGAATATGGCCTGCGTGACAGGCTGCCTCTGCTGGGTGGCATGACCGCGTTCGACGAAAGCCTGCTCCAGCAGATGGGCGACGACGCCATCGGCCTCATTTCGGTGAGCAACTATTCCGCCGCCCTCGACATCCCCACCAACCAGCGGCTCGTCGAGGACATGCGTCGCGAATACAAGGTCGACCCTGGCTATTACGCTGCGGCCGCCCATGCGGGCTGTTCCGTGATCGAGGCAGCTCTCAAGGCGACCGGCGGCACGGGAGGAAAGCGCGCTTTCATGGACGCGTTGCGCGCCGTCAAGGTGGATGACACCTGCCGCGGACCCATCGCCTTCGATGACTTGGGCAATATAATCGGCAATGTCTATATCCGGCGAGTCGAGAAGAAAGACGGGCGCCTCGTCAATACTGTCATCAAGACCTATGAAAACGTAAGCCAGTTCTGGATATATAATCCGCAGGAATACCTCAAGGAGCCGGTCTACTCGCGGGACTATCCGCCGGCGAGGAACCTGGAGAACTGAAGATTACGCTCGGGCCGCCCGGCGGTCGGGCGGCCCCTTCACGCCATCAGCCGCGAACCGACGCCGCCCGCCGCCGCGCCATACGCCAACCGCCAACGGCATTTGCGGCGGCACGGGATCAGGCTAGGCCCGGCGGCTGCCCGGCTCCATGACGCTTCCGGGCAAGCGCTCTCCAGAGGAAGATCAGAATGCAGTTCTGGCTGATCCAAACATTCAACAGCATCGCATTCGGCGGGCTGCTGTTCCTGTTGTCATCGGGCTTCTCACTCATCTTCGGCCTGATGCGCATGCCGAACCTCGCGCATGGCGCTTTCTTCATGCTGGGGGCTTATTTCGGCGCGACCTTCATGATCTGGGGGCTCAATTTCTGGCTGGCGGCTCTCGCCAGCGGCCTTGCGGTCGGCGCGCTCGGAGTTCTGTTGGAGCGCGGCCTTCTGCGTAGGCTGGCGGGCAACACCCAGGGCCAGGTGCTGGTGACGCTGGGCGTATCCTTCATCATCGCTGATCTGTGTCTCATGATCTGGACCGGTGATCCCGTGCCGGTGCCTGCGCCGGCCTGGCTGCGCCCGCCCCTGTTCCTCATGGGCTACGCCTTTCCCACCTATCGCCTGGTGGTGCTCGCCATCGCTGTTGTGGCGGCGCTGCTGCTCTATCTGCTGATGGAGCGAACCCGGCTGGGCGCCATGATCCGTGCCGGCGTCGACGATATGGAGATGGCGCGCGGCGTCGGCATCCGCGTCTCGATGCTGTTCATGATGGTGTTCATGCTGGGCGCGGCGCTCGCCGGCCTCGGCGGCACCATCGGCGGGCCCATCATGCAGGCCTATCCGGGTCTCGACCAGGACATGCTGCCGCTGGCTCTCGTGGTGGTCATCCTGGGGGGCGTCGGCAGCCTCCTGGGTGCGTTTGTCGGCAGCTTCACCGTGAGCTTCATCTACAACTTCGGCACGGCCCTGTTCCCCGATTTCGCCTACGTCATCCTCTTCCTTCCCATGGTCGCGGTGCTCGTGCTGATGCCCGAGGGCCTGTTTGCAGGGGCACGCCAATGAACCGGCTTGGCATCGCCTTTCCCGTCTCTCTCGTTGCGCTGGCGCTCGTACCCTTCGTGATGAGCGACTTCTTCATCAACCTGTCAAGTCAGATCCTCTGCTATGCGCTGTTTGCGGTGAGCCTCAATCTCATTGTCGGCTATGGCGGCATGACATCGCTCGGCCATGCCGCCTATTTCGGCATTGCCGCCTATGGGGTGACATGGCTCTACACCGTGGCTGGCTGGGATCATGTCTCCGCCGCAGCCGGCGCCGTGGCGATCGCGACCGCTGCCGCCGCGTTCTTCGGCGTACTGGCGCTTCGGGCGAGCGGGCTGTCCTTCCTCATGATCACACTTGCCCTCGGACAGATCGTATGGGGGGTCGCCTATCGGTGGGTCAACCTCACCCAGGGCGATAACGGCATGCGCTTTCCCGCACGGCCGGAGCCGTTCGGCATCTCCATCAATAGCGCCAGCAGTTTCTACTATTTCTCGCTGATCGTGTTCGCCGCCTCGGTCTACGTCATATGGCGCGTGGTCAACTCGCCTTTCGGGGCTGCACTGCGGGGCGCGAAGGACCAGCCGCGGCGCATGCGCATGCTGGGCTACAATGTATGGATGATCCGCTGGGCCGCCTTCGTCATGTCGGGCTTCTGGGCTGCTGTCGCGGGAGTGCTGTTCGTCTACTATCAGAAGTTCGTCAGCCCGTATGCGGTCTCGCTGCAGCAGTCGGCCGAGGTCCTGCTGATGACCATTCTGGGAGGGGCCTCGACCCTCACCGGGCCGATGGTCGGCGCGGTGGTCGTGACGCTCGTCAAGAACGTCGCCTCCACCTACGTCGAACGCTGGAATGCGCTGCTGGGCCTCATCTTCGTGCTGGCGGTGATCTTCATGCCGACCGGCCTTGTCCCGGGCTTCCAGAAGCTCTGGACGCGCCGGCGTAAACCCGGGGCGGCCACGCCGGCCGTCAGCATGCGCTCGGCGGAGCAGGCATCATGAACTTTCCTGCGCTCGAGATCACCGGTCTCTCCAAGAAATTCGGCGGCCTCACCGTCACCCGCGAGGTATCCATGCGCGTCGCTGCCGGCGAGCGGCGCCTCATCATCGGTCCGAACGGCGCGGGCAAGACCACGCTGTTCAACCAGATCACGGGTGACCTCAGGCCCGACGCCGGATCCATCCGCCTTTTCGGCGAGGAGCTGGTCAAGCTCCACACGCGGCACCGCGTTGCCAAAGGTCTGGCGCGCACCTACCAAATCCTGACCCTGTTCCCCGACGACACGCTGCTGCACAACGTGGTGCTCGCGCTGCTCGGTCTCAGGACCGAGCGCTGGGATTGCTGGCGCCTGCTGCGCAGGCGGAGCGATCTTTTCGACCTTGCCCAGCAAGTACTGGCACAGGTCGGGCTGGGCGAGAGCGGCCACCGGCTCGTGAAGGAAACCTCCTATGGCGAGCGGCGGCGGCTGGAGCTTGCCATGGCGCTGGCCCAGAAGCCCAAGGTGCTGCTGCTGGACGAGCCGCTGGCCGGCCTCTCCCAGGACGAGCGCAATTCGGTGAGCAATCTGCTCACCGCCATCCCGCGCGACGTCACCATCCTCATGATCGAGCACGACATGGACGTGGCGCTGGCCTTCGCCGAGCAGATTACCGTGCTGCATTTCGGCCAGGTCATCGTTGAGGGTACCCGAGCTGACGTCGTGGCCGATCCGCGCACGAGGGAGATCTATCTTGGCGAATGAAATCCTCCAGCTTTCCGACGTGCACGCCTATTACGGCGACAGCCATGTCCTGCATGGCATCAGCTTCTCTCTCGGGGAGGGACGCCTTCTGGGGCTGCTCGGGCGCAATGGTGCGGGGAAGACGACCTCGATGAGCACCATCATGGGCTTCCTGTCGCCCAGGCGCGGCACGATCACGCTCGCGGGCGAGATGATCAGCACCTGCACGCCCGAGGCCATCGCACGCAAGGGCATCTGCCTCGTGCCCCAGGGCCGGCGCATTTTCCGTTCCCTTACCGTGAAGGAAAATCTCCAGGTGGCAGCACAGCAGCACGAGGGCAGAGCCGCCTGGACGCTCGCGCGTGTGTTCGACATTTTCCCCCGGCTGAAGGAGCGACAGGCCCAGTTTGCGGGTTCACTTTCCGGCGGCGAACAGCAGATGCTCGCCATCGGTCGTGCGCTCATGGGCAATCCGCGCGTGCTCCTGATGGACGAGCCTTCCGAGGGATTGGCTCCCCAGATCGTCGCCGACGTGGGCCGCACCATCGCCCTGCTGAAGGCGGAGGGGCTGTCCATTGTTCTTGTCGAGCAGAACATCAAGATGACGCTGAACCTCGCGGACGACATCGTCATCATCAACACCGGACAGGTGATGTTCTCCGGCCCGGCGGCCTCCGCCGCCACCGACCATCATCTTATCTCCCATCACCTCGGCGTATTCTAACGCCTACTTGCAGGATCCCTAGTCCAATGACCGATATCTGGAATTCCTACGGCCCTACGGCTGGCCGCAGCCATGCCGCGACGACCCGTCCCCGGAGCCTGACTTTTGATATTCATTCCCACGTCGCGGTAGCGGAAGCGGCCAAGGTTGTAGACAGTCATCTCGACATGTCTACTGTCCCGCTCGCCCATTTCAGTTCGCCGGAAACCAAGGCCGTCAACCAAGTACAAGATAGGGACCGTGCCTCGCGCATCACACAGTATGACGAGCGCCTTGCGGACATGGATGCTGCCGGCATCGACCAGCAGCTCATCATGCCTCCGCCGGGCCAGTGCTATACCACGGTTTCCGCCGACATTGCCGGCAAGGCGGCCCGCATCGTGAACGAAGGACTCGCCGAATATGTCGCCGGCCGTCCCGACCGCTTCGTCGCACTCGGCACCGTCCCGCTCCAGGATGGCCATATGGCTGCCGAGGAGCTGGCCTATGTGATGAAGCTCGGGCACAAGGGCGTCCAGATCCTCACCAACGTCGCCGGCAAGGAACTCTCCGATCCCGAATTCGCGCCCTTCTGGGCCAAGGCGGAGGAACTAGGCGCCGTCGTGTTGCTGCATCCCAACGGCTTCACCGAGGCCTCGCGCCTGTCGCGATTCTATTTCAACAACATCATCGGCAATCCGCTCGAGACGACCATCGCCATCAGCTACCTGATCTTCGACGGCGTTCTGGAGCGTCATCCGGATCTGAAGATCCTTGCCGTCCATGGCGGAGGGTATCTGGCGGCCTATTCGGCGCGCATGGATCACGCCTGGGGCGCACGTTCGGATGTGAAGGTGATACCTCATCCGCCCACCACCTATCTCAAGCGCATCTATTTTGACACGGTGGTATTTTCGAACGAGCAGCTCGAAGCCTTGGTGAGGCTGGTCGGGCCGGACCACGTGGTGATGGGAACCGACTATCCCTACGACATGGCCGACAGTGACCCTGTGGGCCATGTCATGGGCGCGGCCCTGGACGACGATGTGAAGACGGCGATATGCGGCGGCAATGCCATGAAGTTGCTGGGGCTGTAAGATTCATGCATGTTCCGCGATCAACGGTGGCTCCGGGCCGTCTGCCGTTTGATCGGCAGCGGTGCCGGAAGTGATCTTGCTGCCGGCCTTCGCTCCATCCTATATTTTGTTCTGGCCTGAGAAACGCTGGCCGGACAAAGTCGGCTTCCGGCCAAGAAGCGGGCACCGATCCGAGGGTAGCTGGGCCAGGGTGGTTCTCGATGCGTTCGGACAGCTTCCCGGCGCTGCTTGTCGAGAATCGACGCATCGTTTCGCATCCATTGGCAGGCCATCACCATGTCGCCGTCACGTCTCGTGCTTCACATACCGGCCAGCGTGAACCAACGGGTTGCGCTGGCCTATCTCCCGCACCCGCCATCTCCTGTCGGCCGCAGGTTGCCCAACGGCACGATTATCGTCACGGACGATGCCTTCCCATCATTGTTGTACAAATTCAGTCCCTGGAAAAATTCTTTACTGGCTTTCAATGAGGTCGACACATATTCACGGCTATACACAATCGAAGATCCGTCCGGCATCGTGCAACTGGAGGGGGTTTCCGGGACGGAGGACCACTTCGTTCGCGTACTGGAGCGTTCTCATGCAGGGCCACTGGACAGGTTCTTGCTCGACAAGGCGCGGGGAGACCGCAGGCTGGTCGAGACCGAATTGACACGATCAATTCTCGCGCAGATAGCTGAGAGCATGGCGAACATTCATTCGCTGAACATCATTCATCGAGACCTCAAGGCCGAAAACATTCTGATGTTCGACGAAGATCCGGATGCCGGGAATGGGAGGAGCGTGAGACCGAAAGTGGCTGATTTCGATCGTGCCGTGGAGTTGTCCGATGGAGAATTTCTGCAGGAGCCCGTCGGATCGGTGTTTCACATGGCGCCGGAATTGCTGGCCTGGCAGAAATACAGCAGGAAGGTCGACGTTTACGCCTTTGGAATTCTGATGTTCGAGGTCGCGCACGGCGGAGCCCGGCCTCATTCCAATGTCGCCACCAGCATGCCCGGGGCGATTACCAGAGCGGAATTTGCGGACAAGGTGGTCAATGAGGAACTTCGGCCCAATTGGCTTCACGAAGACGAGGCTTTGAAACATCTCGCGTCGAGGTGCTGGGCTACGAATCCCGACGATCGGCCGGAGTTTCAGGAAATTGTCGAGCTGTTGAAAGCCGGTTCTCCGCGGCACAAATCGCTCGGCCAGGCCGCACTCGAAAAGCAGACAAGACGCGAGCACGCCGATATCGACGGCGTCGGGACCGCGAGCGACATCGGGAAGGTGCGAACGAGCATGGAGGACGCGGTTTGCGTGTTGAAAACCCCCGATGCCCTCGTTGCGTGCGTGTTCGACGGCTTGCGCGGGCCTCGCACCAGCGCCTTTTCGGCCAGACGATTTGCCATGGCCTTGATCGACGAACTGACGAAGAACGCCGAAGATGGTGAGGCCGCGGTAAGACATGCGTTCAAGATCGTGGATGCCGCGTTGCGGACGATCGAACCGCCGATCGAGTGTGGAAGTACAGCGGTCGTTGCCTTACTGCGTGACAACGACCTGCTGGTTTCGTGGCTTGGGGACTCGCCTGCCTATCTGTTTCGAAAGACCGATGCCGGGACCGGGCATTCCGCCGTCCCCCTCGTAGACAGGCATCACCCGGGCCGCGACGACGAAGCCGCTCGCATCGCGGCGAACGGAGGTGTCGTGCATCGGGAGCAAAGGTGGCTTGACAGCGGGGAGGCTGTCCCGTGGGGTCCCTTGCGTGTGTTTGTTCCGGACGTCAGCCGGAGCAGCGGCATCTCGCTGTCGCGGGCGCTTGGCCTGTTTCCCTTCAGGCCCGCCATCGGCGATGAACCGGAAACTGTCCGGCTCGAACGGCAGGGCGATGATCTTTTCCTGGTGCTCGGTTCCGACGGCGTTTTCGATGTACTCGATACCGAAGCAGCGTACCAAATCGTTGCTGCGGCCGGTTCGGCCCAATACGCGGCGGATGCCGTTATCGATACGGTATTGAAGAATGGCGCTCCCGACAATGCCAGCGTTGTCGTCATCGACATGAGAAGATAGGGCACGAGGGTGGCTGACCTCGACCGAACGCCGGAGCGCATTCACGCCGGCGATATCGCCGCGATCAAATCCGGCAGATCGGCAAAACGGTCGAACGCCGCCAGGTGGGGCAGGGTGTCTATCGGTGCCTTGCGGTAGCCGCGGGTGAACAGGAAAAGCGGCATTCCCGCCGCTTCCGCCGCAGCCGCATCGATTTCGCTGTCGCCGACGAATACCGTCGGGGCGTCGCCCAGAAGGGCGCTGGCGTGCAGGAGCGGCTCGGGTAAAGGCTTGCGCTGCGGCAGGGTGTCGCCGCCGACCACCGCGTTGAAGAGGGGTGCAAGCCCGGTTGCTGCCAGAATGGCCTTTGACTGGGCCGCCGGCTTGTTAGTGCAGACAGCCAGGCGGTCGCCCCGTGCCCGCAGTTCCGCCAGCGCCTCCGCGACTCCCGGATAGGGCCGGGTGTCGCGCAGCATGACGGCCGTGTAGTGATGGAGAAAGGACCGGTGCCACGTGTCGAGTTGCGCCGGGTCCGCGCCGACTGCGGCGATCACACGGCGGGTCAGCATCTCCGTCCCTTCGCCGATGAAGCCGCGCACCGCTGGCAGGTCCAGACCCCGATAACCGGCCGCCTCCAGCATCTGGTTCACCGCAGCATGGATATCGGGCACACTGTCGACCAGCGTGCCGTCGAGGTCGAAGAGGATATTCATGTCAGTGCCTCCAGCCGGAACCGCAGCCCGCTCAAGCCGCCGAGATCGGCAAAGCTGCCGATGCAGAGCGTCGCGTCCCCCGCCGGCTCGTGGAGCGTGTAATAGCCGCGAGACAGGACGACGGCCAGTCCCGCTGCGCGCGCGGCCCGCACGCCGTTTGCCGAATCCTCGAAGGCCACTGCCTCGTGCCGATCCACGCCCAGCAGCTCCAGCGCCAGCAGGTAGACGTCGGGGGCGGGTTTCTTCACGGCAACAATGTCGCCCGCGGCGATGACGTCGAAGACCTGCTCGGCCGGTTGGCCAAAGGCAGCGAGGCAAAGAGCCTCGACGTTTTCCGGGCTGGTCGTGGTGGCTGCCGCGAGACATAGCCCGCTTGCCCGCGCCTCGGCCATCAGGTCACGGATACCCGGCCTCAATGCGATGCCCTCTTCGATCAACCGGGCGAACGTGCGGGTCTTTTCCGCATGCAGCGCGGCGACAGGCACTTTAGCGGTATCCCTCTCCCGGGCGAAACGCGCGATCCGCTCCTTGCCGCCGGTGGTGGTCAGGAGCGCACGGTACGTGTCGCGGTCCCAGTGCCAGTCGAGGCCAAAGTCCGGGAAGACATGGTTGAAGGCCGCCCGATGCAGTTCCTCCGTTTCAGCCAGCGTGCCGTCGATGTCGAAGATCAGCGCTTTCATACCGCTGACCTCGCCACTTCGGCGGCGGCCCGGATGGCGCGGATATTCGCCCCATAGACCGCGGGTTCGGCGACGGAGCCGCCCCGGAATACCGCCGAGCCCGCCACCAGCACGTCCGCCCCGGCTTCGACCGCCAGCGGCGCGGTTTCCGGAGTGACGCCGCCGTCGATCTCGATGTGCACCGGCCGGTTGCCGATCAGGGCTCGCAGGCGGCGCACCTTCTCGATCTGGGAGCGGATGAAGTTCTGTCCGCCAAAGCCGGGATTGACCGTCATGACGCAGATGAGGTCCACCATGTCCAGCAGATGGTCCACCCCGTCGAGGCCCGTGCCCGGGTTGATGGCGAGCCCGGCCTTGCAGCCCGCCCCGCGGATGGCTTGGAGCGTGCGGTGAGTGTGCGGCCCCGCCTCGATATGGACCGAGATGATATCGGCTCCCGCCTTCGCGAAGGCCTCGACATAGGGGTCGACCGGGGCAATCATCAGGTGGACATCCATCACCCCCTTGATGTGCGGCCGGATCGCGGCGCAGATGGCCGGACCCAGAGTGATGTTGGGCACGAAATGCCCGTCCATCACATCGACGTGGATCCAGTCGGCGCCTTGCGCCTCGACGGCCTCGCATTCCGCCCCCAGGCTCGCGAAATCGGCTGACAGGATCGAGGGCGCGATCAGGATCTTGCGGTCAGTGATCTTGCGGTGAATCATGGCGATCTCCGATGTTCAGGCCGCCCGAGAAAACGCGGCTTGTTGCGATATCCTCGGCCTCGATGGTCGACAGCATCGCCGCATCCACCGGACCCTCGACACGGTCGAACAGCCGGCTCGCCTGCCGCAGGCGCGCCCGGTCCAGGGCATTGCGGATCGAGCGGGCATTGGCGAAGTGCGGCTGCGCCCGCCGCAGCTCGATGTAGCGGGCCATCACGTCCTCCGCCTGCGGAGACAGGCTATACCCCTGCGCGGATAGCATGGACCTGGCGATCTGCCCGAGTTCCGCGTCGGTATAATCGGGAAAGTCGATGTGATGCGCGATCCGGGACCGGAAGCCGGGATTCGACTGGAAGAACCGGTCCATCCGGCCGGCGTAGCCCGCCAGGATCACGACGAGGTCGTCGCGCATGTTTTCCATGACCTGCAGCAGGATCTCGATTGCCTCCTGTCCGTAATCACGCTCGTTGTCGGGGCGGTAGAGGTAATAGGCCTCGTCGATGAACAACACCCCGCCCATCGCTTTCTTGAGGACTTCCTTTGTCTTGGGGGCAGTGTGGCCGATGTACTGGCCGACGAGATCGTCGCGGGTGACGCTGACGAGATGGCCCTTCCGCACATAACCAAGCCGGTGCAGGAGGTCTGCCATCTTCAGCGCAACCGTGGTCTTGCCGGTGCCCGGATTGCCGGTGAAGGACATGTGCAGCGTGGGCACTTCCTGCGTCAGCCCGATCCGCCTCCGCGCCCGGTCGACCAGCAGGAAGGCAGCGGTGTCGCGTATCCGCGCCTTCACGGGCGCGAGCCCGATCAGGTCGCGGTCGAGTTCGTCGAGCACCTCGCGCACGCCGGCACTCTCGAACTCGGCGCGCAGGTCCACGCTCTCGGTGTTGCGATCGACGGTTGCGGCGTCTTCCCCTTCCATGCTCGTTCCCTCGCTCTCGCAAGTTGCCGCCGGATCCCCGGGGGGAGGGAAGTCCCCCCGGGGCAGCCCCGGGCGGGCGTCAGCGCACGACTTCGTGCGTGTAGTGGATCGACCTTCCGTTCACCTCGGTCCGCACCATGCGGATCGTGGGTTCGTTCTTCGGGCGGTTCACGATGAAGCTCATCGTCACCGTCTCGAAACCCCGGGTGGAATCGAAGGCGTTGAGGCGGATGTAGGCTTGCGGGTGTGCCTTGCGGCATTCCTCCAGCTCCAGCATCACGCCTCTGGCATCCCTGAGGTCGAACATCGGATTGCCCCACATCTCCCAATAGGTGTTGCGGGGGTGGGGGTCGTCGGTGAACTCGATGCCCACGGCCCAGTTGTTGCCGAGGCAGTATTCGACCTGCGCCCAGATCTGCTCGTCGGTCAAATCGGGCAGGAAGGAGAAGCAACCTTGAGTAATGCGCATGTCGGCCTCCTTTGTTAGCTCACGGCGGCGGTCGGTACGAAATCCGACGTGTCGGTGGAGGTGTAGTTGAAGGTGATGTTGCCCCAGGTATCGAGGGCGGCCTCAAGCGGTTTGCACCACTTCGCCGCGGCCCGCAGGATCTCGGGACCTTCGGACTTGATGTCGCGGCCTTCGTTGCGCGCCAGCACCATCGCCTCCAGCGCCACGCGGTTGGCGGTCGCGCCGGCCTGGATGCCCATCGGGTGGCCGATGGTGCCGCCGCCGAACTGCAGCACCACGTCGTCGCCGAACAGGTCGAGCAACTGGTGCATCTGCCCGGCGTGGATGCCGCCCGAGGCGACCGGCATGACCTTCTTCAGATCCGCCCAGTCCTGTGCGAAGAAGATGCCGCGCGGCAGGTCGACCTCGTTCCTGAGTTCCCGGCAGACGTTGTAATAGCCTTGCACCGTCAGCGGATCGCCTTCCAGTTTGCCCACCGCCGTGCCGGCATGAAGGTGATCGACGCCGGCGAGCCGCAGCCATTTGGCGATGACGCGGAAGCTGATGCCGTGGTTCTTCTGCCGTGTGTATGTGCCGTGGCCGGCACGGTGCATGTGCAGGATCATGTCGTTGGCGCGGCACCACTCGCTGATCGACTGGATCGCCGTCCAGCCGATGATGAGGTCGACCATCACGATGACTGAACCCAGTTCCCTGGCGAATTCCGCCCGCCGGTACATTTCCTCCATCGTGCCGGCGGTGACGTTGAGATAGTGTCCCTTGATCTCGCCGGTCTCGGCGCTCGCCCTGTGCACTGCCTCCATGCAATAGAGGAACCGATCCCGCCAGTGCATGAAGGGCTGTGAGTTGATGTTCTCGTCGTCCTTCATGAAGTCGAGGCCGCCCTTCAGGCCCTCGTAGACCACGCGGCCGTAGTTCTTGCCCGAAAGGCCGAGCTTGGGCTTCGTGGTGGCGCCGAGCAGCGGCCGCCCGAACTTGTCGAGCCGTTCGCGCTCCACGACGATGCCCGTCGGCGGCCCCTTGAAGGTCTTCACATAAGTCACCGGCAGCCGCATGTCCTCGAGGCGGGCGGCCTTCAGCGGCTTGAAGCTGAAGACGTTGCCGATGATCGAGGCCGTGAGGTTGGCGATCGATCCCTCCTCGAACAGGATGAGGTCGTAGGCGACGTAGCAGAAGTACTCGCCGGGCCGGCCGGGCACCGGCTCTACCTTGTACGCTTTGGCCCGGTACTGGTCGGCGGCGGTGAGGCGGTCGGTCCAGACCACGGTCCAGGTGGCGGTCGAGCTCTCGCCGGCGACGGCGGCCGCGGCCTCGATCGGGTCCACGCCGTCTTGCGGGGTGATGCGGAAGAGCGCGAGCAGGTCGGTGTCCTTCGGCGCATAATCGCCGTTCCAGTAACCCATCTGGGCATATTTCAGGACGCCGGCCTGGTAGCGTTCCTTGCCCCTGAGCTCCTTTATCTTGGTCATTTTATTGTCTCCTTTCAGGTTTCAGGCGGCTCTTGCATTGGTACGGGCGGGCGCGAGGGCGCCCGAGGCATAGCGTCTCGCCATCTCGTCGAGCGGAATCGGCTCGATCCTTGAAGCGTTGCCGGCGTTGCCGAAAGCCTCGAACCGTTCGCGGCAGAGCTTCGCCATGGCGTCCATGGCGGGTTTGAGGAACTTGCGCGGGTCGAACTCGTGCGGGTTCGTGAACGCGACGCGGCGGAACGCGGCGGTCATCGCCATGCGGCAGTCGGTGTCGATGTTCACCTTGCGCACGCCGTGGCGGATGCCGCGCACGATCTCCTCCACCGGCACGCCGAAGGTCTGGGGCATCTGGCCGCCGTTGGCGTTGATGATGTCCTGCAACTCCTGCGGCACGCTCGACGAGCCGTGCATCACGAGATGCGTATTGGGCAGGCGCCGGTGGATCTCCTCGATGACGTGCATGGCGAGGATCTCGCCATCGGGCTTGCGGGAGAACTTGTAGGCGCCGTGCGACGTGCCGCAGGCGATGGCGAGCGCGTCGATGCCGGTCTTCGCCACGAAGTCCTCCGCCTGGGCGGGATCGGTGAGCAGCTGCGCATGGTCGAGCTTGCCCTCGGCGCCGTGGCCGTCCTCGGCCTCGCCCTCGCCGGTCTCCAGCGAGCCCAGCACGCCCAGTTCCCCCTCGACCGAGGCGCCGACCCAGTGCGCGGCACGCGCGACGCGTTCGGTGATCGCCACGTTGTATTCGTAGGAGGCGGGGGTCTTCATGTCGGCTTCCAGCGAGCCGTCCATCATGACGGAGGTGAAGCCGTGACGGATCGCAGTCAGACAGGTGGCTTCGTTGTCGCCGTGGTCCTGATGCAGGCAGATCGGGATCTCCGGATAGGTCTCGGCCAATGCCTCGACGATCCGCCGCAGCATCAGGTCGCCGGCATAGGAGCGGGCACCGCGGCTCGCCTGCAGGATCACCGGCGCGTCCGCCGCGCGGGCCGCCTCCAGGATGGCGAGGCCCTGCTCCATGTTGTTGATGTTGAAGGCGGGAACGCCGTAGCCGTGCTCAGCCGCATGGTCGAGAAGCTGGCGCAGTGTGATGAGTGCCATGTCAGACCCTTTCGCTGTCAGACCCTTTCGCAATCAGACGCTTTCACTCGCGCGCGTCAGGGCAACTATGCCGGGGAGTTCCCGCCCCTCCAGCCATTCCAGGAATGCGCCGCCGGCCGTCGAGACGTAGGTGAAATCGCCGGTGACGCCCGCGGTGTTCAGCGCGGCCACCGTGTCGCCGCCGCCCGCGACCGCGACCGCCTTCCCCGCCTTGACCAGCTCCGCGGCATGGCGGGCGAGCATCGTCGTGCCCGCGTGGAAGGGCGGCAGTTCGAAGGCACCGAGCGGCCCGTTCCAGAGGATCGTCGCCGCCCCGTCCAGCACCCGCTGGAAGGCCGCGACCGATAGGCGCCCCGCGTCGAGGATCATCGCATCGTCAGGGCATTCCTCGGCCGGCAGGCTCAGCGCGGGGGCGAGGGCGCGGAACTCGCGCGCCACCACGACGTCGGAAGGCAGATGGACGGTGCAGCCGGACCGGGCGGCGAGATGCATGATCTCGTTCACCGTATCGGCCTGTTCTGCCTCGTGCAGCGACTTGCCCATCGGCGCGCCCCGGGCGAAGAGAAACGTGTTCGCCATGCCGCCGCCGACGATCAGATGATCGACCTTGCCGACGAGATGCCGCAGCACGTCGATCTTGGTCGATATCTTGGCGCCGCCGACGATGGCGACCGACGGCCGTGCCGGTGCATCCAGAGCGGCATGCAGCGTGGCGATTTCCTCGGCCATCAGCGGCCCGGCCGCAGCGGGCAGGATATGGGCGATCGCCTCGGTCGACGCGTGGGCGCGGTGGGCGCAGGAAAAGGCGTCGTTGACGTAGAAGTCGCCCAGCGCCGCGAGGCGGCGGGCAAACTTCGGGTCGTTCGCCTCCTCGCCCGGATCGAAGCGCAGGTTCTCGACCAGTAGTGCCGTACCGGGACGCACCTCGGCTGCCGCCTCCTCGGCGTCGCGAAGTCCGGTGAAGCCGACCGGCGCGGCGAGCGCCGTCTCAAGCGCCTCGCGCAGGGGCAGCAGACTGAACTGCGCGACAGTGCGCCCCTTCGGGCGGCCCAGATGCGACAGGATCACCAGCGCCGCGCCTTGCGCCAGCAGCGGGCGCATCCCTGCCGCGAAGCGATCGATGCGGGTCGTGTCGGTGATCCGCCCGTCCTGCATCGGCACGTTCAGATCCGCCCGCACGACGAGTCTGCGGCCGGCGACATCGATATCGGCGAGGGAGTGGATCACAGGAGCCTCCCGTGGCCTGCGATACGGCCGAAGCCGTTGACGCCAAGTCCGATGGTCATGTTCTTCTCGCTTCCTTTGCCGCACGAACGATGTCGTCGGCGGTGATGCCGAATTGCCGGTAGAGTTCGGCCGCGGGAGCCGAGGCGCCGAAACCCGTCATGCCGATGAACGCATCGTCGTGGCGCAGCACGGCTTCCCAGCCCACACGAATCGCTGCCTCAATGCCGATGCGGGGAGCGTCGCCAAGGATGGCGTGCCGATAGTCCGCGTCCTGGGTCGCGAAGAGCTCGAACGAGGGGAGGGAGACGACAGCCGCTTCGATATCCTCGGCTGCGAGCCGATCGGCCGCAGCTGTCGCGATCTCGACCTCGGAGCCGGTGGCGATCAGCGTCACGTCGCGCCTGTCAGGTCGGCGGATCAGATAGCCCCCGCGCGCGGTCAGGTTCTCGTCCGCTTGCCCACGCAGGGTCGGCAGGTTCTGCCGCGACAGGGCGAGCAGGACGGGTCGGTCGCGTGTCGCGAGCACGATCTCCCATGCCTCGGCGGTCTCGACCGCATCGCAGGGCCGGATCACGGTGAGGTTCGGAATAGCCCGCAGACTCGCCAGATGCTCGACGGGCTGATGGGTGGGGCCGTCCTCACCGAGGCCGATCGAGTCATGGGTCATGACGAAAATCGTGGGCACGCCCATCAGCGCGGCGAGGCGGATCGCGGGGCGACAGTAGTCCGCGAAGGCGAGGAAGGTGCCACCGTAGGGGCGGAACAGTCCGTGCAGCGCGATGCCGTTCATGGCAGCCGCCATGCCGTGTTCCCGGATGCCCCAGTGAATATAGCGGCCGCTGAAATCTTCCGCAGTGACGGTGGCTAGGTTCCGGGTCCGGGTGAGGTTCGAACCCGTGAGGTCCGCCGAACCGCCGATGGTGAAGGGCAGGACCGCGTTCACCACCTCGAGAGCCAGCTCACTCGCCTTGCGGGTGGCGATTTTCGGGCGTTCTTCGACGAGTTTCGCCTTGTGATCCGCCATCGCCGCATTCAGCGCGGCGGGATTGCGCGCCTGGTGGGCCAGGAAGGCGGCGCGATCGGTGGAGGTGGCCAACCGCGCCGCCCACGCCTCGTGCGCGTCGGCCCCACGGGAGGCGATGCGCGCGAAGGCGGCGTAGATCTCCGGCGGGACCTCGAACGGGGGAACTTGCCAGCCCAGTCGCTCACGGGCGGCGGCGACCTCTTCGGGGCCGAGTGGCGCGCCGTGAACCTCGTGCCCACCCTGCCGGTTAGGTGCGCCATAGCCGATGATGGTGCGACAGGCGATCATGGTGGGGCGGTCTGCGCGGCGGGCTTCGTCAATGGCGCCAGCGATCTCGGCGGGCGCATGACCGTCGCAGGACAGGACATTCCAGCCCGAAGCCCGGAAGCGCGCCGCCTGATCCACAGAGGTCGACAGCGCGGTGTCGCCGTCGATGGTGATGCCATTGTCGTCCCAGAAAACGATGAGCTTCGACAGTTTCAGGTGGCCGGCGAGGTCTATCGCCTCCTGGCTGATACCTTCCATCAGGCACCCGTCACCCGCCATCACATAGGTGTAGTGGTCGACGAGATCGGGGAACCGCGCCGCCGCCAAGCGCTCGGCGAGCGCCATGCCGACTGCCGTGGCGATGCCTTGCCCGAGCGGGCCGGTCGTCACCTCCACCCCCTTGGCGTGGCCGTATTCCGGATGGCCCGCTGTGCGGCTGCCCCATTGGCGGAAGGCGCGCAGCTGGTCCATGCCCATATCGGGATAGCCCAGCAGGTGGTTCAGCGCGTAGAGCAGCATCGAGCCGTGGCCGGCCGAAAGGACGAAGCGGTCGCGGTCGGGCCAGTCATGGGCTGCTGGGTCCAGCTTGATGAAGCGGTTGAACAGCACCGCCGCCACGTCGGCCATGCCCATCGGCATTCCCGGATGGCCGGATTTCGCTTTCTCGACGGCGTCCATGGCCAGGATCCGCAAGGCATGCGCCATCAGCCGCTCGTCGGCGGTCGACAAAAGAGGATTCATGATCTGCTCCTTCAGGCCCGCTTCTTGCGCTCGATCAGCCGCATGATCAGTGGCGTCAGGATCAGCTGCATGGCAAGATCCAGCTTGTTTCCGGGGATCACGACGGAATTCGCCCTGCTCATCCAGGATCCGTGGATCATTGCGATGAGGTAAGGGAAATCGATGCCGCGCGGGTTCTTGAAACGGATGACGACGAGGCTTTCGTCCGCAGTGGGGATCCAGCGCGCGATGAACGGGTTCGACGTGTCGACGACCGGCACCCGCTGGAAGTTGATGTCGGTCTCGGCGAACTGCGGGCAGATGCAATGCACGTAGGCATGCATCCGGCGCAGGATCACGTCCGTCACGGCCTCGGTCGAATAGCCGCGCTGGGCCCGATCGCGGTGGATTTTCTGAATCCATTCAAGGTTGATGACCGGGACCACGCCGATCTTGAGATCCGCCCATCGGGCGAGATCGATTTCGTCGTTCACCACCGCGCCGTGCAGCCCTTCGTAGAACAGCAGGTCCGACCCTTCCTCGAACGGCTTCCATTCAGTGAACGTGCCTTGCGGGGCGCCATAACGCGCCGCCTCCGTTTCGTCATGGACGTAATGGCGCGTGTGGCCGGTTCCCGTCTCCCCATACCGGCGGAAGACGCGGGCAAGTTCCGCAAGTTCATTCGCCTCATGGGAGAAATGCGAAAAGGTCAGGTCGCCCGCGGCCGTGCGGCGGGCAAGTTCGGCTTTCATCGCCTCGCGATCATAGCGATGGAAGGCGTCCCCCTCGATTGAAACGGAGGTGATCCCCTCGCGGCGAAAGATCTGGTCGAAGGTGTGCTTGACCGTGGTCGTGCCGGCTCCCGACGACCCTGTGACCGAAATGATCGGATAGCGGATGCTCATGGAACTTCCTCCAGGATTTCCTTAGGTGCGGAACAGGCTGCGGTTGCCGAAGAGCGCGGTCGTCTCGGCCTCGGGCAAGTCGTGGTAGGCGGCCACGCGTGCCACGTTGTCGGTGGAACCGAAGACGAAGGGGCTGCGCTCGTGCAGACTTTGCGGGGTGTGATCAAGTATGCGGTTTATCGCATCGGTGGCATGCCCGCCGGCCTGTTCGACGATGAAAGCGATCGGCGCGCATTCGTAGAGATAGCGCAGACGTCCGCGCTCGTAGCCGCGCCGTGCATCGGCGGGATAAAGGAATACGCCACCCCGGGTCAGGATACGGTGCGTCTCGCCGACGAGGGATGCGAGCCAGCGCATGTTGAAGTTCCGCTCGCGCGGACCCGTTGCGCCCGCCATGCAATCATCAACCCACGCCCGGATGGGCCGGGACCAATGGCGGTAGTTCGATGCGTTGATGGCGAATTCCCAGGACTTGCGCGCGATGCTCAATCCATTCTCGGCAAGGCGAAAATTACGCGTTTCCGGATCGAGCAGATACTTCTGCACGCCGTTGCCGAAGGAGAGCATCAGGCAGCACTGTGGCCCGTAGATGGCGTAACCGGCGCCGCGCATCTCGTGTCCGGGGCGCAGAAAACTGTCCGTTGGGCTGGCGCCCGCGGGATAGATGGCGAAAATCGAGCCGATAGGGGCGTTGGCCTCGATGTTCGACGATCCGTCGAGCGGATCGATGGCCAGTGCGAGGCTGCCTTCGGGATTGAGCGTTAGCGCCTCCTCCTGCTCCTCGGAAACGAGGAACCGCACCTGCGACCCGGCCAGCGCGGTGCGGAACGCTTCATCGGCGATGACGTCCAGTGCCTTTTGCACGTCCCCGCCGCCCCTGTCGCCTTCCGCTTGCCTGCCCAGTGCCTCATCGGGGCCGCTGCTTGCGATGCGGCGCGAAAGATCCGCGACGACGCCTGCGATCCTGTCGACAACATTCCGGTATTGCAGCGGAATCAGATGTTCCGGCACAGTGAGCCTAGTCTCCAGCACCATGCTTTCCTCCCGATCTGTTCTTCTTGGATTCAAGCTTGCAGCATTCCGACATTTGATGATATTTAAAAAAATACATAGATCATTCAGGAAAATTTAATGCCCCGTGCCGATGCCGTGACCCTTCGCCAGTTGCGCGCACTCATCGCCGTGGCGGAGACAGGGTCCATTACCGCTGCGGCGGAGAGGATGGGCCTGACGCCACCCGCCGTTCACGCCCAGATCCGGGGGCTTGAAATTGCATTGACCGTGCCGCTTCTGCAGCGGGCGGAACACGGCGGCGGATCTGCCCCGACGGCCGAGGCCGCACCCGTGCTTGAGGCCGCGCGCCGGATCGAAGTCGCGCTTTCAGCCTGCGTCACTCAGGTCGCTGCGTTGAAATCCGGCCATGCCGGCCACGTCACCTTGGGCATGGTGTCCACTGCGAAGTATTTCGTCCCCCGCCTCGTGGCGCAGTTGAAACAATTACTACCGGGCATCGACATCGCCCTGATCGAGGCCAACCGCGGCGGCATCATCGCCGATCTCCAACGTCAGGCCATCGATCTGGCCATCATGGGCCGCCCACCGCGCCAGCCCGAGGTCGTCTCGACGCTCATCGGACCGCATCCCCACGGATTTATCGCACCCCCCGACCACCCGTTGGCCGGTCGGCGACTGACGGTGTCGGATCTGTTCGATCAGCCCCTCATCACCCGCGAAGAGGGCTCCGGCACGCGTATCCTGATGACGCGCTATCTGGACTCGCAGGCAGAAGGTCGGGTTTTCGCGCTCACCGTCATGGGCTCGAACGAGACAATCAAGCAGGCGGTTATGGCTGGCCTCGGCATCGCCTTTCTGTCCCTGCATACGGTGATGGACGAATTGCAGGCGGGCAGGCTGGTCGCGCTGGACGTGGCGGGCCTGCCGCTGATGCGCCAGTGGTTTCTCGTTCATCCCGCCGCGACGCGTCTTTCGCCCGCCGCGGCCCTGATCCATGCGCAGATCGAGGCGCTTGGAGCCTCGTTCCTGCCGGCGTTGCCCCCGCGCATTCTTTCCGGACGGTCAGCGGAGCGCATTGAGCACCTCGACAACCGATGACGTGAAGCCGAGGTCCGGCACCGCCTTCGGTCGCACTGTGACGAATACGGTGCCGGAAGCCAACCAGATGCCCCCATAAGGCCAGCAGATGGCAAGCGCGACTTTGACATGAAAAGAATTTTCAGATGTCGGCATAGCATGATTGCTCTGCTTCGTCGCACCGACAGGTTTGCTGTTTTGACATCTGCGGTGCGGGATGAACGGCCGCACCGCAATCACAATTCACCTAAACAGGGCGGCGGTTGTCTGCAGCGTGGACCAGATTCCCCAGAGCAGGGGAATGCCGACCGCAGCCCACGCGAGCAACGTCACGAGATCGAACCGGCCCCGACCGATGCCGTGGGAGCCCATCTGCCCGCCGTTGCCCGATTGCTGCCCCTTGGACTGGAGAGCCGCGAGTTCTTCGGCCGACATGAACCATCGGGAATCGAGCGGCCGTACCATTGCATTGGCGATCAGCCCGACCGCGAGGAAACCGGCGAGGATGTACATGGTGAAATCGTAGACCTGTCCACGCGGAATTCCTGCCGCGATTTGCGCTTCACGGATGTAGTTGACCACCACGGGGCCGACGATGCCGGCCGTTGCCCAGGCGGTCAGCAGCCTTCCATGGATCGCGCCCACGAACTGCGTTCCGAAGATGTCGGCCAGATACGCCGGCACGGTGGAGAAGCCGCCGCCATACATCGACAGGATCACGCAGAAAATCGCCACGAACAGCACCTGGTTACCCATATGCGCGGCCGTGGGGGCCAGGGCATAGAGCAAAATCCCGAGGCCGAAGAAGATGAAGTAGGTATTCTTGCGCCCGAACCTGTCGGACGCCGAGGCCCAGACGAAACGCCCGCCGATATTGAACAGCGACAGCAGCCCCGCGAAGCCGGCCGCGATGGCGGCGATTGCGGTTTTCTGCGGGACGTTCAGCTCGGTGAAGGACAGCTCCGGCAGGCCGATCAGCCGGCCGGCGAAAATCTCCTGCAACATGGGGGAGGCCATGCCGATCACGCCGATGCCGGCTGAGACGTTGAGGCAAAGAACTGCCCAGATCAGCCAGAACTGCTTTGTCTTATGCGCGTCGCGCAGGTGGACGTGATGCTCGGTGATCATCGCTGCCTTCTTCGGCGCGACGGCTTTCGGCTCCCATCCATCAGGTTTCCAGTTCCCTGGCGGCACGCGGTATCCGAAGGCGCCCCCCATCATGAAGACAGAGTAGATCGCGGCCATTACAAAGAAGGTCTGCCAGACTCCGACGCTTTCCGGGGACTGGAAGAAGGTCATCAGCCTGTCGGCGAGCGGGGCCCCGATCATGGCGCCGCCGCCAAAGCCCATGATCGCCATGCCGGTAGCCATGCCTCGCCGGTCGGGAAACCATTTGATCAGCGTCGAAACAGGAGAAATGTAGCCGAGCCCGAGTCCAATCCCGCCGATAAAGCCGGCACCGAGCCACATCAGCCAGAGCTGATGGAGCATGACGCCGATCCCGGCGAGCACCATGCCGCCGCACCAGCAGAGCGCCGCCACGACGCCGGCCTTCCGGGGGCCTGCCACTTCCAGCCAGCCACCCCAGATCGCGGCCGAGGAACCGAGCAGAACGAAGAACAGGGTATAGATCCAGCCGAGATCCGAGATCCGCCAGTCGCAACTGGTGGTGAAGAACGCCGAGAAGAGATTCATCCCCTCGCAGACCACGGGGTCGCTGACCCCGATGGCACGCGAAAGCGGCAGCCAGAAAACTGAAAACCCGTATGCCATGCCGATGCAGAGGTGGATGGCGAGGGCGGCGGGCGGCACCAGCCAACGGTTGAAGCCGGGCTTCGCCACAATCCGCTCGCGGGACAGCAATCCGGGAACATTCTGTTGCCAGGTATCGCTTGCAGCCGTCATTGTTGTTTCCTCCCTGTCCGGGGCATTACCCAGCCTTATCGCGGCCGAGCCGGCCGGCCGCTCCTTGTACGCGGCGGCGTAAACCCCGTTTTGTGGCCTTTTTTCTTTCCTGGTGGATTTCTCCGATCCGACCGGCTGGAAAATGCGCTGTGATCTTCTGAGGTTGAAAGAATTTTCAGCGATCAGACACTGTCATCTGATCGCAAGGCGCTTCGGGCTCAGACGGGATAGGGGCGTCTTGAAATGAAGCGGTGATAGAGCAAGGCCATGACGACTAGCGCCGTGGCACCCGCCAGTATAGGCAGACCGAGAAACGACCAGGCCGAGCCTGTCAGGATGATGACCAACGGGTCCCCGCCGGCGGGCGGATGCAGCGTGCCGGTGAGCTGCATGACCGCAATTGCCAATCCCACGCCCAGACCGCAGGCGAAGAGGCCATTTCCCACCATGGTGAGAACCAGAAGACCAACCAGCGCCGAGAGGAAATGTCCGCCAATCACGTTCTGCGGGCGGGCAAGCGGACTGTGAGGGAGGGCGAACAGGAGAACGCAACTCGCACCGAAGGGCGCGATGAGCAGGGCCTGTTCCAGCGTTTCGGTCAGCAGTGCCAGAATCCAGATTGCAAGCCCGCCGCCAAGGCCGGAAACGAGCGATGGCAGCCAGTTTCGCCCGATGTAGGCGGCAACGGTTTTGGGCATTGCAGCGGCGCGTACAGGATTGGGTATCGTATCCATCATGATACTCCGGCAATCCGAACGGCCCGCGCAGGGCATATCCTGCGCGGGCCGAAACGGTCACCCGATTTTCCTGAACTTGGCGGCCTCTTCGGAACCGCCCGTGGCGTTGCCCTTGGAATAGGAATGCGCCCCGGTTCCTGCCAGCGCCCCACCCTGGACGATCAGATATTCCTCACGGATCGGGCGCCCCTCGAAGTAGGCCTCCAGTATCTCGCGGGTGCCCGCCGCGTAGCGCGCCTGCGCCGACAACGACGTTCCCGAAATGTGCGGGGTCATGCCGTGATGGGGGGCGGTGCGCCAGGGATGATTCTGCGGTGCGGGCTGGGGGAACCACACATCACCGGCATAGCCTGCGAGCTGGCCGCTTTCGAGCGCACGCACGATCGCGTCGCGGTCGCAGAGCTTCCCGCGGGCCGTATTGACGAGATAAGCGCCGCGCTTGAACAGCTTCAGCGTCTCGTCATTGATCATATGCTCCGTTTCGGGATGAAGCGGGACGTTCAGGGTCACCACGTCGCTGACGCCGTACAGTTCCTCGCGCGTCGGATGCCACGTGAGGCCCAGCTCCTTCTCGACGGCTTCCGGCAGGCGGTGGCGATCGGTGTAGTGGAGATGGACATCGAAAGGCTTCAGGCGGCGCAGCACCGCAAGCCCGATGCGCCCGGCGGCGACAGTGCCGACATGCATGCCTTCCACGTCATAGGATCGCGTCACGCAGTCGGCGATGTTCCAGCCGCCTTTCACGACCCACTGGTAGGAGGGGATGTAGTTGCGCACCAACCCGAGGATCATCATCACCACGTGCTCCGCGACCGAGATCGAATTGCAGTAGGTGACTTCCGCGACGGTGATGTTGCGCTCGATGGCGGCCTGAAGATCCACATGGTCCGAGCCGATGCCTGCCGTCAGGGCGAGTTTCAGTTTGGGCGCCTTGGCAATGCGCTCGGCCGTGAGATAGGCTGGCCAGAAAGGTTGCGAGATCACAACCTCCGCATCGGAAAGGTGTTTTTCAAATTCTGAATCCGGGCCGTCCTTGGAGGAGGTCACGATGAACTCGTGTCCCAGCGATTCCACGTACTTTCTCAAGCCAAGCTCGCCGGAGACGGAGCCGAGCAGGGCTCCGGGCTCGAAGTCGATAGACTTGGGCGTCGGTAAGGTTTGCCCGTCCGGATAGTGGTCGATCTTCGGCAAACTGTCGCGGGCATAGGAGGTGGGATATCCATCCACCGGATCGTCGTAGAGGATGCAAACAACCTTGGCCATTGTCCTTCCCTTCAAGGTCATGAGGCAGCCGTCGGCTCAGCCCACAGGGCCTGTCCGGCACACACGGGTCACGTGCCCGCCTCAAAGAGGCTTGCAGTCCCGGCCTCCGCCGGCCATTGCTTCGTGGCTTCTTTCTTAGACGCCTCTGGTTTATCGATAAGTCTTATGAGGCAAGCACAGGGTGCATGTGGTTCTGGGGCGTTTCCAATGGATTTTTCTTACTGATCAATAAGAATCTCCGATCATGTCGCAGTGCAAGATCAGCATGCATTCCGAGTGTAAATGGGTTTTGTCACTGAGTTGAACTTGCCGACGCGGTGATATTTTGCATCGCACAAGTGCAGATGGCCTCAAGAGGCAAAGTACAACACGTTTTTGGAAATTGTTTTAAATTATTGAACCTGATAGGGAGAAGCTACTGATTTTATGTCATATTATAACGATTGTTCTATATGCACTATGGCAGGCGGGGCTCAGAGTGACTTACGGAATGCCAGCGCGAACCGCTGTTCGAATTCTGCCTCGCCGGTGCAATCGCGCAGAGCCGCGGCCATGGGCGATTGCGGAAGCCGATCGGACAACACGAGCCCGACGAGCTGGCGGCGTGACGGCTTGACCATTTCGCGCAGCACCAGATCCGGCGTTCCGCCGAAGACGAAAGCGAAGGTGTGGGGCACGATCGCGCACCAGAGCCCGTTGCGCAAATGTGAGGCAACACCGAGGAAGGAATTGCTCACCACCCGGGGGCGCAGTTCCAGTCCGGCGCTGAGAGCGATGCTGTTGAGGATACGGCGGTTCTGCATGTCTTCCGTCAGCAGGCACAGCGGTTGAGTCACTGCATCGGCCCACGTAACTGCGTCATCCTGCGCGAGCGGATGGTCCCGCCGGCAGGCGAATACGTAGCGCTCATGGTAGAGCGGCACGCAGTGCACGTTTTCGAGAGGCTCGTTTTCTAGATAGGTCAATCCGCCGTCGATATCAAAATTATCGAGACCCTTTTGAATGGCGCGCGACGACATTGAATGGACTTCGATCGATACGAGCGGATGCCGCGCCTCAAACCGCTCGGACAGGAAGGAGACCGATGGCATTGCAGCGGGGATGACGCCAAGGCGCAACGTTCCTGTCAGGCCTTTTCGATTGCCGCTCAGATCGTCCTGCAGGCTATTGTAGTCCGCCAGGATTTGACGTCCCCATTGCAGCATCTTTGCCCCCTCCGGTGTCAGAGAGGTAAAGCGGTGGCCACGGGCAATCAGGGCCACGTTGAGTTCGTCCTCCAGTTTGCGGATCGCCTGTGAAAGGGTTGATTGGGTCACGTTACACCGCTCTGCGGCCCGCCCAAAATGCTGCTCCTCCGCGAGCGTCACGAAAAACTTCAGGTGCCGGATCAGCATTGCCCCTCCTTCCTCCCCATTCATGTTCTGGTTTCGACAGGCTTCGCGCTGGTCTCGATACGGTTGAGCACGAAAATCCGGCGTGTCCGATCCGGCAGCTCGGCAACGGCCGAGCGCAACCGGTCCAGCCTTTGGCGGGCGTCCGCTTCGTCCTCTTGTGACGGGCGATCGTCGGGAATGCCCGCCATTTCATCAAGGGCGGCAGCGTCGGTTCTCTGGCGGGCCTTGAGCCGGACGTGGTCGATCGCGAGGTATGAGCAGTACGATAGAGATAAGAGCGTCCCTGCAGGGCGGCAGCACTACCGCTTGCGTCCTGTTCGGCATAGCGCAAGAACGCCTCCTGCGTCAGATCCGCAGCCGTCTCGGAATCCCGGAGTTTTTCCGTGAGATAAGCCTGTATCTCCCGCCGATGCGCGAGAAAGAGACTTCTTAATGTCTTGCCCGTCACTCTTGCTTGTCAATACTTTCTGTCTGGTGTCGAACATATGTTTAAACGAAGCACTCCCCATTCGCAATGCCGCAAGGCATAGAGAATACCGAGTAGAGGATGCGTAGCATATCCGAAGGCTCTCGCGCCACCCAGGGGCGCGCTGAACCCGTCGATCATCCACCACAAGCCCCGTGTCGACAGTTATACGATCATTGCCTCGCGTGACCGGCAGGCGTAGCGCGGACGGATCGTCCGCCTGGCACGAGCCGAAGTCTGCCGTGCCAGGGGCAGGCCATAGTTTGTGGGGAGGGTAAAGCCGGCGAATAGATAGGCCTGCTTTCTAGACGAATTCTAATTCATTGCAGTTGCAAGGAAATTTCCAGCTGATAATGAATTCCTGGTCTCGTGCAGGCGGGCAGGCATTAGCATGGATGCAAACCAATCGTGGGAACCGACCGAGCGAAAGATATTGCGGCCCATGACTGTCAGTTTCCAGGCCAGTCAGCCGTCTGCTCGTACCTTTCTGTTCTCGCGCGTCGGGACAGCGCTGGAGTGATAGCGAATTGGATGCGGCCCTGACCGATATCTTCCTGAGAAACCGCAAGTCCCTGATGTGGAGCGTGATGCGGATTGTCCGCGATCCGCAAACGGCGGAGGATGTCGCGCAGGAGACCTATGTACGGGCACACAAGGCGATGAGGGAAGGCTCAATCGACCACCTGGAAGCCTTCCTGCACCAGACAGCCCGTAATCTTGCGATCGACTATACGCGACACCATGAAGTGCGCAGCAGGATCGAGCGCGACGATGTGCCGGAGGCTGACGTTGCCAAGATCGCTTCGGCTGCTCCGTCCCAGGAGGTGGAACTCATCCATCGCCAGCGGCTGCGCCTTCTCGAGAATGCACTGGCGAAGCTGCCGAAGCGCGTGCAGACAGTCTGGCTTCTGAGTCGGATCGAGAAATGGCCCTATCCGAAGATCGCCGACCATCTCGGAATTTCACCGAACACGGTATTCAACGATCTCAAGCTTGCGCATGCCCATTGTGTCGACGCCATGGCCAGGATCGATCGCAGCTAAGCGCTTCTCCCCTCACCCGTCTTCCGGCGATACCCGGCTGTCAATCAATCTCACATTCGTGCGTTCCGTCATGGTGGACGGGGATCATTTTTGTGAGATTCTGGATTGTCGAACGTCTCATGTATAAGCCCGCTCTGTTCACGACTTGCCAGAATGGATTGACCTGAGTGGAACGCGAAAAGCCAGAACGCAACGATGATGAAGAGAATTACGTTCATCCGGATCCGGTGGTGGATGCTGCATTGAGCTGGCTTGTTACCCTTCAGGGCGCTCCGGAGGATGAGGGACTGAGGGGGCGGTTCGAGGCATGGCGCAATGCCGATCCCGCCCATGCGAAAGCGTATGCGCTGGTCGCGGGCGTGTGGGACCTTCCCGAAATGGACGTGGTCGCGGATCGGCTCGTGGCACGTGCGGAGCACGGCAGGGCTGGAAGTGCGCCGGTCGTCAGCGAATACGGGCGTCCGAATCGCAAGCTCCTGCGAAAGGCGATCATGGCCGCCGCCGCTGTGGCGCTGCTCGCAGTGGGAATACAGCAGTACCCTGCACTCAGGCTGCAATGGCGCGCCGATTACGTGACCGCGACTGGCTTTCGCGATGAAATCTCGCTTCCGGACGGGTCCCGGATGATTCTCAACACGGCATCGGCCGTTGCACTGGACTTCGAGGGGGGGAACCGATCAGTCATGCTGCTTCAGGGAGAGGCCTATTTCGATGTCGTGCCCGATCCTGCGCGGCCTTTCAGGGTTACGGCGGTGTTCTCCGAGGTCGAGGTCACGGGAACGGCGTTTTCAGTGCGGACCGAAGACGATCAGGACACTGTCGTGCTGGAGCATGGCCACGTTGACGTCGCCCTGCTTCCGGCGAGAACCGATTTGGCATCGCTGGAGCCCGGTGAGAGCATCACGGCGACGGCGACGGCGCTCTCGGCTGTCCGGAAAACGGATCCCGCCACCTCGCTTGCCTGGCTCCACGGAAGGCTTGTCTTCGAAGATCAGCCCTTCGGCCGGGTCATCGACGAAATCGGCCGCTATTACGGCTATCCCGTCATTGTCGCGAACGGTCGGCTTGGTCGGGTCAAGATCAGCGGCAATTATCGGCTCGATAATCCGGAAGGGGTCATCCGCTCGCTCGCCACCGCTGCGGGGGCTTCGGTCACGCGCATTCCAGGCGGTATCCTGTTGCTGCGCTGACCGCACAACTTTTTTTGTGAGATTGGCATCGCCCATTCGTCAAGTGTCTATGGGCTGAATGGCGCAAGCCGCGCATCGGCCCCGGGATCGAGACGGGAGGGATGACCGATGGAGCGGAATGCGAGCGGTCGCGCAAGCAATGGTAAAGGCAGGACAGGCGCGGATCGCGGCAAACGGGGCCTTGCATGTCTTCTGATCACATCGGCGATCCTCGGTAGCGCGTCCTTCTTGACTCCCGCCGCCGCGCCTGCACAGCAGCAGGGCGCCGGTCAGACGGTGAGTTTCGACATCCCGGCCCAGCCGCTGTCCGCGGCGATCGCGGCCTTTATCCGGGCGACGGGGTGGGAGGTCGGCTACACCTCTCAGGCCGTCGCGGACAAACGCTCGGCTCCGGTCATGGGCACGATGACGCCCGCGCAGGCCCTGCAGGGTCTGCTCGCCGGTACCGGTGTGAGCGCCCGGATCTCCGGTCCTTCGACGGCGGCACTGGTTGCGGCTCCGGCCGGGAGCGGCGCGGTGGGGGAGGATGGCTCGCTGATACTCGACACCATCACGGTCGAGGGGCAAGGAGATGGCACAAGGGGCGTCGTGGCGACCCGCAGTTCGTTCGCCACCAAAACCGATACGCCCATCATGCGGATACCGCAAACGATCAACGTCGTGACGCGGGATGAAATGGAAGTCAGGGGAGTGCAGGATTTCAATACCGCCGTGGCCTATACGCCGGGCGTCAGGGTCATCGACTATCCAGGCGGGCAGGGCGCCCCCAGCATGTACCTGCGCGGGTTCCGCGCCGTCAACTTCCTCGGCCTTTACAGGGATGGACTGCGTGGCAGTTACAGCACCTACGATGCGAACATCGAGACCTTCGGCGTCGAGCGCATCGACGTTCTGAAAGGCCCTTCCTCGGTCCTCTACGGACAGGGCACGCCCGGCGGCATCATCAACATGGTGAGCAAGCGGCCGACCGACACACCGGTGCGCGAGATTCAGCTGCAGGCCGGCAACTACTCCCGTTTGCAGGGCGCAGTCGATTTCGGCGGGCCGATCGATCCGGAGCGCAAATTCCTCTACCGTTTCACTGGCCTTGTGCGCGACAGCGATACGCAGGTGGACTTCACGCCGGACGACAGGATTTATCTCGCCCCGGCGCTGACATGGAATCCGACCCCCGATACCAGTCTTACCCTTCTCGGGAACTACGCCCGCTTCAGGAACGGCGGTTCCGAGCAGAGTTTTCCTATCTATGGCACCGTTTGGCCGAATCCGAACGGTAAAATTCCGACAAGCCGTTTTTTTGGCGAGCCGGATTTCAACAAAGAGGATATCGAGAACACCTCAATCGGCTATGATTTCAGGCATTCCTTCAATAGCAACTGGACGTTGCGCTCCAACGCGCGATATCTCCATAGTAGTTCGGACTATCAGACCACAGGTGGCAGCGGTGCGGCCTCGCTGGTCAATAATCGCTACATGACCAGAACGGCGCAGAAGCGTGACCAGACAAGCGATCTCTACCAGATCGATACGAATCTCGAAGGCAAGTTCAGCACTGGCCCACTCGAACATACCCTGCTACTCGGCGTTGACTATGCGGACTATTACAAGGACGAGGCACGCAGAAACGGCAGCTTCCTGAATGCGGACGGCAGCGTCGCTCTCTTCGACGTGTTCAATCCCGTTTACGGGCAGCCAATAACTTGGTCCCCGACCCTTAATCCGGCTGTGACCAGCAAGATGGACTCAAGCCAGTTCGGCCTCTACGTTCAGGATCAGGTGCGCCTTGACAACTGGTTCCTGCTTGGCGGGCTTCGCTACGACAAGGTCAAGACCGATGTGAACTACTACCTGGCAAACACGAAGAATACCTATGACGACTCCGCCTATACATGGCGAGCCGGTCTGGGATATGAATTCGAGTTCGGCCTAACCCCCTATGTAAGCTATACAACTTCCTTCGTCCCGCAGGTCTACAACAAATACGGCGGTGGCATTTTCGACCCGGCAGAAGGAAAGCAACTGGAAGCCGGCATCAAATATCAGCCGGTCGGATCGAACTCCATGATCACGGTGTCCGCCTTCGACATCCGGCAGACCAATCAGCCGGTGGCGTCGCCAACCCTTGGCGTTTACTATCAAACGGGAGAGGTGCATTCGCGGGGTATCGAAGTCGAAGGCAAGGCAAGCCTGAGCGACAATTTTGCTGTCATTGGATCCTATACCTATCTCGATGCCAAGGTTTCCAAGGATAATCCGCCAGCTGGTGTCGCCAGCAAGAAAGGCAATCTTCTTGAAGCCGTGCCGCGCCACACTGCGGCGCTGTGGGCCAATTATACCTTCCGCCAGAGCGGGCTGAGGGGTCTTGGACTGGGCGCGGGTGTCCGGTACGTCGGTGCCAGCTATGATGGCAATAACCTCAACAAGATTCCGGGCTACACGCTGGTCGATCTGAGCGTCAGCTACGATTTCAGCGGGCTTGATGCCAAACTCGACGGTCTCAAGCTGGCGGTCAACGTGAACAATCTTTTCGACAAGATATACTGGAGCCCCGGCTTTTACACGAACACCGTCAAGGCCGGAAATCGCCGGACCGTTTTCGCCACGCTGTCCTACAAATGGTGAGGCGGCATGGCGGGCGGTTCGAGGAGACAGACACTGCAATGGATCGGCGGGGCCTGTCTCGCCCTTGCCCGTCCCGTCCGGTCGTTTGCCCGGTCTTCACTGATTGCGAGCCCGGGATGGGTTGCAACCCAGAGCCTGCTCGCGCTCGGCGTCGAGCCGGCGCTGGTCTGCGAACGGGTGCGATATACGGATCTCGTGATCGAACCTGCCCTGCCGCCGGATGCGGTCGAGGCCGGGCTGCGGTCCGAACCCAATCTCGAACTGATTGCCGGAGCACGGCCGGAATATATCGTTATCGACGCCACGCAACTCTCCCTGCGTCAACGGCTGGAGAAGATCGCGCCGGTCCTCGTTCATCGCCCTGTCGGCGCGGAGGGATTCGCCTTCGATGAAGCTGAAGCGGCGCTGATTGCGCTTTCCGTTCTATTCGGCAGGCAGGATGTCGCGCGCGGCTACGCCGCGACGGTGCGCGCCGAGATCGCGGCCTGCAGGGAGCGCCTGTCGGGAAGCGACAAGCCACCGATCTATCTCGTCTCTCCCATTGACACCCGCCGCCTGATGGTCTTCGGCCGGACCAGTGTGTTCGGTGTGACGACGGAAGCGCTGGGCTACCAGAATGCGTGGGAGCAGCCCGTCGGCTCCTTCGGTTTTTCCGTCACCGGCATCGAACAACTCGCCGCCCGCGATGACGCTGTGGTCGCGCTCATCGGATTGAGGGCGGAAGCCGCGCGGGCGCAACTCGCGTCGCATCCACTGTGGGCGCGGCTCGATTTCGTTCGCGCGAACAGGATCATCACCATTCCTCAAACACTGTCTTTCGGCGGCCTCCCGATCGCGCGCCGCTTCGCGCGCTTCGCGGCGGAGCGGTTTTCGCAATTGGCCGAGTCGCATGTCTGAAGCTCTTACAGTCACACCGCATAAAGGCATCCAGCGCGGCATCCTCGTCGCGATGTTCGTGCTCGCGGCTCTGCTTACCGTCCACGACATCGCCGGGCGTCTGGCGGGCGTGCCTCTGTACGAATTCATCCTGCGGCCCGATCTGGAGGATATCAGGCAGGCTTTGGTCTTCTACGTCAGCCTGCCACGCATCACGGTCGCCTTTCTGGCCGGGGCTATCCTTGCACTCGCCGGCATCATCATGCAGCAGGTGCTGCGCAACCCGCTGGCGGAGCCGGCCACGCTGGGCATCGGGTCGGGCGCCTATCTGGCTCTGGCCGTTGCCACCTTGTGGGCACCGGCGCTCGTCGCGGCCGGCCGCGTATGGGTCGCGATCGGCGGCAGCGTCGTCGCGGCGGTGCTCGTCTTCGGGTTGGCGTGGCCGAGCCGATTGTCGCCGCTGTCGATCATTCTGGCAGGGCTCGTCACCGCGCTCTACCTCGGCGTGCTGGGGTCGGCCGTCGTGCTGTTCAACCACGACCATCTGCTCGGGCTGTTCATCTGGGGCACCGGCTTCCTCGGCCAGACCGACTGGGGCGTCGCCGTTAGACTTGCGCCGCTGATGGTCGTGGCGGCAATGGCGGCTGTTCTGATGCAGAGGTCGCTCGCCATCCTCGATATCGGCGACGAGGGGGCGACGAATCTCGGCCTCTCGCTGACGAAAACGCGCTTCCTGGCGCTCGCCATGGCCACCGTCCTGGCAGCCGTCGTGGTCGCGGAAGTCGGCATGATCGGTTTCATCGGGCTGGCCGCCCCCGCCATCGCCAGGCTGAGCGGCGCGCGGCGGGTGCGCGATCGTCTGTTGTGGGCGCCGCTGCTGGGCGGCCTGCTGCTGTGGCTGACCGACGAACTCGTCCTGCTGATACCGGCGGGCTTCAGGGAGGTGCCCACCGGAGCCGCAACGGCGCTGCTGGGCGCGCCCCTGCTGCTGTGGCTGCTGCCGCACCTGAGATCGGCGGGACCGTCCTCCGTCCGCCCGGCGGACACATTCCGGCGCTGCGCGCACGCCGGCCGATACATGCTGGGGCTCGGCCTCCTGCTGGTCATGGCTGTCGCTGGCTCGCTGTTCGTATCGCGGGGGTTCTTCGGGGCGAACGAATTCGCTCTCGGCTTTGTCGAAGCCCTGGAATGGCGCGGCCCGCGCATCCTCGCCGCTATCGCCGTAGGCGTGCTGCTGGCGCTGGCGGGTGTTCTCATGCAACGGATGACCGGCAATCCGATGGCGGCTCCGGAGATACTGGGTGTCTCATCGGGTGCCGCATTGGGGATCGTCGGGCTGCTGCTGTTCGCCGCGGAACCCACACGGGGGGCGCAACTGATCGCCGGCGTGGCAGGCGCGACGGCTATCCTCTGCCTGCTCATGAGTCTCGGCAGACGCAACGGGTTTTCACCCGACCGGCTCCTGATCTGCGGCATCGCCATCGGTGCCGTGTTCGGAATCATCGTCTCCGTGGCGTTGGCGACCGGCCATCCGAGGATGGGCTTCCTGCTATCATGGCTTGCTGGCTCGACCTATGCGGTCCGGTGGCCGGACGCGATTGCGGCTGCCGTTCTGGCGTCCGTTCTCGGGCTCGCCTCGATAACGATCTGGCGGTGGCTGGATATATGGCCGCTCGGCGCTGCCGCGAGCCTGGGGCTCGGCGTGAACGTGACGCGCAGCCGGGCGCTCATCCTGCTGATGGTGGCCACGATGACCGCCGCCGCGACGCTGGTGATCGGACCGCTCAGCTTCATCGGCCTGATGAGCCCCCATATCGCCTATCGCCTCGGACTGCACCGCCCGGTTCAGCAACTGGCCGGAGCCGCGTTGATCGGTGCGCTCCTGCTCGTGCTGTCGGACTGGATCGGCAGGACCGTGATCTTTCCGTTCCAGTTGCCGACCGGCCTCGTCGCCGTGCTGATCGGTGGTCCCTATCTGATGTGGCTGATCGTGAGGCGCAGATGAACGCAGTTCCCGACGATGGTTTCCGCTTCATGACGGTCGTGGCGACGCACGGCATCGCACCGCGCATGCAGCGGTTGCGGCTGGCGGGCGACGATCTCGCGCGTTTCGATACGTTCGCCAATCTGCACGTCCGGCTCTATGTGACTGACGATCCGGACAGGCCCTTGCAAAGGCCCGTTTTCGACGACGAGGGCAGGCCCCGGATCGAAGGCTACGCTATCCGCTATTACACCATCCGTGCCATCGATGCCCAAGCCGGATGGCTCGATATGGATTTCGTGCTGCACGACGACGCAGGTCCGGCCTGCGACTTCGCCCGCCGTGCCCGGCCGGGAGACGTGTGCGGGATATCCGGCCCTTGCGGTCTGAGCGTAAAGCCTGCGAGACGCTACGTGCTGGCGGGCGACGAGACGGCACTGCCCGCGATCGCCCGCATCGCGGAAACCGTGCTGCGCAATACCGAGGGAACCATCCTGATCGATGCCGGGATGCCCGACGACCGGCTGGATCTCGTCGTGCCCCCGTCCATGTCGGTCGACTGGCTGTTCCGCTCCGTGAGCCCGCCGGGCGCTTTTGCCACGCGCGTGTCGGAGGCGATTGCCGAAACATCGGCCGAGACGGACGACTACTTCATCTGGATCGCGGGAGAGTATGCCAATTACCTGTCCATCCGGCCCGCCCTCGAAGGAATATCGAAGAAGCGCCATATTAACGTGCCCTATTGGCGCGCGCCACGTGTCGACGGGGAGAGGTGATGAAACGGGATGTCTTGCCGTGGCCTCTCGCCGCTGGATACCGGCGTTTCGGGCTGCTCATCGCGGTTTCCGTGGCCGCGGGTGCGATTGCCGGCCTCGGCACTGTCCTGCTGCTGTCGGTGGTCAACCGTGTCCTCCACAGCGAGGCGGGAATGACCACCGGCCTGCTGCTTGCTTTCGTCGCCTTGTCCCTTCTGACGCTGGTGACGCGCGCCATATCCGACATCTCCACCAACCTGACCGGCCAGCGCCTCGTGGCGGAGTTGCGGACATGGCTTGCCCAGCAGGTTCTCGCGGCGCCGGTCAATGCGCTCGAGCGGTATCGCACCTACCGTCTCACGCCGATCCTGACTCACGACGTGGACACGATCAGCGATCTCGCTTTCGTGGTTGCGCCGCTGGTGATCTCGATGCTCATCGCCATCGGCTGCTTCGTGTGGCTGGCGTGGCTGTCGCCCTTCCTCTGTCTCGTCGTCTTCTTGGTGCTCGCAGGCGGTGTGTGCGTCCAATATGTCGCCCGGCGCAAGGGGATCGCCGGTTTCAGGATGTCGCGCGACATGGAGGATACGCTGCACAAGACCTACCGCTCGATGGCCGATGGGGCCAAGGAACTGAAGGTCAACCGTCAGCGGCGGCAGAAGCTCTTCACCGCGCAGATCGGCGAGACTGTCGAGAGGATCAGGGCAAACAACACCCGTTCGATCAGGATCTTCGTGGTCGCCAACGCCTTCGGCTCCGCCCTGTTTTTCCTGCTCATCGCGCTCGTCCTCTTCTGGCGGAACGTCGCGCCGATATCCCCTGAAGTCCTGTCAGGCTTCGTGCTCGTGCTGCTGTTCCTGCGTGGGCCGGTGGAGCAGATCACGAACACGCTTCCGGCCATCGGCCGGGCGCAGATTGCCTTCCAGCGGATCGCCGATCTCGCACGCCATTTCGACAGTCTGGAACCGGATATCCGTCACGATGCCAGGGATGAAGCACAGTTCGACGGGCAGGCATTGCCCGCGATCCGGTTTGACGGTGTCAGCTATCGTTTCCCTCGCAGCGATAACGTCGAGCCGTTCAGGTTCGGCCCCGTCGACCTGACCTTCGAGCCGGGACGGATAACCTTCATCGTCGGGGAGAACGGTTCCGGCAAGACTACACTGGTCAAGCTGCTGCTCGGTCTCTATGCGCCACATGAGGGAGCGGTGTTCCTTGGCGATATCGCCATCACTTCGGAAAACCGCGACGATTACCGGCAGCTCTTCTCGACGGTGTTGTCGGACTTCCATCTGTTTGACGATCTGATGACTGAAGACCGACCGCTCGCGGACAGGACACTGGCCTACCTCACCATGCTGGAACTGGCCGGCAAGGTCGAGGTGAAGGACGGGCGCTTTACCACCACCGAACTGTCGACCGGCCAGCGCAAGCGTCTGGCGCTGGTTCATGCCCTGCTGGAAGACCGCCCGATCATCGTCTTCGACGAATGGGCCGCCGATCAGGACCCTGACTTCCGGCGCGCGTTCTACGAACGGGTGCTGCCCGATCTGAAGCGCCAGGGCAAAACCTTGATTGCCATTTCCCACGACGACCGCTTCTTCCATGTCGCCGACCGTGTTGTGCGTCTGGAGAACGGACGGATAGCGTCGGATTCAGACGGTCGGTACGCCGGTGATGTCCTCACGCATGCCATCGAGATGAAGGGAGGCAGTTGATTGGCCATGATCGCTCTGCTGAAAGAAAATCCGGCGCGGATTGAGGACGCCGCCGATCATTTCGCTGCCCGTCAGGCCGTCGATAACCCCCCGTCGTTCCACCTCGATCGGGTGACATTCTCCGTTGCCAGCCGGTTGCTCCTTCAGCCACTGACGCTGACGCTGCCGTCGAACCGCATCGTCGGGCTGATCGGCCATAACGGCTCGGGCAAGTCCACACTCCTGAAAATCCTTGCCCGCCAGCAGCCGGCGACCGATGGGACCGTCAGGTTCAGGGACAGGAAACTTTCCGATTGGGGTGACCGGCCTTTTGCACGACAGGTTGCCTATCTCCCGCAACACACACCGCCGGCGTCGGGCATGCTGGTGAAGGAACTGGTGGCTCTCGGGCGCTATCCCTGGCATGGCGCCTTGGGACGGTTCGGCACTGCCGACCGCGATAAGGTCGAGGAGGCCATGACCCTCACGAATGTTACGGGCATGGCGGACCGTCTCGTTGACACGCTTTCAGGTGGAGAGCGTCAGAGGGTATGGCTTGCCATGCTGGTGGCGCAGGATGCCGAACATCTCCTGCTGGATGAGCCGATATCCGCGCTCGACATTTCGCACCAGATCGAGGTGCTGTCCCTGATCCACAACCTCTGCCGGGAGAAAGGGCTTGGTGTTGTCGTAGTGCTGCACGATGTCAACATGGCCGCACGCTTCTGCGACGAGATCATCGCGCTTCATACTGGCAGGCTAATCGCGCGCGGAAGCCCCTCCGAGATCATGGTGCCGACGATGCTTCGCCAGATTTACGGCATCGAGATGGCGGTGCTTTCCCATCCTGTGACGGGTCATCCGATTGCCGCCGCCATTTGATAAAGTTGCAGCGTGTCCACCGCCTTCCCCCCGAGCTGTTGAGCGACGAGGCATTGAAAACCTCCGAGATCGAAGGGGAAATACTGGACCGCGTCAGCATCCAGTCGTCCTTGCGGCGGCAGCCTGGGCTTGCCGCCGATCATCACGCCGTGAAGCCAGGGGAGCATGGTATTGCGGAAATGATGGTCGACGTGTACGCCACCTATGCCACACCGCTCGATCACGCAACATTGTTCCGCTGGCACAGGATGCTGCTGGGCCACGAGTTGCTGCGCCATGGCTCGACGCTTGAGACGATCGGCGGCTACCGGACGGTCGTGGCTGGCATCAGCGGGAATTCCTCGAATTCAACGATGAGGTTGCCGTGGTCACAGGTGGGCCCCGGTGCGTCGGTTGAGGCCAGGGCGAACATCTCTTCGTCGAGACGTTCCCGCTCGGACTTGTCGGATTCCAGACCGCCGGCTGCGAAGATCAGGCCGGCGATGACGCCGATTGCGCCGATATGCACGCCCAGATTCCTGACGGCCTCGGATCGCATGTCCTTCCAGGTGTGACGTTGCATCGTCATCGGATGTTCAATCCTTCAATTGATGGCATAGCTGCAGATATCGCTCGCATGAGCGCGTATCCTGTCGGCGAGACGGTTGATGTGAATGCCGTCCGGAGCATGGACGGGCTCGTGCCAGACAGGCTTGCCGGATGTCTTCGGATCACCGGCGGCGTCTGCAGCGGGGAACAACTCGACGCGCCGGCACTGTTCTTCGGAACAGATATCGCTGATGATTGCGTCGAATCCGGTGATCGCCGCTGCGGAAAAGCCCGTCGATCCGGCATCCCGCAATGGGGGAACCTGCGATACGACAACGCGCGTCCCTTTCCAGTGCAGGATCGAGAGGAGCGTGTCGAGGTTTTGTCGGAAGCGGGCGTGCGCTTTGCCGGCGTCCGGGTCGCGCTTGAGATTGGCGTCGTTCGTACCGATCGAGAGCAGCGTCAGTTTCGGCGATCTGATTCCTGCGGCGGACAGGAACGACGCTACATCAGCGAGCGTGGCGCCGGAGAGACCAGCATTGAGGGTCGGCAATCCGCAAAGTTCGGGAAGATAAAGCCGCTCCGTGTGTGAGTCGCCCGCAAGCAGGACGTAGTCCCCCTCGATCTGTTCGGCCTGCGCTTCCACTGTCCGCAGCCGGACGAGCGCATAGCCGTCACGTGGCTTGGGGGCCTCCGTCACGACGAGAACCCAGGCAAGGACCGCGCCGGCCGCCGCCACGGTTCCCATGCCAATCAGTATCATCGTCATCCGGGTATAGGGCGGCAGGCCGCGCGGCGCGAACAGGAGCGAGCGAAGCCATGTCGGGGAAAGGGGGCGAACCTGCATCCGGGTCTCCTTTATCGGCCCGGACGATCGCCGATGTTTGTTTCCCGGTTATTCAGGTTTCGGGGAATTTTGTTTCGTGCCGGTTTCCACTGGCGGCCCAGAAACAATTGGAAACAAATTTCCGATTTGATCGGTCACGCACCTGCAGTAAGTGATTGCTGGAAATGGAATATGCGTTCGGAAGCCGCCCCGGCTGCCGGACATCGACATGAAGGAGCTGTCGGGACAATGAGCGAGACGCCTCATATCCTGATCGTCGAGGATGACCCGGATATCAGTGCGCTCATTGCCCGCTATCTGGAGAAGAACGGTTTCAGGACATCGGTCGCCGCGCATGGCCGTGCGATGGACCGCATTCTTGCCGACGCCCGCATCGACCTTGTCGTTCTTGACCTCATGCTGCCCGGAGAGGACGGCCTGAGCATCTGCCGCCGGATGCGGGCTGCATCCGCCATCCCGATCCTGATGCTGACGGCGAGAAGCGAAGAGGTGGACCGCATCGTCGGGCTGGAAATAGGTGCGGACGATTATCTTGCCAAGCCGTTCAACCCGCGTGAACTCATGGCCCGCATCCGCGCCGTCCTGCGCCGGTCCAGGCCGGACGACAGCATTCCCGGCGACGATGCTTCCATCCTCACTTTCGAGGGATGGTCGGTGGATCCACGCCAGCGCCACCTCACGGACCCGGACGGCGCGCGGGTATCCCTCACCGGCGCGGAGTTCGACCTGCTGCTGGCCCTGTGCACACGATCCCAACGCGTTCTGACGCGTGAACAGCTGCTCGATCTGACGCGCGGAAGGGAGCCGGGTCCGTTCGACCGCAGTATCGACATTCTCATCAGCCGTCTGAGGCAGAAACTCGAACGCGATCCGCGGGATCCGCACTTCATCAAAACCGTCCGCAACAGCGGTTACGTCTTCGCGGTCAAGGTGGGGCACCAATGATCTCCGGTCTCGCGAGAGTGATCCATCCCCGCCGCATCGCAGGTCAGATCGCGCTTCTGACCATCGCCTCGGTCGTGCTGTCGCAAATCCTCATATCGACGGCGTTCCTCATCCTGTTGCCGCCTCCACAGCAACCCGAACACGAGCGCCGGGAAGCGGAACTCGTCGCCATCGCCGTCGTGCTGAACGCGATCCCCGCGGGAACAATGCCGCGTGCGGCAACGGGATCCCTGGCGGCACGTTACCCGTGGCTTGGCCTTTCCATGCAGCTGCCCGCATGGGCGACGGTACCCCTCATGCCCGATCATCCAGTCGCGAGAGAGACCGCTCGCCGTCTCGGCGAAGGCGTGGCCGTCTATCTCCGCCGCTCTGCCTTGGGGGTGGCGGGAGAGAGAGGGGGAGGAGACATCGCACTGCGCCTTGCGAACGGTATTGTGCTGACCGGTCCCGGCCAGCCGGAAACCCGTCCCGGGCCACCGGTTGGAGTCCGGCTGATGGTGATGCTGGGATTCCTCGCCCCGGTCCTCGTGCTGCTGACATTCTGGGCGGTGACGGCCGTCACGGCACCGCTGCGCCGCTTCGCGGACGCGGCGGAAAGTTTCGACGCCAGCCGGGAGCACGAGCCGCTTCCCGAGCAGGGGCCGGAAGAAATACGGACCGCCGCGCGTGCCTTCAACCGCATGCGCGACCGTATCAAGGAACTCATCGACGAGCGCACCCAGATGCTGCTGGCCGTCAGTCATGACCTGAGGACCCCCATTACCCGCCTGAGGTTGCGCACGGAGTTCGTGGAGGATGAGACGGTTCGTGCGCAGATGGAACGGGATCTCGACCAGGTGAACGCCATGCTGCGATCGGCGCTGTCGTTTATTCGCGGCGAACGGACGGAGCTCGCGCTTTCCAGCATTGATATCGCAAGCCTCACGCAGACTGTCACTGACGAGTTCGCGGAACTCGGTCATGCCGTCAGCTACGTGGGGCCCGATCGGCTTGTCTGTCTCGGGCGGCTCGATGATATGCACCGCGTGCTGACGAACCTCGTCGACAATGCCGTTCGCCACGCCCGTACCGTCGTCGTGCGCCTGCGTTACGGCGACGATGGCGGAATTGTCCTGACGGTGGAAGACGACGGCCCCGGTATTCCCGAGGATCGCAGGGAGGCTGTCGTGAAGCCCTTCGTCCGGATGGAGGACGAGCGTCCGATCCGTTCGGGGCAGGGTTTCGGACTCGGACTGGCGATCACCCGCTCTCTTGTCCGCGCTCAAGGCGGGCGTCTTTCAATGCATGATAACGTTCCGCATGGGCTTGTCGTGCGCATCGACCTGCCACAGGTACCGGCGCATTCTTCGGGGTTGGCGGGCTCATGAGCGACGGAAAACGACGGTGGACGGCCTTCACGGTGCTGCTGCCGGTGGCCGTGATCGCCGGACTTGCCGGCGCCTATCTGTGGTGGGTGCGCGAGCAGGCCTCCTCACAGGCGGCGAACGTCATCACGGCGCCCGTCACGAGGGGGGACGTCGAGGTCACCGTGCTCGCGACCGGCATCCTCAAGCCGGCCAGGCTGGTCGCCGTCGGCGCGCAGGCGTCGGGCCGGGTGACGGCGCTCAAGGTCGAGCTGGGACAGCAGGTGACGGCAGGGGATCTCATCGCTGAAATCGATTCGGTGACGCAGGAGAACGCGCTGCGCAACGCACAGGCGGCGCTTGCCAGTGCGCGCGCGCAACGCACGGAGAAGACCGCCAGCTTGAAATTGGCCGAGATAACGGTCGAGCGCCAGCGCAAGATGGCGGCGCAACGCGCCGTCTCGCGGGCCGACCTCGATGTGGCCGAAGCGGATCTCGCCGTCACGCAGGCACAGATCGAGGCGCTGGATGCGCAGATCATCCAGTCGGAGGTCGCGGTCGAGACCGCAGAGGCCAACCTCGGCTATACCCGCATCACCGCGCCCATCGACGGCACGGTGCTGGCTATCGTTACCCAGGAGGGGCAGACGGTTAACGCCGCCCAGTCCGCGCCGACCATCGTCATTCTCGGACAGCTCGATACCATGACGGTGCGCGCGGAAATATCGGAGGCCGACGTCGTTCGCGTCGCGCCCGGCCAGCCGGTGTATTTCACCATTCTGGGGGATACGGGCCGGCGCTATGACGCCACGCTGCAGCAGATCGAGCCTGCGCCCGAGTCGATATCCAGCGACAGCAGTTTCAGCACGTCGTCGGGCGCTGGTTCCTCCGCCAGCTCAACAAGCACGACGTCCGCGATCTATTACAACGGCGTGTTCGATGTCCCCAATCCGGACGGCAGGCTAAGAACCTACATGACCGCCGAGGTCCATATCGTGCTGGGCCGGGCGACGGACGCGCTGACGATCCCGTCTACCGCGCTCGGCCTGTCCTCGCCGGACGGGCACACCTACACGGTACAGGTGGTTGCGCCTTCGGGCGGGATCACCCCCCGGCCGGTCGAGATCGGGCTCAACAACAAGATCAGGGCTCAGGTGTTGTCGGGTCTCGAGGAGGGTGAGCGGGTGGTGACGGGTGTGTATTCGGCCTCGGCTCCTGCCGCTTCTGGCGCTGGCCGGCGGGGACCGCCGTCCCCGATGGGGTTCTAGGACATGAGCCGGCCAGGGGATGACGCGCCACTGCTAGCGGTCGAGGGCCTGCGGCGGGAGTTTCCGGCCGGAGAGGAGACGCTCGTCGTCCTCAAGGACATCGACCTCACCATTCATGCCGGGGAGATGGTGGCCATCGTTGGCGCTTCCGGATCCGGCAAGTCGACGCTGATGAACATTCTCGGCTGTCTCGACCGGCCGACCGCCGGGCGCTACCTTATCCGCGGACGCGAGACTTCGACGCTCGACAGCGACGAACTGGCCGAGCTGCGGCGCGAGCATTTCGGGTTCATCTTCCAGCGCTACCACCTGCTGCCGGAGCTGACGGCCGTCGGCAACGTGGAGATTCCGGCAATCTACGCCGGTGCATCGCCGTCGGAACGCGGGGAGCGCGCCGCGCAATTGTTGACGCGCCTCGGCATGGCGGACCGCCTCTCCCACCGGCCGGGACAATTGTCGGGCGGACAGCAGCAGCGCGTTTCCATCGCCCGGGCACTGATGAACGGGGCCGAGGTCATTCTGGCCGACGAACCCACCGGCGCGCTCGACTCGCGCAGCGGCGAGGAAGTGCTCATGATCCTGCAGGAACTCAACCGCGCCGGCAAGACCGTCATCATCGTCACCCATGACATGGACGTGGCGCAGCGTGCCCAGCGGATCGTCGAGCTGCGGGACGGGGTCATTGTCGCCGACCGCCGGACGGAGCAGGACGGCGGAGGTGCTGCAACCGAAGCCGCACCGGCGGAGCCCGCGAGAGAAGCGAAACCCATGCAGGCGGCATTCGATCGCCTGGGCGAGGCGTTCCGCATGGCGTTCCTGTCGATGAGGGCCCACAAGCTGCGCACATTTCTGACCATGCTCGGCATCATCATCGGCATTGCTTCCGTCGTGAGCGTGGTGGCGCTCGGCACCGGGTCACGTCAGCGGGTGCTCGCCAACATCAGCAGTCTCGGCACCAACACGCTGGAGGTCTTTGCGGGGCGGGACTTCGGCGATACACGCTCCGGCAGGATCACGACGCTCGTGGTCGCCGACGCCGAGGCGCTGGCGACCCAGTCCTGGGTCGCGGCCGTCACGCCGACGGTGTCGACCAACGACCTGGTACGGTTCGGATCGGTTTCGGCCAATGCGATGGTCAACGGCGTCGGGGACCAGTATTTCGATGCCAGAGGCGTCAGGGTCGCCGAAGGGCAATTGTTCGATGCCCACAGTGTCCGCGATCGGGTGCAAGAGGTTGTCATCGATGAAAATACGCGCAGTGCCCTGTTCCCGGATTTCCCCGGCAGTCCGGTGGGCCAGTCGATCCTCATCGGCAAGATGCCGGCGCGTATCGTCGGCGTCACGCAAGCGCAGCAGGGCGGCTTCGGCTCCAGTCAGAATCCGTCCGTCTATCTGCCCTACACGACTGTGCAGACGCGCCTCCTGGGCAATACCACGTTGCGCAGCATCACCATCCGCGTCGCCGACGACGTCCCGACCACTCTCGCCGAGCAGGCGGCGACCGAGTTCCTGCTTGCGCGCCATGGCGTGAAGGATTTCTTCATTCTCAACACCGACGACATCCGCCAGACGATCACCAGCACGACCGAAACGCTGACACTGCTGATTGCGGCCATCGCCCTGATCTCGCTCGTGGTGGGCGGCATCGGCGTGATGAACATCATGCTGGTGACCGTGTCCGAGCGGGTGGGGGAGATCGGCGTGCGCATGGCGGTCGGGGCGCGTCAGGGCGATATCATGCAGCAATTCCTGATCGAGGCGATCGTCGTCTGCTTCATCGGCGGGCTGGGCGGCATCGCGCTGGCTCTGGGCTTCGGCGTGCTGTTCCATATACTCGGATCGAACTTCAGCCTGGTCTATTCAACTGGCTCGATCGTCGCCTCGCTGGCGTGCTCCACGATCATTGGCGTCGCCTTCGGATATCTGCCGGCCAGAAACGCCGCAAGGCTCGATCCGGTCGTTGCCCTCGCGCGCAATTGACGCTGCACTGTGGGCTTTTGCTGTTATGTGGCCGGTGGAGCTATGATCTTTTTGGAGGAACCGGGCACCATTATTCCGGCGTGCTGGTGATGGGGCGCTGCATTGGAGGAATGCATGCCTTCGCCGCACCACCGGGCAAATATCGCGGTCTCGTCGCTGTCACACCCGTGTCAGGCCAGGGACGCGGCTGTTCAGTCTGTCTATCTCCGATGCGGAAAGCGTCGATATCGTCACTGACGGCCTATTCGCCTTCGTCAGGGCGGAGGAGGACGATCTTAGGCAGAAGGAGGGCGGCGTAGCGTCGCGATATCAACGGCGCCTTCAGCCTCGATGGCAGGCAGCGGAATACCAATCTTTTCGACTACCGTTTCCCGGATGAGATGTCTGACTTGCCGCAGAATACCAGTGTATTCATCCTTTTCTAAATCAGAAATAAACTCAATCGATTCTATTTCTTTCGAGAATCGTTCTATTGATTTATGGCATCTGTTATACATGAGAATAAACTCTTCTCCATCTGTATCCAGGTGAAGAAAATCGTTTATTGTTCTTTCCAGTCCCTTAAGGATATTCGGTCCGGTTTCTTCGGATACAATCGAGTCTCCTGCCAGTTTCATCGCGGACTGCGAGTATGTCGATATCCACCATATCGTTACAGCGCGAAGCTGTCTCTGTTCGTCGGTGAGTTGATGGCCTCTCATCGTTCTCCCCCTGTTACCTTTGCTGCGAGGCCACCTGGAATTTCTGCAGTGGCATTATGATCTGACGGAACATGCCTTCGGTCCGCATATTAAACAACGCTCACCTGTTTTTGTTCCTCCCGCTCACGCAATCGGCAGGTCGGTGGCGCCATTAACCCGGCCTGAAAGCAGGCTCAGGAGAGGGGGATTAGGACACGGTGAATCCGTGCTGGCGGCCTACGTCCCGTATAATGTCTCTTATCTCGTCCTCTGACAGTTCCGGATAGTCGGCTTGGTATCTTTGAGCGATTGCCAGAGAGTCGATCGTTGCCGGCGCCCGTTCTGCGATGCTCTGGATGTCCTGCTCGACCTGTCGCCTGAGGTGCTGTTCAGCGTTCATATGGTCCTCCGAGTGGATTGCGCGCGTCGCGCCTTCCGTTGGCCCATCAGCATAGCTTGCGCTTAGCGCGGCCATGAGTCCAGATGGACGAAGGTCGATGCGCGGGGAGGCGGCGTGATCCCGTCCGCGTGAGCGGGGGTGTGGGCGGGCTGCTCGGATGGTGGAATGGAATAATCTGTAATTTTCCCTTGCATAAATGTCGTATCGTCCTTATCTTGAAAAGATCGATCTTGCTTGCTGAATTTTGTTTTCTGCGCTACGGCGTTTTTGACGATATTTCTCTCTCAAATCGATCTGAAAAAACTTGTCGCGGCTTCAACGCGACAAACGATAATCTATGACCGATTGAAAGGAAATCGTCATGAGCACTGGAACCGTGAAGTTCTTCAACGCCACCAAAGGTTTCGGCTTTATTACGCCTGACGACGGAAAAACGGACGTATTCGTGCATATTTCCGCTGTCGAGCGCGCAGGCCTGCACACCATCGTGGAAGGCCAGAAGCTCAGCTTCGAGGTGGTGAAGGATTACAAGACAGGCCGGTCCTCGGCCGATCAACTGCAGGAAGCATGATGTTTCCCCCTCCGATCCGTGACCACGGATGTACTGGCACGGATTGTTGAGATGGAGAGGCCGGGTGATAGCCCGGCCTTTTCGTTTTGTGCGTATCTCAAGCAGGGAGTGAACGATATGACCAATAGTGTCACCAAGGATAATCTGTTCCGACCAACGACAAGAATGACAGCCACCACGAGGTCAGCAATGACGGACCTAGCTGTACGGTCGATACTCGATGCAGAGACTAGCCTCCGGGACGCCAAGACTGCGCGGCTCCGCAAGGCGAGGTTGGAACGGGAGGCGCAGATTGCGGCCGTGCAACCGTTGGCGAAGCCACGCCGAGCGAGGGCCAAGTGAGAGCAAAGGGTGTTGGGGTGGCCTTGGTGTATCCTTCCGCTGATCGTTATTGCTCCACGAAATGTTGACTCCGTGGCAGGCGCTGCCATCTTCGATCGAGAAACCGGGAGAAAGGCTGCCTTCAGGGGACCGACGCCGAGCTTCAAATGCCGCAGGCAGGAAGAAAAATTTGAGGCAGCCATGGAGACTGGGCTACGGCGACTCTTCGGGCAGGTTTAGGAAAACACCTCGCGCAAAAGTGCCACGAGGAAGCGGGCGAGGGAGCCATCCGGGTCGAGGTCGGGGTCGAAGATCGTGACGTCGAGGCCCGTGCAGCGTTGGTCCTCGACCAGATGCCGCAGCAGGAGGATGAGGTCCGCCGGATCGATGCCTGGACTGCCTGGCGTATCGACAGCCGGCATGATGGTCTGATCGAGCACATCGACGTCGAAATGCACCCAGAACGGCCATCCTGTCTGATCCAGCGTCGCCCGGGTGCGCTCGATGATGCCGGCAGCACCCAGCTTGCGCGCCGTGAAGACATCGATACGGGTGATGGCCGTGTCGTTGACGTCGGGCCAGGCGAAATCGGCGTCTCTGCCCTCGCGCTCGCCGATCTGGACCACCTGTTCATCCGGCACCAGCGGAGCCGGAGCGCCCGGCCAGTCGATGAGCAGTGTCTCGCCGCGGCCGGTTGTCAGTGCCAGATCCATGCCAGCCACCGCTCCCAATGTCGCAGCCGCATCGTAATTGCCCGGATGTCGGAAATCACTGTGCCCGTCTATGTGGACAAGGGAATGGGGACCGACCCGGCGCGCACCGGCCAGCGCACCGAGCAGGATGGAGCAGTCGCCGCCCACCACCACCGGGAACTCGCCCGCCGCGAGAGCGGTCGCAATCGTATCGGCCAACCCGAGATTGAATGTTCTGATCCCCATCCCGTTGCGGAGCCTCGTGCCGGGTTGCGGCTCTGTATCGTAGACGGGTCGCTTCAGGGAAACCGTGCGCGCTGGCGCCAGCGCCGCGTCGAGCCCGGCTTGCTCCAGTGCCTCCGGTGCTCGCCAGGTTCCGGGCTCATGGCCGGGGCGAAGAGGCCGCAGGCCGAGATTGGAAGGCGCCCGGATAATCGTGATCGATCGCGTCATGCTGCCTCCTTCATGTACTTCGGACACCCGAGGTCCGGCGCAGGCGCTGACGTGCCTGAGGCGCTTGCCCGGCTAGCAGCCCGCTCTTCCGCGCCATCGGTGATCCATACGAGCAAATCCTCGCATCAGATTGCTTAGGAGTACAGAGAGGCGTGCCTCTCCTTCCTCATATCGTATCGCCGCATGATCGAGAGCGACGCGCCCCGAGCTGCTATCCTCGACTGCCTGCGCAAGCTGAACGAAGCATCGCCGGATATCGTGGCGAAGTGGTGACATGGCGCGGTACTTCGTATTGGAGGAATTGAAGGTCATCGAAGAATGCAGCCCGAAGACGGCCGAGCGTCTCCACGAGGCCGGCTTCATCTCCGCCGAAGAGGTGAGGCCGCCCCGGCGGAGCGCTTCAAGAGTATCAGCGGGCTGGGACCGAAGACGGTTGCGAGGCTGCAGGGCGCGTCTTAGGCGCCAGGCGTTCTGGAATTGGCCGAGTGGAATCAGCCCACCTAATGGTAGCAAGCAGGGCTTCTTCCACCGGGACGGCTATATGCCGACCTCCCGCCGCACCTTTGCCCGTTCCGGGTCAGGTCGTACGGGCAATCGCACGTTCCGACGTAGGGTCCTCTGACTGGCTCACCCGAACGTCTGGCCGGGGCGGGCTGACGCCTTAGCAGCGGGACGGGTTGATAAGCTGGCGCTGGGGAAGCTGGAGGCGGCGGCTTCGCCACGGGGCGTGTCTCGGATAGATAATCGCCGTGCATCCAGCCTGTCTCGTTGTCAGCCCTCACCCGGTGCCACGCGCCATCGGTTCCAAGAGAGGTGACGGCGCGCCCAGCTTGCACGGTCGAGATGATGCGTGAGTTGGTAGAGGGAGAGGCGCGGAGCCTCACGGCGGTGGTCGTGTAAAGAGTCCGCTGCGCAGGCTCTGACGGGGCGGCGACTGGCGGGGAAGGGGATTGGCTCGTCATTTGCCGCTCCGGCGTCTGCGTTACAGCGGGCGGTGGCGTCGATGGTTGCTCGGTGCCCGGTAAGGTCGCCGTTGGCAGTAACGGCGGCGAGCGTTCTTTGCCTCGATCTGTGATCCAGCCAATTAAGACTAGACCCGCAAGACCGTACCCGATAAGCGCTTTCTTGTTCATTCATGCCCCCAATGAAGGAGCGAAACACAAGCAGAGCTAGGAGTCGATTCAGTCTTTCTGGTGAAATGGCGGTGCGGTTATTTGATAACCGCGAGGTTGCAAGGATGAGCTGACCGTCACGGGCGGCAAGGGCAAGCACCGCCTGTGTTCTATATTTGTTCTGTATATCGTTGAGCGGATCGAAAGGCGGCAGCAGCAAGTCAAGCTTGGCAGTGCCTAGATAAGTCGACTTGGCTCTCCGCGGGGAGAGCAGCTGTGAGGCAGGTTGAGCACCATAGGATCACGTATACAGCTAAGTCGATATCGCTTGGCGATGTTATTGATGTGCTTGCAGCGCATCAGAAACTTTTGCACGAGGGAGCAATAATAATCTCGCGCAACAGTTCAAATTTGCCACGAACTACGGCCCACCATCGATCATGATGACGCGCACTAGTTGGTTGTCGAGGCGAAAAGTTCCAGTTCGTTGTTCCTGTAGCGCGACTGTGATAGGTATCGCATAGATAAGTATCACGTGGATAAGTGTCTTATGATCACGCGCCCGCCCCGTCGCATCCTGCTGACCAATGTCCGTCTGGATGGGCGCTCCGGCACCGAGATTGCGACGATGGAGATCGCGCGCGGCCTGATCAGCCGGAGCCACTGCGTGGCGGTCTATGCAACATCCGCTCTGGGGGAAGTGGCCAGGGAGATGAGTCAGTCCGGTGTGATCGTGACGAACCGGATCGAGGCGCTTGAGGGTTTCAATCCCGACATCATCCAAGGCAATCACAGTTCGCCCTTCCTGATTGCCCGCGCCCTGTTCCCCGACTGCCCCGCACTCTGGTTCTGCCACGATGTCCTCTCGTGGCATGATGAACCAGCGGCTCTGCCGGGAACGGCTCTTTTTGTCGCGTACTCCCCTGCGATCAGGGCGCGCCTTCTGACGGTGCCGGGCATCACCGAGGACCGGATCGCCATGCTGCCCAACGCATCCGGACTGGAACCGGCCGAGGGGCCGCCACCTGCCCGGCTGCGTTGCGTGCTTGTCGTCGCAAAATACCATGCGAAACATGTCTCCCCGGTTCTCGAGGCCTGCAGGCGTCTGGACTTGGCGGCCGAGGTGGTTGGCGGTGGAGTGGGCGAGGTCGCAAATGACCTGGCCAAGCGCATGCGTGCCGCCGATCTGGTGGTGGCGACCGGCAAAGCCGCGATGGAGGCAATCGTCCTGAACCGGCCTGTTCTGTGTGCCGACGAGCGCGGCCTTGCCGGGCTCGTCACCCATGACGTGGCTTCCGCATGGGCCACACGCAATTTTGGCGGCAGCCTCCTGCGACAAAAAGTAGAGGCGGATTCGGTCATGGCCGAGATCGGCCTCTATGACCCCGACGATTTCACCCGCACGCGTGAGCGGATCCTGGAGCGGTTGCTGATGCGCCGCTATCTTGACGAACTGGAGGCGCTGCACGACCGGGTTCTCGGGCATCGCTTCGAGGCGGACCGAAAGGCTTTTGCCGTCGCTCTGGAGGCGGCGATGCCCAGCTACCGGCCGGGCGGGCACTATCCGTTCCAGGCCTATGATCTGAAGCGCAAGGCCGAGGCGCGCGCAGCCGAGTTTGCCGGGGACCTGTCTGTGCTGCGGCTGTCGCAGTTCGACTTCGGGCCGGGACCTGATTTCAGCAAACTGGAATTCACCGCTGGTGCTGCCGGAGCGGCCTTGTTGGGCACGGGCTGGCGCGACGGCAGCTGGCTGCAGGATCGTGGCCACCTGGTTCTGCCCGTCACAACCGGCTGGAGCAGCGGGAGGGGATTTAAGGTCGAAGGCAAGCTGGCTCTGCCCGAAGCCGCTACCCTGCTGGGCGGCGCGCTTCTTCCTATCGCGGTCCGAGTCAATGGCCAACCGGTCGAAATTCACACTACACCGGAGCACCGCGGGCGGCGCCGGGGCTACGTCTATTTCTGGTTTGACACCCCGCTGGAGGTCGACCCCGGGGCGGACGTCACGCTGGAATTCGCTCATCACGGTTCTGACGGGCCAGAGTATCCCGCATCTGCGCCGGGTTTTTTCCGCCTGGACGGCTTGACCTTGGCGCGTCGTCTGGCCGCGTAGACGCTGGTGTCTACATCTCGCAGATCGACGCCGGAAAAAGGGTGATCCTCGGCGCGGCAGCGTGAGGGGCTTTGTTAAGGCTCGGCGTGTCGCGTCGAGGTCAGTCGCGGCCGACATAGTGCAACGGGGGCGTGGTCTTTACCGCGCCCTTTTTCTTATGGAGATGATCGGTATGACCAGATATGCATTCTACGATGAATTGTGGACTGACGAGGCGACGGTTCGGGTGCTGAACATCGTCGACGTCATGACGCGAGAATGCTCGGCCGTGATCGAGGCCAGATGGAAGGTATAATTTGCTCATCTGCCCGTTATTCTCCAGTTCATGCAGTTTCGTTGGCTGCATATTTCTCAATAATTGCACATTATATTTTAGTATTAATAATTAATAATACAACATAAACATGTTTTAATCCGGCAATATTAATTGAGTCAAAGTTTATAAAATGTCTCATACAGTTCGCGCGCCCAAGATCGGCTATCACTCCAGCCTAGGACATCAATCGTCAGACTAAAGCCCAAATTTCTACAAGTCTGCGCACTTCAAGAAGTGCTGATTGCCTCGGCAATGATCGCCGCCAGCCTTCTCAACTGACTCGATTGATCGGGCATCAGGCCGATTGCGATCCGGACGTGATGGGCGGCTGGCGTCTCGAAGAAGCACCGGGTGCCGGGAGACGCCGGCACACCCTGCGAGTCCAGCCTGGCAAGAGCGGCACGCTCGTCCTTGACGGGAACCCAAAGTTCCAGTCCTTCTCCTTCGTCGCTCAAGCCGTTGATGCCGCATCGCCTCAGGGCTGCGACGAGCGTCCTGCGCCTGTCCAGATATGTCCTGCAGGCCTCGGCGAGGATCAGGTCGGCGTCCTTGCTCGTTACCAGATAGGCGAGGGCGCCTTGCAGAATGCCGCTCGTTACGCCGATGCCCCTGAAATGGTGCCTTCGTGTCCGCGCGATGATGGAGCCGGCACCGCCGATGATGCCGACCCTCAGATCTGTTCCGTAGGCTCGACCGTACATGCGAACGAGAATGGTGCGCGAAGGAAGGTGCACGCCGATGCTTGCCGGCCTGGCAGATGACAGGGGTCCAAGGCCGTCGTCTTCGATGATTGCGATGTTCGGCTTCATGCGCAGGATGTCCGCGAGCTGACGCGCGCGCCTTGCCGATATCGCATGTCCAAGAGGGATGTGGCCGCAGGGTTGATAGAGGAGTGCCCTCGGATCATGCTTGAGCACACGCGCGAGTTCGTCCGGCAGGGGGCCTTCGCTGTCGCAGGCGATGGGCAGAGGCCGAAGGCCCAGCCTGGCGATGATCTCGACAACACGTGGGCTTGTCGGCTGCTCGACGGCGATGGCTCCTTCCGGAGGGACTGTCGCCTCCACAGCCAACAGGAGGCCCTCCGTGCCGCCTCCGACTGCGACCCAGGCTTCAGGCCTGAAAGGCCACGTCGGCGCAACGGCATCGACGAGCGGCTCGATGATGTAGCCCTGCGGTTCGGCATATTGTGCACGCATTTGAAGCCCGGCGAGGATCGCAGCCTCCAGCGAGGGTTGAAGCTTGGGATCGGCCGCGGCAAGGGCGGGGCTGCGCTCGGGCCAACTGTCAGTGCTGTTGCCGCGGTTCCAGGAGCGGACGATGCGGATTGCTGCGAACGTTCCTCCGCGCCGGCGCGTCTCGATCAATCCTTCCTCGCGCAGGCGCCCCCAGGCGGCGGCGATGGTGCCCGGGCTGACCGACATACGACGGGCGAGCGTGCGTACCGTCGGCAGACGTGCGCCCGAAGGAACGCGGCCCTCGTAGATCAGGCTCGCAATCGTATCCGCGACCGAGGCGCCGCTTTGCTCAAGGCAGCGTTCGGCAAGCCAGGCCGCATCCACCTCCGTCCATGCCTTCGACATTTCGGCCTTCGACATTTCGCGCGCTCCTGAACATATAATCTTTTGTGTCAAAAAAAGAATTTGACGCTTTGTATTATCAGATTATTATTTCTATAGAAATAGAATTTTAATTATCGCCCTCTCCGAAGGCAGAGTTCGGTCTGCGAGTATGCGCGAGAAAAGAGAAACGGATGCCTCCCTCGTCGATCATGGAAAGCGGTACCGCACGTATCCGGTGGTTGCGCTGCGGGGTCACGCGATGACGAGTCTGCCTCCATCCGGCGCGTTCGTCTCGGCACCTTCAGAGGGAGCGGCGCGGTTTAGTGCCTCATGGGCTCTCGGGATGATGCGTCGGCCTGCTGCGTTCTTGTCCGGCGCGTTCCGGCCGCGAAAGGCCGTCGTGGCCCCCGCCGCGGCCATCCTGGCCCTGGCCGTGGGGCAGGAACTGGCGCTCGCCGCGGACCTGCTCGACGCTCATAGATTTCCCGCATTGAGAACGATTCTCGGCGAGTTTGTCGCGCAGATTGCGAGCGGCGCTATTCGTGCACCGCTGGAGCGCACGCTTCTGACCTGGATCTCCTCCCTGATCATCGCGTTCCTGATCGCCATCGCTCTTGGAATACCGATCGGGCGAAGCCGCAATTTCCGCGCCCTCACGGCGCCGCTCATCGAGTTTCTGCGGCCGATACCATCCACCGCGTTGATACCGCTCGTGATCCTGGCAATCGGCGCCAACATTCAGGGCGCGCTCACGCTCGTCGTCTTCGCGACAGTATGGCAGGTTCTGCCGATGATCATTCGCGGCTCAGCCACCGTGGACCTGATGGCGCTCGATACCGCGCGGGTCTTCGGACTGAGCGATTGGCAAAGGCTCAAATGGGTCATATTGCCGAGCATGGAGCCTTATCTCCTGACCGGTTTGCGGATCGGAACAACGATTTCCCTGCTCGTTCTCATCAGCATGGAACTGTTTGTCGGCGTGACGGGAATTGGCCGTGTCATCGCGATATCCTATGCGGGCGCGAACATGCCGGTGATGTACACCTACATCATCATTGCGGGGCTCCTCGGCGCTACGGCCAATCTGATCCTCATCAGAATCGTGAGGCTTCGGTCGAGGGCCTTGAAAGGGGCGCCGCAATGACCGAGCGTGTCTACCGGTTTGTCCTTGGCAGCGCCGGCCTCGTTTTGGTCATTGGCGCCTGGCTCACGCTGAGCTGGAACTCGACGGACCCCTATTTTCCGCCCCTGCGGAACATGGTCCCGGCCGCGATCGACTACTGGAGTTCGGAAAGCGGCATCGACAGCATCGTATCCACGGTCAGAAATCTGATCATCGGTCTCGTGATCGGGATTGCGGCCGGCGTATTGATGGGCTTGATCATCGGGCAGATCGAAAGCCTCGACATCACACTCACCCCGCTCATCGAGTTTCTTCGCGCAACCCCCAAGACCGCGCTGCTCCCCGTCTTTGTCGCCATGTTCGGCGTGGGCGCCGAGATGAAAGTATTCAGCATCGCGTTCGGCATCACGTGGCTTCTGCTCATCAGTACCGTGGATGGCCTGAAAAGCATTCCGTATCAATGGAGAGACACGGCGAAGATATATGGTCTCACACCGTTCCAGGAGCAGGTGGGCGTCGTCATTCCTGCCGTCCTGCCGCGCATTCTTGCCGGCATTCACATTGCCATCCCCACCAGCCTGATCTTTGCGGTCACGAGCGAGCTGATCGGCGGAAGCACGGGCATCGGCGCGGTTATTCTCAATGCCCAGTTCACCTATGAGGTCGATCTGATGTGGTCCGGGATCCTGCTCCTCGGAATCATCGGATGGATCATGGCCACGCTGTTCTCCTTCGCTCAAAGACGCCTGAACACCTGGGATACCGCGGACGAGAAACTGCTATGAGCGCGATACTCGAAATCCGACATTTCAAGAAGTACTATGAAAGTGCGGTCGGCATCACGCGCGCCGTCGAGGACATTTCGTTCACGGTTCGGAGGTCGGAGTTCGTTTCGATTGTCGGGCCGTCGGGCGCCGGCAAGACGACGTTGCTCCGCGCGCTGGCCGGCCTCATCCGGCCGACCTCCGGGAGTATCCTCTACGAAGGGCAGGAGGTGCTTGCGCCGCAGCAGGACTTCGCCGTCGTGTTCCAGGACTACTCGCGCTCCCTCTATCCGTGGTTCAGCGCGGAGAAGAACGTCCTCCTTCCGCTGGTCAACAAGATACCGGATGCGGAGAGCAGACGGCGGATCGCCCAGCAGACGCTCGAGAAGGTCGGCCTCGGAGATCTGGGAAAGAAGAAGCCTCCCCAGCTTTCCGGCGGCCAGCAGCAGCGGGTGGCGATCGCCCGTGCTCTCGCGTTCGCTCCGAAAGTCCTGATCATGGACGAGCCCTTCGCGTCGGTCGATGCGCAGACGCGCGCGGATCTGGAAGATCTCGTGCTGTGGCTGAAGGCAGAGCACGACACCACGATCCTGTTCGTCACGCATGACGTGGACGAGGCCGTGTACATGAGCAATCGGGTTATCGTCATGACCAAGTCGCCGAGCGTCGTTGCCGACGACATCGCCATCCAACTTCCGAAAGAACGGGATCAGATCGCCACCAAGGCGCTTCCCGAGTTCGCATCGGCGAGAGCCGCGATTCTGACCTTGGTGAGAAACGCACTGGCGCCGGTGGCGGCGGCCTGATCCTTCAAGCTTAGCAGGAGACAAATACGATGATTCATTCCTGGACACCGACACGTAGGACCGTAGCTTCGCTGCTTGCCGCATCTCCCTTCATGCTGGGACGGACAACGGCGAGGGCAGAGAGCCAGGTGGAGACGATCTCGATCTCCATGCTGCCCATTCTGGACGCCGGCCCGGTGCTGCTGACGCAGAAGCGCGACATCTTCGAGAAGCACGGGCTTGATGCCAATGTGAGCACGGGCGGCAATGGCGCGACGAACATCCCGCTCGTTTTGAGTGGGCAGTTCGATATCGCCTATACGAATGTCGTCAGCAGCCTTCTCGCGGTCGACAAGAAGCTTCCGATCGTTCTCGTACATCCCGCCTACGGTCACGTCAGCGATCCGTCCAAGGATCCTTATCGAGTCTATGTCGATCCCAACGGACCGATCCAGAGGCCGGAGCAGCTTGCCTCCGCGAATATCGGGACGGCTTCGCTGCGCAGCCTGTCCTACTGGCTCATCAAGAAGTCGCTGGACAACCTGGGCGCCACCGATCACAGCAAGCAGCAATGGACGAGGGTGCAGCACGAGGACGGAATTATCGCCGTCAAGAACGGCCAGATCGACGGGATTTGGCTCGCCGAGCCGCATGGCGTGAGAGCGGTCCGCGCCGGCCTCGTGCCGATTCTGGCGACCAATGCCGGCTCGCTGCCGGGAGCAGTCGGCGGATACTTCATCGCCAGCAGCACCTACGCGGCAAAGAACCCGTCCGTGCTGCGGAAGTTCAAGGCGTCGCTGTCGGAAACGTATGACTTCATTGCTGACAAGCCGGACGTCATTCGCGATGCGGTGATCGAATCCCTGAATTTCGACAAGGATCTCGTCTATGCGGCGAATCTGAACGTGTACCCCAACGAGACCGATCTGGCGAAGTTCCAGGTGATTGCCGAGGATCTGGTGCGCTACGGTCTCATCAGTGCGGCGCCGAACCTTGCCGATCTCTTCTGGAAAGACCCCGCGGTCTGATCTCGTCCGCAGGGCCGCCGAGCGTCAGGGATCGGACGCCGGCGCCGGATACCACCCCTATCCACGAACCCAACAGATGGCAGGAGACGACCGATGTCTGTGGCCTTGATCGTGAATTACAAGTGGAATGTCGACTGGGAAACGGCGAAGTATCCCACGCCCGAGGAAGCCGCCGTGACCGCCAGGGGACCCGGCATTCAATGGAAGCTCTGGCTGCGCGATGAGAAGAACAAGCGAAGGGGATCGGTCTATCTGTTCGTGGACCGGCGGTCGGCGGAAGCGTGGCTTGCAAAGGTCATCGATCGTTTCCTGGAGCGCGATCCGGATTTCGTGCCGTACATATTCGATGTCGATGAAGTCAATAGCCGCGTGACCAGAGCGCCCTTGGACGTCCAGCCTGAGACGTTTCTTGAGGCGAGTGCAAGCTGACGGTTCCGGGGAGTGCCCAAGACATGTCGAGTGGAAGAAGAAAGCGGCTGATATTTTCTGCGTTCACGGAGAACAAGCACGGAGGATACTGGGCCGGCCTGTGGCGACACAAATGGGGCTGGACGCTCGATGCCAACGATCTGGACGACTGGATCGCCTATGTGAAACTGCTGGAGCAGGGCAAGTTCGACTTCCTGTTCCTGGCCGATGTGCTGGGCGTCTACGATGTCTACGGCGGAAGCATGGATGGAGCGCTCAAACACGGAATCAGCATTCCGGTGAACGACCCGGCCGTCTTGATGAGCGCGCTGGCCGCGGCCACCAAGGATCTCGGCCTGGTCTTCACAAGCGCCCCGATGCAGTCGCCTCCCTACGATTTTGCGAGAAAGCTGTCCACGCTGGACCATCTCTCGAAGGGGCGCGTCGGCTGGAACATCGTTACGGGGTTCACCCACAGCGGTGCCCGAAATTTTGGCGCCGAGCGGCAGCTGGATCATGCTGACCGCTATCGCCTCGCGGATGAGTATGTCGATGTTCTCTATCGGCTCTGGGAGGGAAGTTGGGAGGACGATGCTTTCGTGCGCGACGCCGGACAGGGCGTCTTCGTCAACCCAGCAAAGGTGCATCCCATCGACTTTTCCGGCGCGTTCTACAAGGTGGCGGGACCGCACCAGACCTCTCCTTCTCCGCAGCGTACGCCGTTCCTGTGTCAGGCTGGCGCCTCGGAGGCGGGGCGGGCATTTGCTGCCCGCCATGCCGAAGCGGTTTTTCTGCCGACACCTTCGCAGGAAAGCACGAAAGCGCGCATCGACGATATCAGGCGACGCGCGCAAGTGGACTATGGGCGGAAGGCCAGCGACATCGTCTTCTTGAAGGGCGCCTGGTTCGTGATCGGTGGGACCGAGGCAGAGGCCAGACGAAAGCATGCCGACATTCTTGAAAAGGCTGACATCGAGGCTTTGCTCGTGGACAGCAGCGGAAAGTCCGGAATTGACTTCAGCCAGATCGACCTCGACGCCGATCTCGCGGATATCAAGACTGATGGCATTCAAGGCGTCCTGCAGTCGTTTCTCAACGACAATCCCGGCCGCAGCTACAAGTTCAGGGACTATGCGAGGTACAAGCTTACGCGCGTCTTCGTTGGCACCCCGGATCAGATCGCCGATCAGCTCGAAGAGTGGTCGGATACCGGCCTCGACGGGTTTCTCGTCTTCGGTTTGCCTTCCACCGAGGCCATCAAAGACTTCGTCGAGGGGCTGTGCCCTACGTTGCAGGAGCGTGGATTGATGCAGACCCACTATGCGGAGGGAACCCTGCGCGAAAAGATATTCGGGCTCGATCGGTACCTGCCCGATACGCATCCGGCAAGATACTATCGCCGCCGTTGAGGCGAGTTGCGGTCGCCGAGTACTGGTATTTATCAGGGGTTGTCGATGTCTTCCGGAATCAGCGTTGAACAGGTGAAACCAAAGCAAGTCGAGATTCGTAGCACGGACGTTCATGGGCGCTACATCGTCGATGTGGGTCATGCGGTTTTTGTTGCCGATTCCACGGCCGGGAAAAATCCCGCCTTCGATGGAACCGCGAAAGCGCCATTGCCTTCATATCTCCTGCTCGCAGCATTGGGCGTCAGTGCCTTCGGCCTCATCGAGAAGCGGGCCAGGGAGCTGGGCGTGACGTTGATTGGCGGCAGGATAGGCGGCACCGTGAGGCGCGACGATGAGGATTGCACGAGATACAGCAGCATCAAGCTCGATATCAGTTTCGACCGGATTGATGGTGAGTTCTCTAACGAAATCGTGGATGCCTTTGCGAAAACATGCCCTATATATAATACCATCGCTCGCGTTGTAGATATTTCTACATCGGTTACAGTAGGCGGAAAAGAATTATGTTATACTAGCGGCCTCTCCGATTGATTTATTAACTGTTCCTTCATCGGGTATGTCGTGATCGATCTGCGTATTGCCAGATACTGCCTTGAGCGCGGCTGGCACGTGATCGCAACAATACGTACACCACGGGAAGACATGGGAAACGTAAGGCAGGCGTGATTGCCGAACACCGCCGATTGCCGCCTATCGCCGCGGGCTTCCGCACGAGCATCATCGCTGTTGGCAGTTTCTTGCGCTGCGCCCGCGAAGCTGGCCAACTTTCGCATCTTTCAGATTGTTACTACGATCTTTCCGAACTGCTCATTGGACTCCAGATACCGGTGCGCATCGATAATCTCGTCGAAAGTGAAAGTTTTCGAGATGGTCGGCCGGAGTTTTCCGCTTGTCAGCCCGTCGAGGATAAAGCGCTTAGCCGTCTCCAGACGCTCGGGGGTGCCCGTGATCTCATGGACGAGATAGCCACGAAGCATCAGGCTCTTACCCAGCACGGCCGGAAGCGGGAACGGTGTCGGCTGCCCGCTGAGCCCACCATATTCGATGAGGATGCCGCCCCGTGCCATGGCTTCGGTGAGCGGCTCGAAGATCGGCCCGCCGACGGGATCAAGCACGACACGGACGTCCGCCGAACCAGCGATCTCCCGCAAGCGTAGCGCCAGGTCTTCCTCATCCGTGGCGATCACATGCGCAGCGCCGGCACCGAGCAACGCCTGCCGCTTGGCGGCTCCGCGCGTGACCGCGATCGGGACCGCCCCGATCATGTTGGCTATCTCGATCGCCGCAAGTCCCACACTGCTGGACGCGGCGGTGATGACCACCACCTCGCCGCAGCGGATTTTCGCGATGTCGATGAGGGCGCCGAAGGCCGTCAGATACTGCATCCAGACAGCCGCAGCGTCCTCCCAGCTCAGCGTCGGCGGATGCTTGACGACGCGTTCCGCCGGCACGCTGATGTATTCGGCATAGGTTGGCCACCGGGCCATCGAGATCGGTGGGATGATGCTGACCGCATTGCCCGGCTCGAAGCTGGTCACCCCTTCCCCCAGTCCTTCAACGATACCCGCCGCCTCAAGTCCGAGCCCCGACGGCAGGACCGGTGTCTCGATGTATGTACCCGCCCGCATCAACGCATCGGCTCGGTTGAGTCCCAATGCCTTGACCTTGATCCTCACTTCATTCGCGCGGACCGGTGCCGCCTCTGCTGTCTCGAAGCGCAGGACCTCTGGGCCTCCATGACGATGAAAACGGACCACACGCATATGAACCATCCATAATTATTGATTTCTAATTGGCTTTATCGAATCCGGAATCAGGGATAAATTCGCCGGTATGCACGACAGAATTAACGAATAGTTCTCAATATGGATCGTCTCACAAGCATGGCCGTGTTCGTCAAAGCGGTGGATCTCGGCTCGTTCGCCGCGGCTGCCGACGCCCTCGGCCTGTCCGCGCCGATGGTTGGCAAGCATGTTCGCTTCCTGGAGGAGCGCTTGGGCGTTCGTCTGATCAATCGCACGACGCGACGGCAGAACCTGACGGACTTTGGCCGCGAGTATTGCGAGCGCTGCCGTCTGATTCTGGCCGAAGCGTCTGCCGCCGATGCTCTCGCTGCCACTCAGCTCGCCGAGCCGCGCGGCAAGTTGCGCGTGACGACGCCGGTTCACTTCGGTCGGTGTTGCGTGATGCCGATCCTGATGGCGCTGATCGGCAGATTTCCCGACCTGAAGCTCGATCTCTCCCTCAACGATCGCCTCACCGATCTGGCCGAGGACGGATACGACCTAGCCGTGCGAACAGGCGATCCTGGAAACCAAGGCGGCGTTGTGGGACGCCGGGTTGCCCGCCAACGAATGATCGTATGCGGCTCGCCTGGTTACCTCGAAGCCAATGGGTGCCCAGGCGTCATCAATGATTTGAGACGGCACAACGCTATCGTCTACCGCCGGTCGGGGATCGTTCCGCCATGGCAGTTCCCTGGCCCGGAAGGCTCTCCAATCGAAGTGCTGCCGGCTTTCCGCGTCTGGATGGACGATCTCGCCGCGATCGCGGATGCCGCTACGCAAGGCGCCGGCCTCGCATGGCTTCCCTCGTGGCTCGTTCGGGAGCGGCTTGATGCAGGCTTGCTTGTCGAGCTACTACCGGAACAATCAGGTTTCCCCTACGACGTATACGCCTTATGGCTGTCGACATCTGCCGTGCTGCCCAAAGTGCGCGTCGCTATCGATGCATTGGCAAGCGAGTTGCCGAAATTCATGAGCCGATGACGACATAGACGCTCCCGGAAAACTGAGCATCGGTAAGCGGTGTCCAAATCGGCCGTTTGCACACTTCGTCAAAAGTGAACCAGCAGGAAACCACTCTGTTCGTCATGTGGTCGCAGCGCTATTTTGGAGGGGTGGGGCTATAGTGTAGACGTAGTTCTCCATTCCGTCGTTCTCGGCCCGCTATTGGCCGCCGATAACCGCATGGCTCGACGTGTCTCTGGCAACCAGTTGCGGTCGAGGTCACGCTCTTCAGGTATCGTGCGGTAGAATGGATAGTATAGACGCCGCTGAAGCCACCAACGGCGAGCCGTGTCCCAGAGCGTCAGGTGCATGGTTGTGGCACGCAGCGAGTATGATCCCATCTCTCTCAGCAACTGACTAGCCATACATCCTAATGACTCCACCCGTTTCGCTGCCCTCCACGCAACCGACATAGGCCTCGATCAGCCGATCCATCGGCACCGGCGTCATGCCCGGAAAAAGATGACCGAAATCCTTGATTGAGTCGGCGACCATCGTCGGGCTCACAGCATTGATGCGTAGGTTCCGTGGCAGTTCGACGGCAGCCGACAGGACAAAGCTGTGCAGGCCACCATTGATGACGGCGCCCCCCGTCACTCCAGGCCAGGCTGCATCCGCGAATATGCCGCTGGTCAGCGTGAACGAGCCGCCGTCCGAGAGGTGGCGTTGGCCGACCAGGACGAGATTGATCTGACCGAAGAATTTCCCGCGCATGTTCTCATGCAATGCGGCCTCGGTCAGTTCGGCAAAATTGTCCAGCGCCCCGGACGCGGCAACGCAGATGCAGGCGTCCACATGCCCCACTGTCTCGTACATCCGTTCGATGCTTTCAGCCGACGTGACGTCGACCGAGACATCCCGACCGGAACGACCGGCGGCAATCACTTCGTGACGTGTTTCCAGTTCCGCGCAAAGCGGCCGACCGATCGTACCGGATGCTCCGACGACGAGAATTCGCATCGCAATCTCCTGTTCATGCAATCACATGGGCTGGCGGATAAGATTGCCTCCTGCATTTAAGAAGAGAATGCTCTATTATGTGAAACGGCTTTGAGGAGAACGATGCATAATGCGCGGCAGCGAGTTTGCCGATCTCAAGGCGTTCGTCGCCATCGCGGAACGCGGCAGCTTCTCCGCCGCTGCAAGGATGCTGGCTATTTCGCCGTCCGCATTGAGCCAGCGAATGCGCGAGTTCGAGGCACGGCTGGGGGTGCGGCTGCTCAATCGCACGACCCGCAGCGTCGCTCCGACTGAGCAGGGGCAAGCGCTGCTCGACAGGATCGTGCCGCTCTTCGCCGGTTTCGATCAGGCCATGGCTGAGCTGATCGCCGAGCGCGCCGAGGTGGCCGGTTTGCTGCGGCTCAATCTTTCACGCGTTGCCGCCATGTATCTGCTGGCGCCGCATCTGGACGTTTTTCACCGGGCCCATCCGGCCGTGACCCTCGACGTCACGATCGACGACACCTTCGCCGACGTCGTTGCGGGACGGTTCGATGCCGGCATTCGCTTGGGAGAAACCCTCGAAAAAGACATGGTGGCGGTTCGACTGGGTGGCCGGAGGGAGTCCGTGGTGGTCGCCAGTCCTGTGCTCATCGAGCAGCTAGGCAAGCCTGAAAGCCCATATGACCTGTACCGGTTCCCCTGCATTCGTTTCCGCTGGCCCGGTGCCATGCATCTCTATCGCTGGGAGTTCGAGAAGGAGGGCGATTCCGTCGAAATCGATGTTGAAGGTCCTCTGATCGCTAATGACACCGCCATGATGCTGGCGGCCGCGGAGCAAGGGCTCGGACTTGCCTATGTTCTTGATATCGAGGTGCGTGAGCGCGTCGACAATGGCAGGCTGGTGCGGGTCTTGGCGGATTGGACGCCTCCGTTCACCGGCTTCTACCTGTACCATCCCAGCGCGAGACAGATGCCACGGCAGCTCAGAGCATTCATCGATTGTCTCAGTAGCCAAGTGGTTGCCTAAACAAGTGGCTGCCTAAAGCAGCGTCCCATAAATCTGACCTGGCGCTTCAGGCCATGGTCAGCACGAGTTCGGAGCAGATTTCAACCCGGAAGGCTGCGGTGAGGTGCCCAATTGCCTGGATCGCCCCGAAGGGGCGGCCGTTTCGGAGGCTGTGATTTTATCACCCCCCGTGTGGGGTAGCGGGCAAGTGCACTCTGGCGCATCTCTATGGAATGTCGCAATGTTTCCCGGCGAGCATTTTGGAGACATCGTATAATGGTTCAATATGGCAGCCCGCCGGCGACGACTGCGATACGGCATGGAAGCATCCTCGTCCGCCTTCAGGAGGAAATAGACCGGCTGCCCAATGCGCTTGCGAGGATCGCCAAGTATATCCTCGAAAATCCGGAAAAGGTGCTGCACCAGTCGGTAGCGGAGCTTGGTGAATTCGCGGGCAGCGGCGAGGCAAGCATCCTGAGGCTCTGCCGTCAGATCGGTTTTTCCGGTTTCCGGGATTTCAAGCTGGCTCTGGCAGCCGAGGTCGGGCGTCCAAGTCTCGCCACTGCGGGCAGTGCCGGCCCCAATGCGGCCATCCGGTCATTGCACGACACCATGGTCGAAAACCTCGTCGTCGCCCACGGTCATGTCGATACCGCGACTCTCGACAAAGTCGCTGCAGCTCTCGTTGCCAGCCGGCGGATCGACCTATATGGGTCGGGCATGTCGGGGGTGACGGCGGAAATGCTCGCCTATCGCCTGTTGCGGGCCGGCTTGACCGCCGTGACGTTTCGCAATTCCGACATGGCGCATGAAGTCGCCAATGGTCTCGGACGGGGGTGTGTCGCGATTGGCTTGTCGATCTCAGGCCTGACGGTCGACACTCTGCACTTCCTGAAAGGAGCCCGAGCCGCAGGCGCAACGACGGTCGCCATCACCAACCGCGCCCGCAGCCCGATCGGCGAGGCGGCGCATTTCACCCTTCAGGCTGCGGGCCTGAACCCGATCGGTGGCACGCTGGCGCCGATGGTCGGCAAGATCTTCCTCATCGAGTGTCTGATGCTGGCCCTTGGCCAGGAGATGGAGCGCCTCGGGCCTGAAATGAAATAAAACTCCATATCGTCATTTATATGAAATAAAACACCAGTACGCATGCTGCCGTCCAAAGGAGCTCGGGATGGCGGCGTCAGACCTTCTCATCGATGCGATCAGCAAGCGTTTCGGCGCGGTGGACGTATTGCGTGACGTCTCGCTGCATATCGCCGCGGGCGAATTCGCAACCCTGCTCGGGCCGTCCGGGTGTGGCAAGTCCACTCTGTTGCGCATCATTGCCGGGCTTGAGCGTGCCGATCGCGGCAGGCTGAGCGCCGGGGGCAGGGCGCTCGATCATGTCGCGCCGAAGGATCGCGACCTTGCCTTCGTGTTCCAGAGCTACGCGCTTTATCCGCATCTCAGCGTCTACGACAATATCGCCGCTCCGCTGGTCATGCGCGAGTTGACGAGTCTCCAGCGCCTTCCCGTCATTGGCCGTCTGTTGCCGGGCTCCAAGGCGCTCCACCGTTCGATAGAGACGCGCGTGCGGCAGACGTCGGCGCTTCTCAAGCTCGATATGCTTCTCGACCGCCGGCCGGCGGCGTTGTCAGGCGGTCAACGGCAGCGCGTCGCGCTGGGGCGGGCGCTTGTGCGCCAGCCGAAGATTTTTCTGATGGACGAGCCGCTCGCCAATCTCGATGCCGGTCTGCGCATTCATACCCGCGGAGAGATCACCCGTCTTCACAAGGAGATGGGCACGACGACACTGTTCGTCACCCATGACCAGGCGGAAGCGACCGCGCTTTCCGATCGGGTGGCCGTGATGTTCGGCGGTGAGATCCGTCAAGTCGCGGCGCCGGCCGAGCTCTATCGCAACCCGATAGATCTTGACGTCGCCCGTTTCCTGACCCAGCCGTTTCTGAATGTGCTGGCCGTGGCAGCCCCGGTCAACGGAGCGCTGACTATCGGCAGCCAGCAGATTGTTATCCGTGATGCTCTCGGCTCCGGCGAGCCCGGCACCCTGGCGTTTCGGCCCGAACATGCCGCACTGGTCGGCCCGGAGCAGCAGGCGGCGCTGCCTGCCCGGGTTTCACGTGTCGAGCATGCGGGGACTGACGCCCATGTCTTCGTCCAGACTGAGGTGGGAGCGGAGGTCGTCGTGCGTATCACCTCCGAGCGTGCCGCGACATTGCGTGCCGGTGAAGGCGTGGGCCTGACGATCGCCCCTGAGAAGGCATGGTTCTTTCCGCTGAACGGTTCGCGCCGGCAACGTGATTACAGCAAGGTGGCGTGAGATGACGGTCATCAACGACGCGCTGCGTTACCCCACGGCGGAAGCCCCACCGCATACGTTCGTGGCCGAGCGTGCGCAGGCGCGGGTCGGACTGGTTCTGGCCATGCCGGCGACCCTATTGCTCGTCGCGCTGCTGATCGGGCCGGCCGTGCTGGTTCTCCTGCTGTCCTTCACCGATGCCTCGCTCGGCCTGGCTGGCATGCGCTTTGTCGGGCTCGGCAATTATGAGCGTATGATCATGGATGCCGGCTTTGGTGTCAGTCTGCGCAACACGGCACTTTACGTCCTCATCGTCGTACCCGTATCGATCGGCTGGGGCTTGCTGGTCGCCTTGCTCATCGCGCGGCAAACGCGGTTCACTTCCTTTTACCGCACGGCTTATTTCCTGCCGGTTGCCGCCACGCTGGTCGCGCTGGCGACGGCGTGGGAGGTGATCCTTCATCCGGGTTTCGGCTTTGCCAATGCCGTGCTGGATCTCTTCGGCGTCTCTCCTGTGCGCTTCCTGTCAGATCCCGCAACGGCCATCTATGCGCTGGCGGCGATCGGCGTCTGGCAGCTTGTCGGCTTCAACATGATCCTGTTCCTGGCCGGGCTTTCCACTATCCCCGAGGATCTCTACGAGGCGGCCGCGATCGATGGTGCCGATGGCGGTCTGAAGCGCTTCCTGCTCGTGACGTGGCCGATGCTGGCGCCGGTGACGCTGTTCGTCACGGTGATGACGGTCGTCCGTGCCTTCTCGGTTTTCGAGACGGTCGCGGTGCTGACCCAGGGCGGGCCGATGAAATCGACCATGGTCATACTCTACACCTTCTATGAGGAAGGTTTCCGTTTCTTCCGTGTCGGCTACGCCTCGGCGATCGCTGTCTCCTTCCTGCTGTTCGTGACGCTCCTGTCGCTCATGCAGATACGCGTGTCCGAGCGCCGGGCAGGCGGAAATTCCGGGGAGGGCCGGCGATGATCGTAGCGCAAACGCCCGTATCCCGGTTCGTGTCCCATGGCATCCTGGTGGCCGGCGCGGCATTCACAGTGTTCCCCTTCCTGTGGATGCTGCTTGCGTCGCTGACGCCGCAGAGCGAGATCTTCAACGGCGGTCTCATGCCGAGGCCAACGCTAGGCGGCGCAATCGAGAACTACGGCACGGCGCTTTCGGCTATTCCGCTCCTGCGGTACATGGTCAATGGCGTGATCGTCTGCCTGGCGATCCTCGTCCTGCAGATCGCGATCGCCGTTCCCTGCGGCTATGCGCTGGCCAAGCTCGCCTTTCCCGGCCGGCCGCTGCTGCTCGCGGCCGTCCTGCTCGGCCTGCTGGTGCCGGTACAGATACCCACCATACCCATCTACATCGCGCTTGCCAGGCTGGGCCTTCTCGACAGCTATACCGCGCTTGTCCTGCCCTGGATCATCTCCGTCTTCGCCATCTTCCTCTTCCGGCAGTTCTTCGTCACCTTTCCGGACGAGGTGCTCGATGCCGCCAGGCTGGACGGTTTCAGCGAGCTTTCGATCGCCTGGCGGATCATGCTGCCCGTAGCCTGGCCGGCGATCGCCTCCTTTTCGATCTTCTCCATCGTGGCCCACTGGAATGATCTTTACTGGCCGCTGGTGGCGATCACCAATCCCGACATGATGACACCTTCGCTCGGCATCGCCTATTTCCGCCAGTCCGGCGAGGGTGCAGGTCAGGTCGGTGCGCTCATGGCCGGAGGCGTGCTTGTGACCGCGCCCTTGGTCGCTCTTTTCCTTGCCATGCAGAAACATTTCATCCGGGGCCTCGTGCTCGGCCGGCGCTAGAGCATGATCCGGTCATATCGGATCATGCTCTGCAAGTCTTTGATCTTGGACGAATTTCCGCCGATCAAATGACCCCGTTTGATCGAAGGGCGCTCTGCGTCCCATCCGCCACTCCATTCCATCAGAATTCAGGAGAGCAGTATGAAAATAATCCCTACGATCCTTGCCGCCGGTCTTGTCGCCTCCGGCATCGCCGTGCCCGCAGCCAACGCGCAAACCAGGCTCGACGTTTTCTATGCCTGGCCCGACCACGAGGTGTTCCACAAGCCGATCGCCGAGCGGTTCACGGCCGCCCGTCCGGACGTGACGATCACGTTCCGGGCCGCCGCGCCGAGCTATGACGAAGCCATCCAGACGCTGATCCGCCAGAGCATGGCCGGACAGCTGCCGGATGTTCACTATGTCGGCTTCAACGTGTTGCGGCCGCTCGTCGGCCGCGGTCTCATCAAGCCGATCGATGACCTGGTCGCTGCCGACGACCTGACCGCGAAGGGCTACACGCATCAGGTGCTCTCGCTCGCTAGGGTCGACGGCAAGCAATACGGCCTGCCGTTCGCCATGTCGACACCGGTGGTCTACTACAACGCCGATCTCGTGGAGCGCGCGGGCGGCGATCCCGAACAGATCCCGTCCGATTGGGACGGTTTCGTCGCTCTGGCCGGCAAGATCGGCGAGCTCGGCGGTGGTGTTTCCGGCATGTACTACGAACTTGGCTCGGACGACTGGACGACGCAGAATCTGGTGCGCAATTTCGGTGGCCAGATGATGAACGAGGCCGAGGGCGACATCGCCTTCGATGGGCCGGCTGGCCAGTCCGCAGTGAAGCTCTTCAAGCGCTTCCACACCGAAGGAGCGCAACCGCCCATCGACCAACGCGCCGCCCGCCAGCTGTTCACTTCCGGCAAGCTCGGCTTCTATTTCGCTTCCGCTGGCGGTGTGCGCGGTTTCGAAAGAGAGATCGGCGACCGTTTCCGCCTGCGCACGGCGCCGCAGCCGCTCGGTGCCGAAAACGCCACGATGCCGACAGGCGGCATGGTCGCGGTGATCCTGACGGACGATCCGGCCAAGCGCGCCGCGGCCTGGGATTTCGTCAAGTTCGCCACGGGTCCCGAAGGCCAGAGCATCGTTGTCCCCAATACAGGCTACATGCCGACCAATACGCTGGCCCTCGACAAGGATCATCTCGCCGGCTTCTACGAACAGCATCCCAACTGGTACACCAGCGTGCTGCAGACGCCGCGTGCCCGTCCGTGGTTTTCATGGCCCGGTGAAAACGGTGTCGAGATCGGCCAGGTCATTCGCGATGAGATGACGGCCATCGCTCTGGGCGCCAAGGAGCCGGAGGCGGCTCTGGCCGACATGGCGAGCCAGGTGCGGTCGCTGCTGCCCCGAACCAACTGAGCGCCCGAATTTCTCCGGGCGCCGGCAATCATTGTCGGCGCCCGTCTTCCCCGGATATTCCCATGAAACTCATCCATCTGACCGATCTTCATCTCGTGCCGACAGGCGCTACGCTTTTCGGTTTCGATCCCGCCGCGCGTCTGCGCGATGTCATTGCCCGTATCAATCGTGACCATGCGGATGCCGACATCTGCGTCATAACCGGCGATCTTGCCGACAAGGGGGAATTGGCGGCTTACGACCTGCTGCGTGAATTGCTGCGGGAACTGCGCGTGCCCTGTCGGCTTCTCGTCGGCAATCACGACAACCGCGAGAATTTCGTCCGCGCGTTTCCTGAGGCGGAACGCGATGAGAACGGCTTCATCCAGTCGGTTCATGAATGTTCCGCCGGCCGGCTCATCTTCCTCGATACGCTGGTGCAGGGCTTCGGCCACGGCGCGCTGAACGGCGGCCGGTTGGAATGGCTTGCGGATCGGCTTGCCGGGGCGCCGGAAACACCTGCCTTTCTGTTCGCGCACCATCCGCTGCAGCCGATCGGCCTGCCGCACTTCGAACCATGGAATACGGAGCGCTGGCCGGAAATCATCAGATCGATCGCAGAAGCCGGCAACGTGCGGCACATCTTTTGCGGCCACGTACACGTCGATGTCGGCGGCAACTGGCATGGGATCCCCTTCAGCGCCAGCCGGGGTGTCGCCCATCAGATCGTTCCGCATTTCGTTCGCAGGGATGCGCATTTCGTCGAAGACGCCCCTGCCTTCGACATCGCCGTGATCGGGAAAGACGGCGTTCTGATCCATCGCTTCGAGGTGAGCGACAGACCGGTAATCGCCATCTCGCCCGCAGGGCCGAAATCGGACGGTGCGCAATGAAGCGGAACCGGTCCTTCAAGCTCGTCATCTTCGATTGCGACGGCGTTCTCATCGACAGCGAGGTGCTGGCAAGTCGGATCGATGCCGAGGAACTCACCCGCATAGGCTATCCGGTCACATCCCGGGATGTCGTCCTGCGTTTCGCGGGCCTGTCGGCTGCGACCATGCGGCAAGTCATCGAGGAAGATTGGGGACGCCCGTTGCCGTTGGATTTCAACGATCTGCTCCAGCAACGGATCAAGGAGAGCTATCGAACGGAACTCAGGGCGATCGGCGGCATCGAGGAGCTCCTGCAAGAACTTGCGCTTCCGCGCTGCGTCGCGTCGAGCAGCGCTCCCGACAAGCTGAGGTTCGGGCTTGAACTGACGGGGTTATGGCCATACCTCGATCCGCATGTGTTCAGCGCCGCCATGGTTGCATCCGGCAAACCTGCTCCGGACCTGTTTCTCTTCGCGGCAGCGCAAATGCGCGTCGAGCCCGCGCATTGCGTCGTGGTGGAAGACAGCATTGCCGGTGTGCGGGCCGGCGTCGCAGCCGGGATGACGGTCGTCGGCTTTACCGGAGGAGGGCACTGCCTCGCCGATCACGGGGACCGCCTCGCGGCAGCCGGCGCGGCCACGATAGCGCGATCAGCGAAAGAACTCGCCACCCTGCTAGGGCTTCCCGGCAGAGCTCAGAATGCAGGGGAAGTTGATAGCTGAGTTGCAAGCACAAACCGGGTCCACTCGCGCGGATGGGCGCGGGCGCCTGCCTTTCGTGCCTCCCGGCACGAGCCTTTGATCCGTTCCCCCTGGTCATCCCGAAGCGTATCGCAATCCATCGCCGATCTCCAAAAAGCTGCCAAGGCTGTCGCGGAATAACGGCGGGAGTCTGAACAAAGACCCCGATCGCCGGGTTACGCCAGTGTCGGAGCGCACAGGACAAGCGTCGGGGCAGGGCGGTGAGCTCGGCGATAGCAAAGGAGAAAGTTCGATGCAATCCGTGCAAATCCGGAGCCCCGACATGGCCTGGCACATCCGCAAGCTGGCGCGCTTCGTCGGGGCCGAGTGAAAAGCTGCGACTGTTGACCGCTAGCGGAAATGTCCGGGTTGCCGGCATTACCGGGTCACTTCCGCCGCAGCAAGCACGAATGACAGGTGTCGGGAAGCGGTTCGCACAGGCCGGCAGGTATGGGCCGGGCTTCGATCCCATAGCGGACCTGCTACGGAAGCGCGCCAAGCGTTTCCACTACGCTATAGTGCAGTCCTCGCCATACATGTCTCGACGCTGCTATCTCGACGGCTCGGAGCCTCTCCCGAGCAGGTATGCCGCGACGTCCTCCGAGAACTGCCTGCGCTTGCCGGCGACGAGGACGCATTCCGGATTTTCGGGAATCCGTTGCGCCCCCGGCATACCGTGCTCGACAAGCGCCTCGGCGCAGGCCACCCAGTCGCCTTCCTCGACGGGCCGGTTCCACGAGGCCCAGCTCAACGTGCCGCACACATTGTCCCCGTAACCGTGTTCCTCGGTCCACGAGGCGCCGCATGCCAACAAGTGGCGCGCCAGCGCGGCGTCGCCGCGGAACACGGCGTGGTTGAGGGCGCTCGCGCTCCAGTCGCCGCCGCGAACGGAGATCGGCCAGCCGAGATCTGCCATCAGCTTGACCGCACCGGAGCAGCCCGCTGCTGCCAGCTCGGGAAGCATCCGCAGCCGGTCTTCGCCGAGCACCGCCGGAAGGTCCGGCCTCCGGGCCTTGATACGCCGGGCTGCCTCCGCGTCGCCCCGCGCGCAGGCGGCCACGAACAGGTCCTCCTCGTCGAGCTTCGTGGCGACGCCCGCTCTCTCCAGCACACCCGCCACCTCCGGCAGGCCGTATCGCAGCGCCTGCGCATAGGCACTGATGCCGTCCAGCGTCGTGATCATGAGATTGACACCCGCTTCGAGCAGTGCCTCGATATGGGCGGGTGAACGGCGACGGCGGATCGCCCAGAGGAGCAGCCGGCCGCTTTTCAGTTCCTCGGCGCCCGCCGCATGCGCCAGAAGCAGCCTGAACGTATCGAGATCGTCGAAATCGAGGCATCGATAGAGCGCGTTCGTGCCCGCGACGACGGCTCCGGCCCCAAGCAGGATGGGCGTGCAGACCGGCTTGTCCAGGGAGTGATAAAGGGACTCGCCGTCGTTCGGATCGGCGCCCGCCGCCAGCAGCCGGCGCGTGAGGTCCGGATCGAAGTTCACGCCGGCCGCGCCATGCAGCGCCGAGGCCCGCCATTCCCGAGGCGACGCATCTGTCGGGGTGGTCCAGCGTCTGACCACGATCCGGTTCGGATCGGCGCCAGCCTTCAGCAGCAGATCGGCCACGGTGTGCAGCCGCTCTCTGTACCCATCGACGCGAAGCAGGCTCGAATGGGTGGTGGCGACGAGAGGGGTCAGATCAAGCTGCCCACCGGCCCGGTTTACCCAGGACAGGTCCGCCTCGATCTGGCGGCGGACCGTCTCGACGTCTCCGCCTGCGCAGGCGATCCAGGGGTCTCGCCCAGGCAGGTCCCGATGATCCGCCAGGAGTCTCGCGGCGGCCTTGGGTCTGGCGCGGTTCGTGCCGCCGGCTATGTCACCGGCATAGACCAGCCTGCAGAAGGCTGCCGCCAGGGTGGCGGAATCGGCATGATGCGCCCGGCTGGCATCGACATAGGCCCTGAGGTCGGCCCATGACTCAAAACCGTATTCCCGGGCGATGCAGGACTGAGCGTCGTGCAGACGCAGTTCCAATCGGCTGATCGCGACGGCATCGCGGCCTGCGGCGGCGGGCAAGGCATCGCGGAAGCGCGCGATGGCCTCCGGCGCGCCGCGTCTGAAGTCTGCGAGCAGATCTTTCGCCTGGCGCTTCAGGTGATCGATGTCGGGCCGGCTGGGAAGTGATTTCATCAAAACCTCCGTGCATCTGACGCCGACGACTCGCAATTCGGCTGCACAAAGGCTGGGGTCTCATGTTTTCAGTGCAAGTGGGCTCTGCCCTTCCCGCGAGTCCGGATGCGGCTTGCCCGCACCGGGAACCCTATTTGAGCAGGCGGACCAAGTCAAACAGTCGAAGGAACCCTTGAAGCGCAATGTCTGAGGCCAGAGTCAAAATGTCTGAGGCCAGAGTCAAGATGAGCTATTCGGCGCGGATGCCGCAGGCTGGCTGGCGCTGGTTCCGGCCGAACCCGTCCGATGGTCGATTTGCCCCGGCCGGCTACTTCCGTTAGAACCATGCAGTGGAAATCGCGTTCCATAGCCATGGCTTGAGCTATGGCTTGGCGTGCGCGCTTCGCCGCAGAGGAGCCGACATGCTGTCGCTGACCGCCATCAGCAAGGGCTATGCCAGCTCTGAAGGCCGGGTCGCCGTGCTGGACGGCGTCAGCCTGTCGCTGGCGGCGGGCGAGACGTTGGCGCTGACGGGCGAGTCCGGCAGCGGGAAGAGCACGCTTCTCCATCTGTGCGCCGGGTTGGACGCGCCCGATGCCGGTTTGATCGAGGTCGCCGGCCGCCCGATGGGCCGCAGCGATGCCGAGCGCGCGGCACTGCGGCGGGGCACGGTGGGGCTGGTGTTTCAGCAGTTCAACCTCATCCCCTCGCTCGACGTGGCGGCGAACCTCGCCTTCCAGGCGCGGCTGGCGGAGCGGTACGATCCGCGCTGGCAGGCAGAACTCGCTGCGGCGCTGGATCTGGGCCCGTTCATGTCGCGCTATCCCGAAGAGCTTTCCGGCGGGCAGCAGCAGCGCGTCGCCATTGGCCGCACCCTTGCCGCGCGCCCCGCGCTCGTGCTGGCGGACGAGCCGACGGGAAACCTCGACGAGGCTTCGGGCGACAGGGTGATGGCGCTGATGCTGCGGCTGGTGGCCGAGACCGGCGCGGCGCTGCTGATGGTGACGCATTCGCCGCGCCTTGCCGCGCGGCTGGACCGGCGCCTGCATCTGCGCGGTGGGCGGCTGACATGACGGGGCAGATGACGGGACTTGCGGCGCTGCTGTCGCACTGGGCGCGGCACAAGGTGCAGGCGGCGATGCTGCTCCTGGGGCTGGCGCTGTCGACTGCGCTCTGGACCGGGGTGCAGGCGATCAATGCCGAGGCGCGGGCCAGCTACGATTTCGCCGCCTCGACCATGGCGCAGGACCGGCTGCCGCGGCTGGTCGCGGAGCGGATCACGTTGGCGGACTACGTCGCGCTGCGCCGCGCCGGCTGGCCGGTTTCCCCGGTGATCGAGGGCGAGACGGTGATCGGCAGCCACACCCTGCGCCTCATCGGGATCGAGCCGCTGACCCTGCCGCCCGAAAAGGTCCTTGAGGGTGATCGGGCCGATTTCCTGACCGGCGGCGGGGTGATCCTGTCGGCCGCGCCGCTGGACGATCCCCGCGCGCGCCGCGCGGAGCTGCCGCCGGGCATCGCCGTGACCGACATCGGTGTCGCGGCCGAGATACTGGGCCCGGACATCTCCTATTTGCTGCTGACCGAGGACCGCCCCCCGCCCGCGGGTTATGCGCGGATCCACCCCGCCACCGCCGATCTGTCGCAGCTGACCGAAAGCTTCCATCTGAACCTCGCCGCCTTCGGCTATCTCGCCTTCGGCGTCGGCCTGTTCATCGTGCATTCCGCCATCGGCCTCGCGTTCGAGCAGCGTCGCGCCATGTTCCGCACCTTGCGGGCGCTCGGGCTTTCGGCGCGCGCGCTCACCGGGCTGCTGCTGGCGGAGCTTCTGGCCTTTGCGCTGGTGGCGGGTGCGGCGGGCGTCGCCCTGGGCTGGCTGATCGCGTGGGTGTTGCTGCCCGACGTGGCGTCAACGCTGCGCGGGCTCTATGGAGCCGAGGTCGGCGCGGAGCTGACGCTGCGGCCGGTCTGGTGGCTGTACGGGCTCGGAATCGCGGTACTGGGAATGCTTGCTTCGGCCGGGCAAAGCCTCTGGCGGCTGTGGCGGCTGCCGCCGCTGGCCCCGGCCCAGCCGCGGGCATGGGCGCGGGAATCGGCATGGGCGATGCGCTGGCAGGCACTGGCGGGGGCCTTGCTGCTCGGCCTCGCCGCGGGACTGCTGGCCGTGCCGGGGCTCTGGGCGGGCTTCGGCGTGCTGGCGGGGCTGCTCATTGGCAGCGCGCTGATCCTGCCGATGCTGCTGGCGTTCCTCACGCGGGCCGGGCAGCGGCTGTCGCGCGAGGCGGTGACGCAATGGTTCTGGGCCGACACGCGCCAGCAGCTGCCGGGCCTGTCGCTGGCGCTGATGGCGTTGCTGCTGGCGCTGGCGGCCAATATCGGCGTGGGCACGATGGTGGGCAGCTTCCGCACGTCCTTCACCGCCTGGATCGACCAACGCCTCGCCGCCGACCTTTATGTCGAGGCGGCGGACGAGGCAGACAGCGCCCGGCTGCTGGATTGGCTGGAGCGCTTTCCGATCGAACGGAATCGTTCGATCGATCAGAATTCGCTCCAATCAAAGAATCGCAGAGCATCCGCCGATCCGACCGGATCGGCGGATGCTCCAGGTGATCGCGCCGTCGCGCTCCCGATGATCCGGACCACGGATGGCGGCGTCGAGGTGGTGGGGATGGTGGACCATCCGCTGTTCCGCCGTGCCTGGCCGCTGCTGCGCTCCCTGCCCGACCCATGGGAACGCCTTAACGCGGGCGACATCTTCGTCAACGAGCAGTTCGCCCTGCGCCATGGCCTCTCGCCTGGCGACCGGTTGGAACAGGGCGTGATCGCCGGCATCTATCCCGACTACGGCAACCCGATGACGCAGGTCATCCTGTCCTTCGATCGGCACCGTGCGCTCTATCCCCTGCCGATCCTGCGCCATGCGCTGATCACCGACATTCCCGCCGCCGAGATCCGCGCCGCCTTCCCGCGAATGGTCGTGGAGAACCGCGCTGCGATCCGCGAAGCCTCGGTCGCGGTGTTCGAGAGGACCTTCGCTGTCACCGCCGCGCTGAACGTGCTGACGCTGGGCGTCGCCGCGCTGGCGATCTTCGCGAGCCTGCTGACGCTGTCGTCGTTGCGTCTGCCGCAGGTCGCGCCGGTCTGGGCGATGGGGCTGAGGCGCAGCCGGCTCGCGCGGCTCGAATTGCTGCGAACGCTGGCGCTGGCCGCCTTCGTGTGCGTGCTGGCACTGCCAGTGGGGCTGGCGCTGGCCTGGATTCTGCTGGCAGTCGTCAATGTCGAGGCATTCGGCTGGCGGCTGCCGATGCGGCTGTTCCCGGGCGACTGGCTGCGTCTGGGCGGGCTGTCGCTGCTTGCGGCGGGGCTGGCGGCGGCGCTGCCGGTTTACAGACTGGCGCGCATCGCGCCGGCCGAACTGCTGAAGGTCTTCGCCCATGAACGTTAAGGCGATCGCGCTGATCCTCATAGTCAGTGCCGTCTCGGGCCCCGCATCGGGTCAGGGCTTTGCGGGGCAAGGCTTCGCGGGGCAAGGCTTCGCGGGGTTGGGGACCGAGGCTGCCGAGGGGTTCGAAATGCCCCGCCGGGGCGCCTTCGACTTCCCCGCCGACCACGGTCCGCATCCCACCTTCCGGATCGAGTGGTGGTATGTGACCGCGAACCTCACGGCGGCGGACGGCACGGAATACGGCGCGCAATGGACGCTGTTTCGCAGCGCGCTAGCTCCCTATGAGGCCGAGGGTTGGGCGAGCCCCCAGGTCTGGCTCGGCCATGCGGCGCTGACCACAAGCACACGGCATCTCGCGGCGGAAAAGCTGGCGCGCGGCGGCATCGGGCAGGCGGGTGTCACCGCTACTCCGTTCGAGGCGTGGATCGACGACTGGCGGCTTTCCGACCGCATGGTCGCGCAAGGCAAGGGATTCGCCTACGACCTGGCGCTGCGCGCCACCGGGCCAATCGTCGCGCAGGGCGATGGCGGTTATTCGGTCAAGTCCGCTGCCGGTCAGGCCAGCCGCTACTATTCGCAACCCTTCTACGCCGCTTCGGGCGAGATTGTGTTGGACGGTCGGCGCATCCCGGTGACCGGCACGGCCTGGATGGACCACGAATGGTCCTCGCAGCCGCTGGCGGCGGATCAGACGGGGTGGGACTGGTTCAGCCTGTCGTTCGACGACGGCGAGCGGCTGATGGGCTTCCGCCTGCGCGGCAGCGAAGATTTCGTCAGCGCCACCTGGATCGCCGCTGATGGAAATCCGGAACCGCAGCCGCCCGGCGCGCTGCGCCTGACGCCCAAGCGCAACGCCACCGTCGCCGGTCGCGTGGTGCCGGTGGAATGGCGTCTCGAACTGCCCGCCAAGGGGCTGGACATCACGACGCGCGCGCTGAACGATCACGCATGGAACGCGCTGTCGGTGCCCTATTGGGAGGGCCCGATCCGAGCCCAGGGCAGCCATCCGGGGCGCGGCTATCTGGAGATGACGGGCTATGGCGAGGGCTCACGATAGCAAGGTCGCACGATAGAAGGCGGTGCCGCGGGTGCGGTGCGTAACGCGCCCCCGAAGAAGCGGCCGTGATGTCCGTCCGGAGCGCAGCTTCCGAAGGGGTCAGGCAAGGACCGCCTCCAGCGCCAACCGTTCGCTCAGTGACCATCCGCGTGTATGGCTCTTTCCTCACTCCCTGTTGGCGGCGGTCACGAATGCCGCCAGTTCGCGTCCGAAGCGGGCAGGCTCTTCGTAAAAGGGGCTATGCCCGCTGTCGGCATAGACCGACAGGCGCGCCTTGCCGTGCAGCGCCTCGATCCGCTCCGACATTGCCACGCGGACGAGGCGGTCGTGCTGGCCGTGGGTCAGCAGGATCGGGCCGGCGTAGTCCCGGAAGACCGGTTCGAGGTCCGAGGTTTCGGTCCTGACGAAGCCTTCGCCGACCGCGCGCGACGCCATGCCGTTGACGACCAGCATGCGCTGCAGGTCGGCGCCCGCCGGCGGCTGGTGGAAGCAGGCGGCGAGAAATTCCGCCGTTGCCGCGGTCCGCTCGGCCAGGTCGTGCGATGTGGTGCTGCGGGCGTATGAGGCCGATAACGGCGTCAGGAGATCCGGCGACAATCTGGTCACCGCGTCGGCCAGATTGACCCCTGCCACTCTCGATCCGCCATGCTTGCGCAGATAGGCGCCGGCGACGAAGCCGCCGAGCGACCAGCCCACGAGCACGGGACGGCGCAGCCCGGCCTCGGCGATGACGGCGGCGACGTCATCCGCCCAGCGATCCGCGTCGGAATAGGCTTCCAAAGCGGCGGGCTTGTCCGAGTCCGCGTGGCCGCGAAGATCGAAGCGGACCAGGCGGAAGCCGGCCAGAGCCGCATCGGTGAACTGCTTGTCCCAGCTCAGGCGGCTCTGGCGCAGCCCATGGATGAACAGGACCTCCGGCGCCTGCGGATCGCCTTGCGCGTCGCCGGCGAGCAGGGTGCCGTCCGATGAACGGACGGAGAATGCCTCCCGCCCCGGAGGTCCGGCGGAAGCGGCTGTCGTGTGCGTCTGCGCAAGGACGGCTCCGGCTTCGAGCGCGAGCGTCGTGAGACCGACTGTCCCCGCGAGCGCCGTCCCCGCCAGAAATGTACGCCTTGAATGATTCATGGGAGGGTCCTTCATGTTGTTTAGCGACCGTTATTCAACCGTGCCTTGACCGAGCCTGTCAATGGTTGTTTAGTGGCCGCTATGGAAAAAGACACGAGATCACGCGGAGGCCGGCCCTGGAGCTTCGACCGCGACAGGGCGATCGAGATCGCCATGCGGCTGTTCTGGCGGCACGGTTACGAGGGGGTGTCCGTGGGCGACCTGACGAAGGCGATCGGCATCGCGCCGCCGAGCCTGTATGCGGCATTCGGCAGCAAGGCGGGGCTCTATCGGGAAGCCGTCATCCGCTACGAGGCAACAGCCGGCTGCATCGACATGGCGTCCGTCGGGTCGGCGCGTTCGCTGGCGGAAGCGGTGCGGCTGCTGCTCGAGGGCGCCGTGCGCGCCGTGACCGATCCCGACCGGGAGAGAGGATGCCTCATCTCCAGCGACATGATCACCTGTCATCCGGAACATGCCGCCCTTGCCCGTGACGCCGCGTCGCGGCGCGAGGCCATGCGCGAGCGGATCACGCAGGCGCTCCGGCCGTTTGCTGGCGTATGCGACCTGAACCACCTGGGGCGTCATCTGGCGGCGGTCATGCTGGGTATTTCCGTGCAGGCGCGCGACGGCGCGACGCCGGCGCAACTGCTGGAGATCGTCGAGGACGTCGTTTGGGGTATTGAGGCTCGAACCGCCGTGCGTGTATGCAGCGACAGGGCAGGGACAGGGGACGAAGGGGAGAAGCCGGGGCCAGCTGACGGTTCCGGGAACCGCAGTTCAGATGCACCGTGATTCGCCGATGATCTGATACGCGACACCGCTGCAGTAAATCACCAACTCCGCCGATCTCCTGTATTTGCGCGCTACGCTGCTACTACGATCGAAATTTGTTGAACCGGACTGAATTCGGGCTTTCTTAATTGTCCCCGATGCTACCAGACTGGTCGCACGGATCCGGCGACAGTGGTTTGCAAAGAGGAAGAGCATCGCCGCCATCCTCAAGGAAGTGCTGACCAATGAAGCGTCCGTTCTCCTGGACACGGCCGCGGCCAACAAGGCGGCGTTGCGAGATGCACCAGCTGGAAGAATGCCTGCGGGGAGGGGGACTTCTCGTCGTCGCTTCCGATCGCGGCCGGATCGAGGATACCTGCCTCTGTTCGCGCAAGAGCCGACTCATGTCGTCACTACGCCAGACGGAGCGGCGAGGCGAATCTGATGCCGATGGAGTGGATGACGAGCAGCGGTAGCTCGATGTGCCGTTCCGCCGCTTTTTCCCGCAGGCGGCGCAAAGCCGCGTCGAGGCCCCGGTTCTCGGGTCCGGGATTGCCATAGCCCATGGTCGCCGCTATCGAGGCGCGCGACAGGGGCTCTCCCCGCGCTTTGGCAAACTGCTCGAGGAGCATGACCTCCCGTCCCGACAGGACGATGACCGTACCGTCCGGCGAGTGCAGCAGCTTGCGGGCCATGTCGAGGATCCAGGCCGGCTGGTCGGGCCTGGCGGTCCCTGCATTCGCCTGGGCGTGCCGGACCCTGCGCGCCAGGTTGCGCACGGCGAGGAGCAATTCCTCACTGTCGACGGGCTTCGTCATATAAAGGTCCGCGCCCTCGGCGTAACCCTGCCGCCGGTCCTGGCGGCCGGTGCGCGCGGTCAGCATGATGATCCCCGGCTGGTGATCGTGTTCAGAAAGCTCCCGCGCCAATTCAAACCCGTTGATGTCCGGCAGATTGACGTCGATGATGGCCACGTCGACGAAACCGGTGCGGAAGGCGTCGCGAAATCCCATACCCGAATCCGTCTCGGTGACGTCGACGCCGTTGAGGCGCAGGTTCTCCGCGAGCCCCACCCGCAACTCATGGTCGTCTTCCACAAGTATAACGTGCACGCCAGTCTCTTCGGCCGTGGACGTTTTCGGAATAGAAGAACTGTTCACCATAGGGATATCCGAATTCCTGCTGTCGCCTCGACGGACCATCTGGTATTCCCCTCTGTCGACCTCTCTTCAAGTAGACTGATTTACTGGAGGATATATGATCGGCATGGCTCTGCGAAAGAGGGAGTGGGCTGGCGTCCTCGCCTTTACGGCGATCGTTGCGGGGCTGGTCAGCGCCGTCCTTTCGGCCTGGGGCGTGGCGCACGCGGCGGAAAGGGCAGCGCCGGCCATGACCATCGAATACCTCGTGGACCGGTCACGGATGCTCTCCCTCGACGACGTCGCGGCGGGCGACGCCAGCGACCGTTTCTCTCCTCTCGGCGGCAACAGCCTCTCGCTCGGCTTCACGCGCGACGCGGCATGGCTGCGCCTGACGATCCAGAGCCGCGGCGACGCCACCGTTTTCCTTTCGCTGGCCCCGAACTTCGTGGACGAGCTCGACGTCTATGTCATGCCTGTCCCCGGATCGGCCCCCTCGCAGTTCCTGCATTTCGCAATGGGGGACCATCGGCCGATTTCGGACGATGCGCTGTCAGGCGTGGACAATGTCGTGCCCCTCGATCTTGTCGCCGACGAAACCAAACAGGTCTTCATACGCATGGCGGCCGTCAACTCGTCGCTGACCCTCACGGCATCGCTTTATTCGCCCGCTCGCCACACGCTGCGCACAACCGTGTCCGGCCTGGCGCTCGGCGTCTGGTTCGGGGGAATGGCGGTGCAGCTGGTCATCCAGCTGGTCTTCTTCTATTTCGATCGCAAGCCCTATTTCGTGCTGCTCGCGATCTCGACCTTCACGGCCATGCTCGTCTATATGGGCACGCTCGGCCTCTCCCGTCTTTTCCTGTTTCCTGACGGCGGCGTTGGAAACGACATGTTCACGGCCGGGACGAGCTGGTTCGGGCTCACCACCGGCGCTCTCGCGGCGGCGAGCATTCTGGAACTTCCGCAGCGATTTCCCTGGCTCAATCGCATCTTCCTCGCAGGCGCGGCAATCGGGCTTGTGGGCGTCGGGTTCGCGCTGGCGGGCGCCAACCTCATGTTCGCCAATGTCGTCAACACGACCATCATCGTGCTCACAACCTTGGGCGCCTTGCAGAGCCTGCGCGCGGTCAGCGAGAACGACAGCGGTTCCCGCCTGCGGGCGGGGGCGTTCTGCGTCCTGTGGCTGGGAATAGTCGCGACGATCGCCCAGCGCACCGGCATCGGCTCGCTGCCTGACTGGGTTGCGCATGGCTATGCGGTGAGCTGTCTCATCCATACGATCCTCCTCACCGGTGCGCTGGGCGTTCGCCTGCGGGCGGCTGAAACGATGAACCGCATCATGCGCGAGGAAGCGCTCGTCGCAGCCCAGGCGGCGGAAAAGCACGCGAACATGCTGGTGGAGGAGAAGACCAGCGAACTGGCCACCGCCAAGCAAGTGGCCGAGGAGGCCCTGCGCGCGGAACTCGCGTCGCAGCAGGAGCAGGTCCGCTTTATGGAGGTCATCAGCCATCAGTACCGCACACCCCTGGCCGCAATCCGCTCGCATGTCGACAATATCGATCTCAGTCTGGCCAAGGAGGACAATGCCAATCGGCGCCGTATCGACCGCATCCGGCGCGGCATCGCAAGGCTTGTGGAGGTGCTGGAAGTCAACCTGTCGCGCAGCCGGCTGCAGGGTCCCTCGTTCCGCCCCGAGCTCGTCCGGCAGTCGCCCGCCGCGATCGTCACGGCGGCATCGGCCCGCGCACGGGATCTGTTGCAGAGCGAGATCGTCACCGAGATCGATCCAGAGGCCAGGCAGGCACAGCTCCTGGCCGACTTTGACATGCTGGAGATAGCGATCATCAATCTCTTGGAGAACGCGGTGAAATACGCCCGGATCGGCAGCAGGGAGCCCGTTGTCCTGCGATGTTTCCTCAACGGACCTCATGCCGTAATCCTCGTCAAGGACAACGGTATCGGCATTCCGGCCGGGGAACTCGGAACCATCCTCGCCCATTCCGTGCGCGGCTCGAATGTCCAGGCCATCGACGGCACGGGAACGGGGCTGTCGCTGGTCTCGCGCATCGCCGCCGCTCATCGGGGACGGGTCAAGATCCAGAGCGTGGAAGGACAGGGCACAACCGTAAAGATTATCCTGCCCTTGCTGCGGAACCGAGCGACGGCGCCCGCACCGGCATGACGAAATAGGTCCACGCGGAAAGCGCCACGCCCGCCACCATCATCCCGGAATGCCCAGGCAGAGGCTGGCTCCATGGCGCGCAGAACAATCGGCGCGTTATGAAGGCTCTCCTCATTCACAGATCCGGCACCTGCTCCACCAGAACGTGCCGGCTGAATGGCATCAGCGCCGCCGGCTCCTGCCCCCACGCGCCTGTTCGGCAGGTAAACAAAGACGGCCCTCATCGTTGACCGACGGTTGCCTCGCCCTGTGTTCCGATTGAGGAACGCGCCGTCAGATGAATCAGAACCAATGTTTCGCGCCATTCCGGTGCTGTGTCCGTGTCAATCGCGCCCAATGCCTTTTCCCTCTGCGGCAATTCCAGCTCTCCATTTGTAACGCCACGTAACGAAAAGTAACGCTATGGAACGAAAAACGTGTTTCCATCGCAACAGCGCGCATAAACCGGAATAGACAAGTATCGCGGGGCAGAATGAATCTGGATCATTCTGTGGAGCTGGAGTAATAAATATCGCCATGTTCCGATACAAGCTGTGATTCCGCCGCAACATAAGGATAAAAGTACAGATTACGGAGACAATTGGTGTCCACAAATTTTGAGCGTCGTACTTCTTCAGTGCGCAATTTCCATTCCTATCATGGGGTTTCCCAATGTCAGCAAATACTCCGAATGATCCGCTTTTCCGTTATCAGTGGTTTCTTCATAATGTCGGTCAGTCTCGTGGTGGCATTGGCAACGACATCAATGTTCTTCCCGTGTGGGAGGATTACACTGGAAAGGGCGTGCGTGTTGCAGTGGTCGACAACGGCGTCCAGCTCGATCATCCCGATCTGGCACACAACATCGACATCGGCTCAAGCTGGGACACGAGAAACAACACGCAGGGCGGTGGCCCTATCTCCTCGCTCGACAATCACGGCACCGCGGTCGCGGGGCTGATCGGCGCCATTGCCAACAACGGTATCGGGGGATCGGGCGTCGCGCCGAATGCCACGTTGATCGCCTACAGGGTCGATTTCAGTGCCAATCCTGCGTCTCCGGACACTAGGTTCTTCGATCAACTGCTGGCCTTCAGAAAAGCGCTCGAAGACAAGGCCGATATCGTCAACAACAGCTGGGGTGCCACGCGCGCGTTCATCGACAATCGCAATTCTTCGGACAACGCTGCCATCCTCGCCGTGGAAGCGCTTGGCGCGAACGGGCGGGAAGGAAAGGGCTCAATCGTCCTGTTCGCGAACGGAAACTACAACGCCCAGGGCTTTGACAGCAACCTCAACAGCTTCCAGAATAACCGCTACGTCATTGCGGTCGGTGCGCTGAACGACGATGACACGTCTTCCTATTACAGCTCCCACGGCGCCAACATCCTCGTTTCTGCGCCCGCCGGCGCCGATATCTCCCAGATCGAACACCAACCTGGCTCAGGAGTTCTCACCACCGATCGGACGGGAAGCGACGGCTACAACGTCAAGCAGGGTGAGGCGGGCGATTATGCCTACAACTTCAACGGCACCTCGGCGGCGACACCCATCACCAGCGGCGTCGTGGCGCTGATTCTCGAAGCCAATCCCGATCTCGGATACCGCGACGTTCAGGAAATCCTCGCCCAGTCCGCCCGCTTCGTCGATCCGGCCGCGCAGTCTTGGACGACGACGCACAGCGGAACATGGAACGGCGGCGGCGCCCTGTTCTCGCGGGAATACGGATTCGGAGGCGTGAACGCCCATGCCGCCGTGCGGCTGGCAGAAGTCTACCCCTTTATTCACGACGCGCCGCGCGATGACAGGAACCTGGTTACGGACACCACCTGGGGAGCGATCGCCGAAGGCATAAGCACGCTGGTGCTGAACGTCGATCTGAACAAGGACATCGACCTTAACCATATCGACCTCAATCTTGATGCGAAAATCGCTAATCCCTCGCATCTCAGCGTTTTTCTCGTGTCCCCCTCCGGCACGCGGATCGCCCTGGTAAGCCACCCGCAGAATACGCTCATCATCGATACGGAAGATCTTGAGGTGACCGCGCTGCCCTGGCCGGAGGAAGGTTTTACCCTGGGCACGAAGGCGTTCTGGGGCGAACAGAGCCGTGGCACGTGGAAGGTCATCATCGAAGGGCTCAACCCCGCGAACGGCGACCGGTTCGACGGCATTTCGCTGACCGCCTACGGGGACGCTCACTCATCGCAGAAGACGTTCGTCTATACGGACGATTTCAGCAACATTATCAATGCTGACGCCTGGAATGACGGTCGCGCGTTGCGGACCACGCTCTCCGTGAAGACCGGCGAGACTGCCGTCATCAATGCCGCGGCCGTCTCCGACGATGTCATCATCGATCTGGCGGCAGGGCGTGCCGAGATCACCGGCCAGCACATCGCCATCGCATCGGGCACCAACGTGACCAAAATTCTGACCGGGGATGGCAACGACCGGATTGTCGGCGACGGCAACGACAATGCGATTTACGCCGGGCGCGGCGAGAACGTCATCGACGGCGGCGACGGCGTCGATACGCTGCTCTACCGCGGCAGCCGCTCCGATTACAATGTCTGGTTCGACGAAACCGGCAAGTTCGCTGTCAGTGCTCGGTTCCTGTCGGACATCGCCGTTAATGTCGAGAAAGTGACCTTCGAGGAGGGAACGATTTCGATCAAGGCCGCGACAGATACCGGTCTGGGGGTTGGTGCGCTGTATCAAGGGCTGCTGTTCCGGGAAATCGACGCAGACGGGTATGCCTACTGGACGGAAGAAGCATACATGGGGCTCGACTTGTCGGCGATCGCAGACGATTTCCTTTCCTCGGACGAATATGCGAACGGCGTAGGCCGCGTCGATAACGCCGAATTCGTCGCCGGGCTCTATACAAACCTGCTTGCTCGCGAAGCTGATGCCGAAGGTGCCCGCTACTGGCAATCTCTGCTCGAGGAGACTGGCGCAAGCCGCGCTGACCTGGCGATTTCGTTCAGCCAGTCCATGGAATATCAAAGCACGCAGCTCACGGGACTGTTTGCCCAGATCGAAAATCTAGGTGATTTGTGGGCGTAGAATATACCTGAGGGCGTAAAATATAGGGGAGGTTTCGCGATGCACGCCGATGATCAATGCGCTTCGAACAACTTGAGGTTCGCGCGGCTGAAATCCGCTTTGCATGGAGGGATCAGCATCGCGGCCCTCTCAGTTGCCTTCGTGGTGGGCGCCGGTACGGATGCCGGCAGCCAGGCCGTTGGCGGTGATGCTGCGCCCAGGTATATCGTCGACAACAAGGGCAAGAACGGCGCGGATGCCCGAAATGCCAACGAGCCGGCAACGACGGCGGAAAATGCCGCATCGATCGACGTCACCATCAAGGAGCGCATCAGCGGCGACGGCACGCTGATCGGCCTTTCCAGCACCGGCGGCTCCGGCGGCAAGGCTTATGGCACCGCCTATCCGCAGGAAGAGGCTCCCTCCTCGGCCGGCGCGAGGGGCGGCAACATCAATTTCGTCTTCGATGGCGAGTTGGCGCCGAAGAGCGACGACCACACGACCGCCACGCCCCTGATCCTGTTGCTGTCGAAGGGCGGTGCGGGCGGCGGCGGCACGTTCTATTCCAGATCCTACGGCATGAACTCCGTCACCTTCACGGTGCCGGGGAGCGCCGGCGGCGCGGGTGGCGACATCCTCGCGCGGATCCAAAAATCGCTGCACACATCGGGCGAGAGGTTCGCGGCCATCCGGGCGACGACGCAGGGTGGCAATGCGGGCGACTACGTTCTCGGCAGGGCGACGCAAGTCGGCGGCGCGGCAGGGTCGGTGAATCTCGCGGTTACCAGCGCGGCCACCATCTCCACCGACGGCTTCTTCGCGCCGGCCGTCATTCTGGAAGCGCTGGGAGGGGCTGGCGGCAACGCCTCGATCGGCGCGGGGCTGGCGGGAAGCACTGGCGGTGCCACCGGTCGCGGCGCCGACGGAAGCGAGAAGGACGCCGTCGTATTCAGCAATGCAGGCACCATCCACACCAGCGGCGGTTCCGCGCCCGCCGTCGTCCTGCAAAGCATCGGCGGCACGGGTGGCGCAGGAGGCTACTACGACCAGACCACGGGAATCGGCACCGGCGGCGGCGGCGGCGGGCAGGCCGGCAATATCCGTTTCGACAATCTCGGGACCATCAAAACCGAGGAGGCCAGCAGCTTCGCCGTCGTCGCGCAGTCCATCGGCGGATCGGGCGGCAAGGGCGGCAGCGCGGCAACCTTCGGCGGCAAGGGCGGCTCGGCCGGGCAAGCCGGCGATGTCGATATCGTCAATCGCGGCACCATTACCACGGACGGCGACAATGCCACCGCCATCGTGGCGCAGAGCGTCGGCGGCGGCAACGCGCTCGACGCCTTCCGGTCTTACGAAACGACGTTCGACAAGACTCACGGTACCGGCACCGGCGGTGGCAGCGGCGGCAGCGCCACTTTCGGCGCGTTTTTCGGCGGCGGCGGCGATGGCGGCACCGGCGGCGACGGCGGTGCGGTGAACGTGGCCAACACCGGGACGATCGAGACGCAAAGATCGGGCGCATTCGGTGTCCTCGCGCAAAGCATTGGCGGCTCGGGCGGCAGCGCGGGCAACGCATCCTCCAACGCGCTGCTGTTCTCGATCGCGCTCGGCGGCGCGGGCGGCGGCGGCGGGCACGGCGGGCCCGTGAGCGTCAGCACCGTAGCGCTGCGGACGGCGGACGGCACCCCGGTAACGAAGGAGGTCGGCAGCATCACCACATGGGGCTACAAGTCGGATGCCATTGTCGCACAATCGATCGGCGGTGGCGGCGGTGTCGGCGGGTCGGCGACGGCGCGCTCGGCGGGCGCGGTACTTTCGGTGGGAGTCGCGATCGGCGGATCGGGTGGTGCAGGCGGCGACGGCCGGCTGGTATCGGTCGAAAACACCTCCGCACTCACAACCCACGGCGATGAATCGACCGGCGTTTTCGCACAGAGCGTCGGCGGCGGCGGCGGCCACGCGGGTGATGCCAATACCTACACATTCTCGGTGTCAACGACGTTTCCCGCTATCTCCGTGCCGGTCACCATCGGTGGCTCGGGCGGCGGCGGCGGGCACGGCGGCTATGTGGAAATCGATAACTGGGCGTCGATCAAGACCTACGGCCGCAAGTCGGCCGGTATCGAGGGCCAGTCCGTGGGCGGCGGCGGCGGCAAGGGCGGCAATGCGGTCGGCTATGCCTATGCGGTCAATGCCGGCGTGGTGGGCGCGCTCGACGTGCCGGTCACGATCGGCGGCACGGGCGGAGACGGCGGCAACGGCGGGAAGGTCTCGCTGGCCAATGCCGGAAGCATCCTGACCACCGGCGACCTGTCGCCCGGCATGCTGGCGCGCAGCATCGGCGGCGGCGGCGGCGACGCCGGCAGCGCGACGTCGAATTCCAGCATGCTGAGCGCCTATCCCCAGATCGCGCTCTCGGTGACCATCGGCGGCACGGGCGGCAAGGGCGGGCACGGCGATGATACGAGCGCCATCAACGCGGGCAGCATCAACACCAGCGGCGAAGCCTCGCACGGCATCAAGGCGATGAGCCTCGGCGGCGGCGGCGGCGACGGCAACAGCGCCAGCAGCGACGCGGCGGCCGGCGTCAGCCTTGGGTGGATGGAGAAGGGCCACGTGCGCGACGGGCTGGAGACGGTTATCAAGACCATCTCCAGCACGATCCTGCCCATCGGCGACAGCTTCTCGGCAAGGCTGCAGATCGGCGGTTCGGGCGGCGACGGCGGCAACGGCGGCACGGTCACGGTGGGCAATTCCGGTTCCATCTCGACCGCGGGTGTCAACGCGTCCGGCATCTTCGCGCAGAGCGTGGGCGGCGGCGGTGGCGACGGCGGCGGCTATAACGGGGGCGGAGACGGCGGCGGCGGCGACACCACGGCGGCGCTCAACATGAACGTCGGCGGCAAGGGCGGCAAGGGCGGGCACGGCAGCGACGTCACCGTCAGCAACACCGCGGCCGGCGAAGAGATCGGAAAGATCGCGACCACAGCGTCGGGATCACACGGCATTTTCGCGCAGAGCGTGGGCGGTGGCGGCGGCGTGGGCGGCTCGTTCACCGGCGACCGGGCGCAGGGCATCAGCCTCAGCAAGCTGAACAGCCTGGACGACTGGCTGTCGGCGGCGGTGAAGCTCGGCGGCGAATTGCAGCGCGTGAACAAGGCCGGGCAGGCGACGCTCGGCACCGACAAGCCCAAGGACTGGGAAGACCCGAACAATCCGGGCAAGTGGCGTGATCCCGACGAGCAGAAGCTCTATGAGTCGAACTACTTCAACACCGGCAATCCGCTGCAGGACAAGGCTGACTATCTGAAGAAGATCATGCCGTCGGCGAAGGCGCTGGCCAACAAGAAGCAGGACCTAGCCGAACGGGTGCTGAAATCGGCCGGCTATGCCGCGCTGGAGGTGTTCAAGCATAAGCACGCGGCGCAGATCAAGAGTACCAAGGATGCGGTCAAGCAATGGGCGACGGGCGGCACCAAGCCTCCGGAACTGCCCAATGTGGCCATCAACGCCACCTTCGGCGGCACGGGCGGCGGCGGCGGTAACGGCGGCGCGGTCGCCGTCGACAATGCGGGCATGATCTCGACGCGCGGCCAGATCGCCTACGGCATCCTGGCGCAATCGATCGGCGGTGGCGGCGGCGCGGGCGGCGCGGCCTATGTCAACGGCAACAACTACATGAACCTGAACGTGACCCTGGGTGGCAAGGGCGGCGAGGGCGGCCACGGCGGCACGGTCACGGTCGGCAACAGCGGCTCCATCGCCACCTCAGGCGCGGCCTCCTACGGCATTCTGGCGCAATCGATCGGCGGTGGCGGCGGTGTCGGCGGCGGCGCAACGAGCAGCAACACGATATCGGCCTCGTTCAATACCGATGTCGGCGGTAGCGGCGGCAAGAGCAGCCACGGTGGCGCGGTGACGGTCAACAATACGGGCACCATCACCACCGAGGGCCAGGATTCCCACGCGGTTCTCGCCCAGTCGGTCGGCGGCGGCGGCGGCGTCTCCTTCCTGAACTACTACAACGAGGATGCGGCATTTGGCTTCGAGACGCTAGACCTGCCCGCAAAGGTGCTGGAATCGGTTCAGGAAGCGGTGCTCCTGACCAACGATTTCCTGCGCGCGATCGGGATCACGCCGGAGAGCGGCGATGCTGGCGTCGACAACGACACCACCATTCTGCCCAAGCCGGCCCTGAACCTAAGCGTGGGCGGTAACGGCGGTGGCGGCGGCAACGGCGGAAAGGTCGCCGTCAATCACTCCGGCACGATCACGACCAAGGGCGCGGGCGCCTTCGGCATCGTCGCCCAGTCGGTGGGCGGCGGCGGTGGCGTTGGCGGCAACGCCACCAAAGGCGGGCTCGTGCTGCAGGGGAATGTATCGATCGGCGGCAAGGGCGGCGTTGGCGGCAACGGCGGTGAAGTCACTGTCGCATTTGGCGAAAATGGGCCGACGCATATCGAGACAAGCGGCACCAGCGCCCATGCGGTGTTTGCCCAGTCGATCGGTGGTGGCGGCGGTCTCGGCGGTTTCGCCGAATACAACATCCTGGGCAAGTTCGTGCGTGACGACAGCGCTTCCGGCAACGGCGGTGCCATCACCATCACAACGAGCGGCGATTATCGGGACAGCGCCACCAGGCAGCCCCGGATCGTCATCAGCACCACGGGCGACGGCGCGCACGGCATCTTCGCGCAATCGCTCGGCGGCGGCGGCGGCACGGTGGCGAGCCTCAAGGGCACGGCTATCCCGGTGACGCTCAGTCCGGAGGCGAGCGCACGCAAGTCGAGCGGCGACGGCGGCAAGGTCACGATCGACACGCGGGCCGACATCCATGCCACCGGCAAGGATGCCTTCGGCATCTTCGTGCAGAGCGGCAGGCAGGCGACGGACGGCTCCCTGTCAATGCCGGCGACGACCTTCTGGCCGTGGTCGGACCCCAACTACGACGGCAAGCAGATCTCCATCAACCACAACGGCAACATCACCGGCGGCTCGGGCGAAGGCGCGGCAATCCGCGTGGATGGCGGCTCGTCCGACAACATCATCAAGCTATGGTGGGACAGCACCGTGCAGGCGCTGTCGGGCACGGCGATCATCGGCACCTGGGGCAATGAGACGATCGAGAATCACGGCACGCTGATCGGCAACCTGAAGCTGCACGCCGGACACGAGAAGGAATTCAACGCGGTCCGCAACACCGGCACCTACCGCACCTCGGAAAACGGCGTGATCAATCTCGGCCATCACGAGAAGAGCGTGTTCGTCAACGAGGGCCACTTCGACATCGGCGGTGTGGGGCGCGCCACCACCGCGACCCTGACAGGCCACCTGGAAATGGACCGCGGCAGTGCCCTGCTGGTCGATGTCGGCGCGGCGTCCCGCGCTTCCGGTGCGCCGACCAATGACCGTCTCGACGTCACCGGCAAGGTCATTTTCTGGAGGGGCGCGAACATTCATGCCCATGTCGGCGGATTCCTGGACCCGGGCGGTTACCACGTCCTGTCCGCGACGGATGGCATCGAGGGCACTGCCCCCACGGTGAGCGGCACATCCTCGGGGGTGGTGCCGATCAATTGGAGCGTGCACGGCCCATGGACCCAGCAGGTGGCCAACGTTATCGGCGATGCGCCGCCGCGCCAGCTGGGGGACCGGAACAACCTCTACATTGCGGCTAGTGCGCGGTTCACGCAGCCGGTCGGGGTGACGCTGAGCAACAACCAGCGTTCCGTCGCCGAACGGGTCGAGCGTTACTGGGAGAACAGCGTGGAGCCCGGAGCGCTATTCAACACCCTGTTGAGCCTCCCGACCGGCGCGCAATATGCGCAGGCGCTCGATGAGGTGTCGCCGGACGCCAACGCCGAGGCGGCCGTTCCGCATTATCAGCATATACGGGTGGGCCTCGGCATGCCGCTGAGCTGCCCGGCGTTCGGCGCCAGCGGCACGCTGATGCAGGAAAGCGACTGTGTGTGGGGGCGCGTGCAGGCCGAACACGCTCGGATGAGCGAATCGTTCGGCACGAGCCATTACACCCGCAACGTCCTTGCCTATCGTGTGGGCGCCCAGCGCGAGGTAGCACCGGGCTGGTTCGTCGGTCTTGCCGGCGCCTATATCACGGCCGAGCATAACGACCGCGACGGCATCACCCGTTCGGACACCGACGGCTTCGAAGGCGCCCTCGCCGTCAAGCGCGAGATCGGCCCCTGGCAGTTCGCCGCCTCGGCTATGATCGGCAAGAGCTCCCATGAGGGCGTGCGCCATATCTCGATCGGCAAGTACGGGATCGGCGCACGCAGCGAGTCGGAAACGGTCTACGGCGGCGCGCGCCTGCGCGGCAGCTACACGTTCGCCTTCGACAACTGGTATGTGCGGCCGTATGTCGACGTTGATGTCCTGCACCAGCGCAGCCCGAGTTTTTCGGAGTATGGCGCGCCGGGCTTCAACCTGCATGTGCTGAGCAACAGCAGCACGGTCTACAGCTTCACTCCTAACCTTGAGATCGGTGGCCGCTTCGATATTTCGGACGGCGTCTGGCTGCGTCCCTACGGCACGGTCGGCTTCGCGCTGCTGTCGCACGACAAGCACACGTTGCGCGCCAACCTGCTCGACGATCTCGGCAGGGTGGATACATTCGAGACCTCTGCCTACATGCCGGATAAACTGGTGGATTTCGGTATCGGCGTTCAGATCTTCTCGGACAAGGGGGTCGACTTTACGACGGAGTACAAGGCGACCAAAGGACGCCATTACCTTTCCCACACGGGAAGCGCCAAGTTGTCGGTGCGATTCTAGAGAGGTTTGCATTCACGTTGAAACAGATTTTGTCGTGCAAACCCCTCTGAATTTCATGATTTTCCGCAACCTGCGTTTAATTCGGTGATCGAATTAAACGCAAACTGCTCAGAGAATGTTGTTTTTTCATGGAAACGGCAACAATCCGGGTTGGCCCAGGCTTCCGGTTTGGGCCAGCGCCTGGCGAGCGGCGAGGCTGCGCCGGCCAAAGCCGGCCGCCATCAGGATATTGCCGCGCGAGCAAGATGACCTTGGCCGGAGGGACCTCCAGCCAGGGGTCCATGTCGGCGGTCGCTCAGATACCCTGACCGCCGGAAACCTCGATCCGTTGGGCATTCACCCAGCGATTGTCCTCAGTGAGCAGGCCTGAAATCATCGGCCCGATGTCGTCCGGCACGCCAACCCGGCCGAGGGTGGTCATGTCAGCGAACTGTCTGTTGAGGTCGGGTGTGTCGCGGACGGCGCCGCCGAGGAAATCGGTCTCGATCGCGCCGGGTGCCACCGCGTTCACCGCGATGCCGCGTCCGCCCAGCTCCTTCGCCATATAGACGGTGAGCACCTCGACCGCGCCCTTGGCGGCCGAATAGGCGGCGAAACCGGGTGCGACGACCCGGGTCAAACCCGAAGAGAGGTTCACGATGCGGCCCCCATCGGCCAGCAGCGGCAGCAGCGCCTGGGTCAGGAAGAACACGCCTTTGAAATGAACGTTCACCAGGGCGTCGAACTGCGCCTCGGTCGTATCGGCGATCAGGGCATATTCACCATGACCGGCATTGTTGACGAGATGATCGAACGTGTCCCGTCGCCAGGTCTGGTGGAGCGTTGCTTTGAGCCTCTCCGCGAAGTCCGCAAAAGTCGCGACGGCGCCGGTGTCAAGCTGCAGGGCGACTGCCTTGCGACCCATTGCCTGAATCTCCTCGACGACAGCCTGAGCGTCCCCGGCACGGCTGTGATAGGTGATAACGACGTCGCCTCCCTTGCGTGCGATGCTGAGAGCCGTGTTGCGACCGAGGCCGCGGCTGGCTCCCGTGACGATGGCAATTTTCGGGGCGATCTTTGTCATGGTCAGTCTCCTTTGCTTCTCGTGACGAGACCAATCTGCCCTGCGGACGCCGCTCGGAGTTGCCGAAAGCTCGACGTTTCTTGCTTGATCCTCCAAATCGGGTGCGCGGACAACCCGCTTCTGTTAGAGTTGCCGCATGACCAAGCTCCTCGACGCCGTGCGTCGCCATGCCGACGCTCATGCTGATCGGGACGGCATCGCGCCAACCCCGATCCCCGGCTTGTCGGCCATACGCGCGACGATGCCCAGCGATCTCGACCATGCCATTTCGCGGCCGCTGGTCGCGTTGGTCGTCCAGGGCGCGAAGCATGTGGCGATGGGTGCGGACAGCTTTTCCTTTTCGGCCGGCGCCTCTCTTCTCATCACGGCGGACGTGCCGACCGTCAGTCAGATCACGCGTGCGAGCTTCGCCGAGCCATACTATTCGCTCGTGCTGGAACTCGATCCAGCAGTCATTGGCGAACTTTCCGTGCAGATGAAAGCCGTGGCCGCATCGGACCGGGCGCCGGTGCGCGTGAGCCAGACCGAAGAAGAGGTTGCGGACGCGGCCTTGCGTCTCATGAGCCTGCTCGATCGCCCATCCTCGCTTCCCATCCTTCAGGGCCAACTCGTGCGTGAAATGCACTACTGGCTGTTGGCCGGCCGGCATGGCGATGCGATCCGCCGTCTCGGATTGCCCGACGGCCATGTCAGGCGTATCGCGCGAGCCGTCGCGGTGCTTCGGGCGGACTATGCGCACCCCCTGCCGGTCGAGCGGCTGGCCGCCGTCGCCGGGATGAGCGTCTCATCCTTCCACCAGCATTTTCGGGCCGTAACCACGCTCTCGCCGCTCCAGTTCCAGAAGCAACTGCGTCTGATCGAGGCGCGGCGGATGATGATGTCTCTCGGCGTATCGGTCAGCAGCGCGGCTTTCGCGGTCGGCTATGAAAGCGTGCCGCAGTTCACCAGGGAATACGGCCGCTTCTTCGGACTGCCGCCGGTCAAGTATATGAAGGCGGCGAAGAACGGGACGCAGATGGTCGCCTGAGCGACCGCCGGAAGGCCCGCCAGCCTGCGGGGCCTCGTAACATCTTATCAGAGAACAGGCTCTGGCATGACCGAATCTGGCCGTTTGCGAACGGTCGGCTTTCAGGCGCGCGAAAGTAAAGGCGGACGTCCCGGCTCGTTGTTGTTTCACCCTCGCGGCGCGGCACTGCCAAGCAATTGAACCTTCAGGTGCGAACGTGCAAAAGTTGCCGGGGGAAGAGATGCCGGGGTGAGTTGAGGTCTTACATGTTCGTGCGCGTTCAGGCGCTCCGGAGAGTGCCGTCGTCGAGCAGGCATGGCGCTTCGAAGCAACGCCCCTTGCCGAAATGGACGGCCTTGTGCACGATTGACGACGAGGGGGGCGCCGGTCAACGAGGTGCCTATGCCAGGGTCTGATCCGCAGGCGGATGCGTCGATTCATTTTGTCGATCCTTCCAGCATGATCGTCGTGCCTCAGGAAGCGGGTACGGCGCGAGTGACAGTCCAATCCAGCCCGACCGACAAATATGGCGTCGCAGTCGCACGCATCTCATACGGCAGCGCGACGTCAATCAGCGGTACGACGACGCATCACATGATCGGGATCGGGTGCTCGAAGCCGGTGCGCGCCGAACACATGATCGAAGGCAAGCGTCTCAATCATCATTCCGGCCCTGGCTGCCTGTGCGTCTGTCCGGCGGGCGCGCGGCATTTCACGGCATTCGACGGTCCGATGGAGGGTGTCGTTCTGCAGGTGTCGCCCGAATGCCTCACGCTGGCGATGGCGGATCTCTCCGCTCATACCGGCACGCTCGTCGAGCGAATGGATGGGCAGGACCCGGTCCTGACGCGGATCGCGTGCGCTCTGGAGGCCGAAGCCGCGGCGAACCATCCGAACGGCATGCTGTTCTGGAGCAGCGTCACCGATGCCTTGCTCGAACATTTGGCAGCGCACCATCTCTCCACTGCGTCCGCACCGCCGCAAGGGCGGATGCACGCCGCGGCGCTGAAGCGTCTTGAGGATTTCATCCAGAGCAATCTTGCGGAGCCGCTCGATCTCGACAGCCTTGCTGCTGTCGTCGGCTGCACCCGCTTCCACTTCGCTCGCCTTTTCCGGGCAACAGTGGGCGTAAGTCCCCATCGCTATGTCGTTCGCCGGCGTCTTCAACGCGCGCGAGCGCTGCTGCGTGCCGGCGAGGACTCGCTGGCGCAGGTCGCTGCCGCAACCGGCTTCACCGATCAGAGCCATTTGAGCAGCTGGATCAGGCGCGTTTACGGCACCACGCCGACGCGGTTGGCCGCCGGGCGCTGACATTGCGCAAGAATCTCCAAGATCGCTGCCTCCGCTCTGACTAGAATCGCCCCGATTGCTTGCATGGCGATCACGCGTAAGGAGCATCGGATGGAGCAGTCATCGGCAGCGGGGGCTCAACCCACCGGAAGTTTGGCATGGGTTCGGAACGGGTCGTCGCCCGACGATTTCGCCCGCGTCCATGAGTTGACGGCTATCCTCGACCTGGTGACCGGGCGTTGGCGCAGCCAGGCCCTGTATGCGGGCGTCGCGCTGGGCATCTACGATGCCCTGTCGGCATCGCGCTCATCGCCCGTGAAGAACGTCGCCGTCGAGATCGGCGCGGACGAGGCGCTGCTCTATCGGCTGATGCGGGCATCGGCGGGGCTTGGCTTGCTCGTGGAGGAAGAGGCCCGGTTTCGCCTCAGCGGCGCCGGTCAGCTGCTGCGTAGCGATCATCCGCAATCGCTGCGCAGCATGGCGCTTCTGGAGGAAGGGCCGGAGCTTTATTCCGCCTGGCGCCACCTGCCGGCGCTGGTCCGTGACGGGGAGCACGATGGCTTCAAGCGCGAATTCGGCCGCGGCATCTTCGACCATGCGCGCGAGAGTCCGGCCTTCGGGAAGGTGTTCCAGAACGCGATGACCTCCTACTCCACGACGGAGGCGGAAGCGGTGCGCGCAGGTCTGGAAGGACGACATGCCGGGCCGAAACTCTTCTGCGACATCGGCGGCGGCCGGGGCTACCTGCTGGCGGCGCTGCTCCGCGACCGTCCCGAGGCAAAAGGCGTCGTCTTCGACCTGCCGGAGGTGACGGCCGCGAGCGACGCCGGAATCACGGGGAAGGACGGGCTGGCCGGTCGGATAAGCCATCGGGGCGGCGACTTTTTCGACGCCGTACCCGAGGCCGACATCTATCTCATGAAACATATCCTGCACGACTGGAACGACGACGAATGCCGGCGGATCCTGCGCGTCGTTCGGAAATCGGCGCGGGAAGGCGCGCGCCTGTTGGTCATCGAATGGGTGGTGCCGAGCTCGAGCGAGCCGCATTTCGCCAAGCTTTTCGATATTCACATGCTCTGCGTGAGCACCGGGCGCCAACGGACGCGGGCCGAGTTCGAGACGATCGGCGCGGATAGCGGCTGGCATGTCGCCGATGTCCGGGACGTGCCGGAGTCACCGCTGGCGATCGTCGAGCTTGCTCCCGTCTGGCGTTCATCCCGAACGGGGGGACGATCGTGACCCTGATTTCTCGCAGAGACGTTCTCGTGGGCGCGGCGGCCACGGCTGCGCTCGCCGTGACGGCGGGCGTAGCGGCTACGACCGCACGAAAGGAGCATCGGATGCAACAACCCTCGGCAGCAGTCAATCAGCCAACCGGAAGCGCGGGCGGGATTCCGGACGGCCCGTCGCCCCTCCCGCCTCCGCAGATGACCCTCGACTTTGCCCGTGTTTATGAGTTGACGGGCCATCGCATCACGGGACCCGTCGCAGTGGAAGCTCTCCGCCGCGTCGGGCTCGTCGGTTTCGGCTCGCGTGTGCTCGATATCGCCGCCGGCGCAGGGGCTCTGGGCATCCCGGCAGCGTTCAGCGGCGCGTCCGTCCTCGGCATCGACATCGCCCCGGGCATGGTGCAGCTGCTGTCGGAGCGTCTGGCGCCGTTTCCCGACGCGCGGGCACGCGTGATGGACGGGCAGGCCCTCGAAATCGGGGACGGCAGCTTCGACGCCGCCTTCTCGATCTTCGGCGTCATATTCTTCCCGGACTGGCGGAAGGGATTGCAGGAGCAGTTCCGGGTGGTTCGCCCGGGTGGCAAAGGGTGCGTTGCGACCTGGCGCAGGCCGCCGGGGGGTGGACCTTTCGTGATCATGGCCCAGGCATTGCGCGCGGTGTTTCCCGATCGGGCGCCGCCGCCGGCGCCGGAGGGGTTCATCGCCTTGTCCGATCCGGCGCGGCTCGCCACGGAGCTGCAATCGGTCGGGTTCGTCGATGTCAGAGTGGAGGAAATCCAGGCTGTCTGGCGGGGGCCGGCCGGTCGTGCCTACCTCGACGAGCTGCATGACCTGCATCGCTACATGCCGCCCTATGCCGCGCTTGATGACCAGGATCGACGCAAGGTCGACGACGCCATTCTGCGTATCGTCGACGACGTCGCCGAGGGCGATCGGGTCCGGATCGTCTCGCCGGTTCTTCTCGCGGTCGCTACCCGGCCTGCTTAGTGAATGGCGGTTGCCTCAGCTGGTGACAACACGTGCAGATGAAGTACGGCCCAGGTCAGCCAATCCCGTCAGCCAATCTCGGCGATTACAACCGCCGGAACTCGAAAGTATCCCGGGTGTCCGCCCGGAATGCCGGTTCCCACGAAAAAGAAGGCAATTTCTCATGTTCATCACCGTGACGCAGATCAAGTGCCGTCCAGGCAGACGCGATGAGGTTCTCGCCTTCTGCCAGGGTCTGCTGGCACCGACCCGCGAGGAGAAGGGGTGCCTCGATTTTCGACTGTGCCAGGACGATGCCGCGAGCGAGGTTCTTGTCCTCGTGGCGTCCTGGAGAAGCAAGGCCGACTGGCAGACGCATATCGACTCTCCCCGTCAGCGTGAGCTTGCGGCTCGGTCCGAGAGCGAAGAAGGAAAGGCGCTTGTGGAAAGCCTGTCGTCGCAGCATCTGCACGAACTTGCGTAGTGGCGCGGGTGGTTGAGCCCGTCGGTCGCTATCCGAGACTGGCTGGGCTGCATCGGCGCGAAGACGCTCTATCCAGGCCGGATTGGGGCTTGAACAGCGCCGGATCGAACGTTGGCTTGCAGGCAACGAAGGTCAGCTTGCGACAGGCGACATCCGTTAAGATGCCGATCGACATAGGCCCTCACCAGCGCTGCGCCGATGCCCCGCAAGGTCGCCGGTGATGCCGGCGACCTTGCGCCCGCCGCTCATGACGCTGCGCTCGCGTTCGACAGGCGCGCGAGCACCGCGTCGCCGGCCGGGATGTACTGCCGCGGATGCACCGACACATGCGTCGAGGCGGCATGAAGATCCCTGAGCCGCCGCTGCAGCGGCGAGCTTTCGTAGACCGCCCTGCTTCCGGCAAGCTCGAGGCAGCCTTCCGCGACACGGACAGCGGCCGCGGTGACCCAGACCACCGTTTGCAGCTGCCCCACCACACGGGGGATGCCCGTCCCCGTCCGGGGTTCGGGATCTCTCCAGACGCGGGCGAGTTCGGCCTCGAACAATGCGCGTGCCGCCTTGAGCTCGGCGTCGAGCCGGCCGAGACCCTCCCGGAAACGCTCCGTCTCCACGAGCGGCGTGGCCGCGAACATCTGGCGGACGCCCGATGTCGCCAGCGCGGCAAGGTCGGCGATGGCGCCTTCGGCGACACCGACGGCAAAGGCGCCGTGCACGAGCATCATCATCTCGGCGAACCGGGTGAAGGTCCGGTCCGGAGCACAGGAGGTTCCGAACGGGAACTCGACGAAGTTCGCGTCCGGGACGAAGGCGTCGGTCAGCGTGACGTGGTGGCTGCCGGTGCCTCTGAGGCCGAACGCATGCCAGGTGTCGAGGATCTTCCAGTCGCCGGCCGGCAGGAGGCAGGAGCGGACCATCGGGCCCTGACCGTCCGGCGACGCGACGGGCGCGCCGCCTTCCATCATGATGCAGGCGCCGCCGATCCACTCGGCATCCTGGCACCCGCTGGCGAACGGCCAGGATCCGGTGACGCGCCAGCCGGCGGGGACGCGTTCGGCCCTGCCGGCCGGCTGTGCCGAACCGGCGATGAGGCGATACTGCCCGTCGCGGTGGACTTCCTCGCAGAGGGCCTCGGTTCCCAGAAACGGAACGAGGGCCGCGAGATGGCCGTTCATCGCATTCCAGCCTACCGACCCGTCGAGCCGGGAAAGCGCCGTGATCGCCCGGAAGCTGCTCGGCGCGTCGAGTCCGAGGCCGCCGTAGCGCCGGGGCACGACCATGCCGTAGATACCGGCGGACTTGAGCGCGGACACGATCGGTTCCGGCAGCCGCCGGCCTTGCTCCATCTCGGGCGTCAGCTGGGCGATCATCGGCGCGAGCCCGGCGATGTTCGAAAGGATCTGCTCCAATGAGACCGTATCGGATCGGCTTATATCGGATAGCTTGGTCACCGGATTATTTCTCTTTTTGAATCAACAAGATGATCAAAAAATCGTCTCGATAATGCCGCCATCGGCGCGCAGGGCGGAACCGGTCGTCGCGGAGGATTTGGTCGAGCAGAGATAGACCACGAGATTGGCCACCTCCTCCAGCGCATGAACGCGCTGCGTGATGGACGTCGGATAGCGTGCCGTCACCGCCGCGTGGGCCGCTTCCTCGAAGCTCTGCCCGGCTTGTTCAGCGAACCCCTGGATCATCGCCTCGATCCACTCGGACATGGTGACGCCGGGCAGCACCGCGTTGACCGTCACGCCCGAGCGACCGGCGAGCTTGGCGAGCCCGCGCGACAAGGCCAGCACGGCGGCCTTGGTGGCGCCGTAGTGCAACGAGTCCACCGGCACATTGATGCCGGCCTCCGAGGCCAGAAATACGATCCGGCCCCAGCCCGCGTTCATCATGGCGGGCATATAGACGCGCGAAAGCCGCACCCCCGACAGGACGTTGATCTGGAACAGCCGCTCCCAATCCTCGTCGGAGGTCTCGAAGAACGGCTTGGACTCGAACACACCGAGATTGTTGACCAGGATATCGCAGCAGGGTTCGGCCTCGACCAGCGCCGCGCAGCCGGCGGCGGTCGCGAGGTCTGCCGCGATGGTGCGGACGGTGGCGCCCGAAACCGCCTCGATCAGCCGGTCGCGCGCGCTGGCCAGCGCGTCCGGCTTGCGCGCCGCGATGACGACGGCGGCGCCGGCTTCGGCAAGGCCGCGCGCGCATCCCAACCCGATCCCGGCTGACGCGCCCGTAATGATGGCTGTTTTGCCCTCAAGGCCGATCTTCATGGCTTGAACTTCTCTGTGTCGCCCATATTGGAAGGAAAGCCCTCCTTGCCGGAGGACGCGTGTCACATGTCCAGGACGGACGGACTGCTGTCGATCAGGTCTTTCCAGCTTCCGTCCGGCTGGCGTCGGAAAACGATGGTTGCGACATAGGTTCGCGGCTCTTTCTCTCCGAAGCTCAGGCTCAACTTCGACGTGAAGAGCGCTATTCCGTCCGCCTCCACGACATGTGTCTTGATTTGCTTGACGGTGAAGAGCCCGGGCCTGAGGAGGCCTGCGTACATCTCGCGTAGGGCCTGCTTTCCCCGTATCTCCGTTCCATCTGCGGCTACCACATAATCGACCTGGACTGCGGAATCGTCATACAAGCTCATGAGAGCTTCAACGTCCGCCTCCTGGAAGGCTTTGTCGATCAGCTCGATCGCATGTTCCGGGCTTTGCGCTATCATTGCTTCTCCTTTCAATGAAACTGGCAATAGTTCCTCGCCCGCCTGCCTGTTTTTCTGTCGGGAGCGGCGAGATTTCATGTCCAGAATAGTCGATAGAAAGTGATGCCTACGAGGAATATCTTGCTGTTTTGCGATAGATCCCTGGTTTCACAAAGAAGTGCCGCCGAAACTGTTGCGCAAAGTGCGATTGGTCGAAAAAGCCGGTTTCCTGGGCCACATTGCCTACATCGAGTCCTTGGGCGAGCAACGTCCTGGCATGAGCCAGGCGCAGCTGCGTCTGATAGGCATGAGGAGGCACGCCAACAGTCTGGCGAAAGACGCGAGCAAGATGAAACGGACTGAGGTAAGCCACATTGGCCAGCTCCTGCAGGGGCACTTCCTCGGCGTAATGCGCTTCAAGATACTCCTTCGCGCGCTTGACGGCCGGGTGTTCCTTTCCCGACCGAGGACTTTCTCCAGCCACTTCGGCATGCCCGAGCAAGCGGGCAAGCAGGCGCAAGAGCATCTCTTCCTGTTGCAGACGGGAAGCCGGAGCAAGGGAACTGGCGGCGAGATCACGCAAGGTCCTGCTCAAAGCCGGATCAAAGAGGCACCGGCTGGGAAAATGGGGCAGGGAGCGCTCCCTATGAAGCATCCCCGCAGCGGCTTCCTGCAGCCAGGCAGGCTCGACAGTGAGCGCCTGGAAGGTGGCGTTGTTGGGCTGACAGACCCACGCCTCCTCGGGCTCGAAAACACGGAACATGCCCTCGCGCCCCTGGTCACTTGTATAGCTATTTCGATACTGGTTGTCCGATATGCCTGCGTGTATGGAGACAAGCATAAAATAGCCCCGCGAAAAATGCCGACGAGGGGGAGCGGAGATTGCAGTCGCATGGAAGAATTCGAACTGCTTGAGCTGCCACGGCCGCCATACTCGTGTGCGATCCTTGGCTGCTTCAAGTCCTTCGAAAGTTTCGACAGGTTCCATGGAAGCCTCTCTCCTTGCAGTTGGCCAGGAAACATCGTTGCGGTAGACGATGTGCTTTCCTCCACAGAATCTGCAACGAGCTTCACCAACCCAGCAATCCGCCGTCTCAATGTGGTGAGCCTTCTGCACGCTGACTAGGAAATTCTTGCGGTTCTCGCGTCAGCACGGGACGGCGGCGCGTTCTTGCGGGCTCGTTCGTGAGCTAACCCGTCCAAAACGCGATGCCATGGTGGCAGCGATTACCTTGGCGAAAATTCGCCTCTGCGGCGGTTTGGGCTGGTCGAGGATCGGCATGGCGGCGCCTTTGCGCCAGGGTTTCAGCTGGTGCGAGAGCAGAGGCGGGAAGGGAGAGCGTTTGGGTCTGTCCTCCTTTCCGGCGGACGTGCAGCCGCACATGGTCACGTTCCGCCAGTTTCAGCCATGGCGTCGCGTTCCTTGTGGCCGCGAACTGAGAATTCGTTGAACTGAAGCATCTGGTTGGTCAGGACGGTTGCTCTCTGACCAGTAATTGCGAATTAGGTGCCGTGCTCATAATTGCATAGAAAAAATTGTATAGTATCATAAGCTTATAGAAAAATGGAAATGTGCCGCCGAAACTACACCACTGCTCGTACTAACCCTCTGGCGTCCTTGGAAGTAAGCCGTTCAAGGAGGTACCGATACGTCGAGAAGAATCGCAAGTAAAGATGGTTGCGCCCCCCCTCCCCCCCCCCCCCGCAATTAAAGATACAGACAAACCCTCAGCACACGCTGAGGGTTGTGTCGTTTTACCTGTCTTGCCAATCTTCCGGGCGTAGATCATCGATGCGCTCGGCAGTAGCGCCGACATCGCATCCGGAACATCCTGGAGGAGGGTTGTCAGCTCGGACTTCCGCGCCTCAAGATCCGTCATCTCTCCTTCATCGACGGATGGTACATGCTGTCGGCAATCGCCTCCACAATCTGCGATTCTTCGGCTACCGGCGAAGATGTCTTCCCGGGGCCCGTTTTTCAGTTGAAGTCAAGTGTTTAATGACTGAAACTGTTGGATCCCTCAAACAAAAGCTTTTGTTACCTATGCAATTTAACCCGATACGATTTATCCTGCCTTTCGTGTGCCTTACCAGGCGAGTTCAAGAATTTCCTTGATTTCCGCCGGTGAATGGACCTTCTTCGGATTGTTGTGAACCCAGTGGGCGCTGAAACAGCGCTCGGCCATGTCGTCAAACTGCTCGCGAGTCACGCCCACCTGGCGCAAGCTGTGGGGGAGGCCAAGGTCCTTGACGAGTGCGCGGATGAGTTCATGGGCGGGCCTGTTTGGATTGCCCAGGGCGGTGCTGAGGTCAGCCTGCCGCTCGCTATTTGCGGATTGGTTCCATTGCAGGATCGGCGACAACAGGACGCATGAGGTTAAGCCGTGTGGCACATTCGCAGCCGCACCCAGCACGTAGCTGATTGCGTGGCTCGCACCGAACGGCACACCCGACTGGTACCCCGTAAGGGACAGCCAGATGCCCATCATCGATTTCAGCCGGGCTTCGAGATCCTCTGGATCGCGCTTGGTGGACAGCAGGCCCGCAGACAGCAGCTTCACGGCATAGATCGACGCTGCCATCGAATAGGGATGCGCCAGAATCGAGCAATAGCCTTCGACTGCGTGATCCAGACCGCGCATGCCGGTGGAGAGCCAAAGCTCCTCTGGCGTGTGCAGCGTAAGTTCTGGGTCCAGGATAACCGCCTTCGGCATCAGATCCCGGTGGGCATAGGCCTGCTTGATCTGACGCAGTGTGTCTGTAGCGCCGGCAGTCAGGGAGAACTCGCCGCCCGAAAGCGTGGTGGGAATCGCAACAAGGGGGATGGAATACGCTACCGGCAGCTTGTTGTCGGCTTGTAATTTGAGCACGCGATCGAAATCATCGATTGAGTTCACATCGTTTGCAATGCAATGCACTATAAGCTTTCCGGCATCGACGATCGAGCTCCCACCGATGGTGACAATGAGATCCGCTTCAACCGTACGCGCTCGCTCGGTAGCGGTCAGCACGTCTTCGCGCGGTGTGTGCGCCCGAACGCCCACCTGGAAAGCGGCCAGACGGCTGCCCAACACCTCACGTGCCTTGCGTTCCAGGTCTGCCTTACCTGCCAGCGTCGTGCTGGCGAGCACCAGCACGCGTTGCGCGCCGTGGCGCTCGACCTCTCCGAGTAGACTCTCGTTCCAGCGGGAGCCGAACGTCACACCTTCCATCGGCGGATAACGGAACGAACCCTTCAGCTGCATGAAACGTCTCCTCACTCAAGCGTCATTTGGACATCAGGCAGGTGCGGCACTCGATAACCTTGAAGTTGTGGATCCTTCCACCGCCATTAAGCGGCCATGATTGGTCGATGAGCTGAATTGGCCGATCAATTGAACAAGAGATTCGGCAGGAACATCGAGAGGATCGGGAATGCCGCGATGATGAAGATGCGGATGATGTCCACCACGACAAACGGCGCAATACCTTTCAGCACTGCACTGATCGGGATTTCGGGCGCGAGGCTGCGCATAACAAACAAGTTCATGCCTATCGGAGGCGCGATCAGGCCAAGTTCGCAAAGGACGACGACGAGCACCCCGAACCATACGCCATCATAGCCGAGGCCGACGACGATGGGGAAGAAAAGCGGCACCGTGAGAAGGATCATCGAGAGCTCTTCCATCAATGCGCCAAGCACGATGTAGATCAGGCAAATGAAGAGGATGACGGTGAATGGCGAGAAGCCCGAGCCCTGCACAAATTCCAGCAGGCTTGTGTGAGCACCTGTGTAGTTGAGGAACTCGGTAAAGACGAGCGCGCCAATCAGGAGGCCAAAGATGATCGCCGTCGCTTGTGCGCTGTCCAGCAGGATGTCGTGAAGGGAGCGCCAAGTCAGCTTCTTGCGCCCCACCGCAAGTAGAAACGCTCCGAATGCTCCGATGCCGGCCGCTTCGGCCGCGGTGAAGTAGCCGCCATAAATCCCGCCAAGTACCAGGCTGAACAGAACGATCACGGGCCAGGTCTGTATCAGCGCTACGCGCTTTTCGGACCAATTGACACGAACTGCGGGAGGAGCTGCATTCGGATCGCGATACACAATCCAGCGAATCGCGATCATGTAGCCGATGACGCCGAGAAAGGCGGGAATCAGCATGCCTGCATAGAGTTTGCCGATATGTGTTTCTGTCATCACGCCATAGATGACCGCCAGGACGCTCGGCGGAATGATGATGCCAAGGGTTGCTCCGGCTGCGATGGTACCCGCGCTGAGATGGTCGCTATATCCGAAAGATCTCATTGAGGGGAGGGCGACCTTGCCCATCGTCACGACGGTGGCCACGCTCGATCCACACACCATGCCGAAGCCAGCGCACGAGACAATCGTCGCATTGGCGAGACCCGCGCGCCGGCTGCCGATGAACGCCTGGGCGGCCCGATATATTTCCCGCGACACGCCGGTACCGGCGATCAGGTTACCCATCAGGACGAAGAGCGGAATGACGACCAACGAGTAGGACATCGAAGCGTCGCGCGTCGTGAGCGCGAGCATGACGGTGGATTGTTTCCAGCCGATCAGCAGGCCGAAACCGATGAAGCCGGTTAGCCCGAGAGCAACGGCGATCGGTACGCGCATGAAGATCAGAAGGAAGGAAAATAGAAATCCGGAACCGGCTGCCAACATGGGAGAAATCCTGTCGTCACACAATCCTGGGCGTTTCGGCCGATTCGTAGGACTCATCCGAGCCGGCCAATTCACGGCGCCTGTCCGACCCTGCTATCGGGATGGTCAGGAGGAAGGCGATTGCGTTGATCGCGGAGAGTATCGCCACTCCATAGAGGATGGGGCCGAGCGGAATATGAAGCGTTGGGGTTGCATCGCCGTAGCCGAATGCCTTGGTGCCAAGCGCCCACATCTGCCAAGCAACAAGCGCGAAGAAAATCGCACTCGCAAGCGCTGCAAACATATCGAGGAAAATGCGTGTACGATTGTTGATCATGCTTTCCACAAGATCAACCACAATATGTCGATTGCGGATTGCGACTTGCGGTAGCATCAGGAAGATGACAACGGCAAGCAGGATCTCGGTCAGTTCGGAGGCGCCGGGAAGGGGACGGCTGAATGCATTGCGGCCCAATACATCCAGGAAAGTAATCAGCATCAGCGCAAATAGGAGAATCGAAGCGACGATCCCAATGATTTTTTCGATTCGTCGGTACATTCCTCACCTCTGGTTTCGAAATGGCGTTGCTGCTGGCTATGACATCTCGTTCGGCGGCTGATGCTTAGGAGATACTACGGGCGCGGCCTGCCGCGGTATCATGCGCCGGCAAAGATCCGATGTTCTTTACGGAGCTTGTTGTCCGATCATAAATCCAGCCGAGACATAGCAGGTGTTCCTGTCACAACTGTCACCGTCCGTGGGGACGGGGTTGGCGACATGGTTGACAAGATTCATGCACGGCGAATGATGCATTTGTGTGCTTCGCTACAACGAAGCGGCAAACATGGGGCGTCAGATTACTGATCGCCGAAGCGAAGCAGCAGTAAGGGCGCTTAAACTTGACAAGCTTGCCCGACTGATGACCGCGGTACGTATCGCGCCATTCTTCGTCTATGTCCATGCCGAAGGCGGGCTTTTCGGCACTGCAACGACGCCACTTGCTCCGTCCCATCGATGGGGACAGCCCGGCGCCTGACAGCTGGGTAGATTGTCATCGGGATTATCACGGAAATCAAGACTGAGATGCCTTCTGAGAATATCGTCATCATTGGAGCAAGCCACGCCGGTGTTTCACTGGCTGCCAAGCTGAGGGAAGCGCGCTACGGGGGCGACCTGTACCTGGTGGGCGACGAGAGTGACTTGCCCTATGAGCGCCCGCCGCTGTCGAAGGCCTATTTCCTTGGACAATTGTCCGCGGAGCGGATGTTGCTGCGCAGTGCCGAATTCTACCGCCAACGCGATATCGAACTGCGGTTGTCCTGCCGTGTAGAGGCGATCGACCCGGTGAACCGGACCGTCTATTTCGGGGGGAAGACGCTGACCTACGACAAGCTGGCACTGGTCACCGGCGCGCGCCCGCGCCAGTTGCCGGTGGAGCTGTCCCGTAATCTCGGCGGCATTCAATACGTCCGGACGCGTGCCGATGTCGATCGCATGATGCGGCTGAGCCGCTCCTGCAGTGCGGCACTGGTGATCGGCGGCGGCTATATCGGGCTGGAGGCTGCGGCGGCATTCCGCAGCCTTGGCATGGCCGTTACGCTCGTCGAAAACGCACCGCGCATTCTGACGCGGGTGGCCTCGGCCGAAACTAGCGCCTTTTTCCGCAAGCTCCATACAGACCGGGGGGTGCGCATTATGGAAAGCACGGGCGTAACTGAATTGCTGGGCGAGGATACCGTCACAGGGGCGGTGCTGACGAACGGGGAAACCGTCGACGTTGGCCTTGTTGTGGCCGGAATCGGTGTGATCCCGAATACGGAGCTCGCACAGAGCGCTCGCGTGCAGATCGATAACGGAATTGTAGTAGACAGGCGGGGACGGACCTCCATACCGGGAATCTGGGCTGCTGGCGACTGCGCCTCATTCCCGTATCGCGATGGACGAATCCGGCTTGAAAGCGTGCAGAACGCTGTGGATCAAAGCGCCATCGTCGCGCAGGACATGCTGGGGCAGGGGGAGGACTATGCGCCCGTACCTTGGTTCTGGTCCGACCAGTTCGATGTGAAGCTGCAGATCGCCGGCCTCAACACGGGTTACGATCAGGTGGTCGTGCGGCGAGGCGCAGGCGAGGCGCAATCGCATTGGTATTTCCGCCGGACTGAATTGCTGAGCGTCGACGCGATCAACGATGCGCGCAGTTACATGCTGGCGCGTCGTCTGCTGGCCCAGGGCAAGAGCGTGGATCCCGCAAGCGTCTCGAGCCCGGACACCGATCTGATGGCCCTGCTGCGAAGCTGATCCGCGCAACCTGTAAAGACCTTGCCCGGCGCGCCTGCAAACGGCCCTTTTGCGGATTAAAGATCGGTCAGTGTGCCGGAGAACGCCTCGGCCGCGAGCCCGACCGTTTCTGAAAGGGTGGGGTGCGGGTGGATCGAATGGCCGATATCGTCTGCTACGGCGCCCATCTCGATCGCCAGCACGATTTCCGCCATGAGCTCCCCCGCTCCAGGTCCTGCCGCGGCCCCGCCCAGAACGCGCTTGGTTTCTGGATCGAAGAGCAGCTTGGTCAACCCCTCACCACGGCCCAGGGACAGGGCCCGGCCCGAGGCGGCCCAAGGGAAGCTGCCCTTGCGATAGGCGATGCCGCGGGCCTTCGCCTCGGTTTCGGTCAGGCCGACCCAGGCGATTTCGGGGTCGGTATAGGCGACAGAAGGGATCACCAGCGGATCGAAGGCCGACTTTTCCCCGGCGGCGACCTCGGCGGCCGTCTTGCCTTCGTGGATGGCCTTGTGCGCCAGCATCGGCTGGCCGACCACATCGCCCACCGCGAAGATATGCGGCACATTGGTGCGCATTTGCGCGTCCACCTGCAGAGAACCGCGCTCGTCGACACTCAATCCTGCCCGTTCCGCACCGATGGCGGCGATGTTGGGCCGGCGCCCCGTCGCGACAAGGATGCGGTCGAACTCCGCCTGATGCATCTCCTGGACCTGCTCGAAGGTAACGCGGAGCCCGCTATTGGTTGCCTGGACCTCGGTTACGCGTGTGCTCAGGTGGATTGCTTCGTAGCGAGCCGCAATGCGGCCCATCAGCGGGGCAGTAATGTCGTTGTCGGCGCCGGGGATGATCCGGTCCATCATCTCCGCGATTGTAATCCGGCTGCCGAACGCATGATAGACTTGGGCCATTTCCAGCCCGATGATCCCGCCGCCAAGTACCAGCAGCCGCTCCGGCACGTCGTCCAGAGCCAGCGCGCCGGTGCTGTCCATCACCCGCGGATCGTCGGGCAGCATGGGCAAGCGTACCGGCTCGGAACCGCTGGCAATGACGGCCTGTTCGAATCCAAGTCGCATGATGCCATCCTCGCCGGCGACCTCGATCTCGTTCGGCCCGGTGAAACGCCCGGTGCCGTGCAGCACGCGGACCTTGCGTCGCCGTGCCAGTCCGGCCAGCCCACCCGTCAGCCGCGAGACCGTGGCATCGCGGAACGCGCGGATGCCGGGAAGGTCGACCTGTGGCGCCGGGAAGGCGACGCCATGCGCGCCCAGGTCCCTTGCGTCCTCGATGACCTTCGCTATATGCAGGAGAGCCTTGGAAGGGATGCAACCGACGTTGAGGCACACGCCGCCCAGGGTGTCGCGCTTTTCGATCAGTGTCACCTCAAGTCCCAGATCGGCGGCACGGAACGCGGCGGTATAGCCGCCCGGGCCTCCGCCCAGAACGACCAATGGGCAGCGCCGAGCGGTGCCAGGAATGGTGACGTCGTGTTGCATCCTGCTCTCTCTCAGAGACTGATCCGGCGGAAATCCGACAGGATCTCGCAGACATGGACAAGAAAGCGGGCCGCCGCAACGCCATCGACCATGCGGTGGTCCCAGCTTAAGCTCAGTGGCTGGATCAGCCGCGGCTGGAAGGCGCTACCGTTCCATTTGGGATGGATCGCCGCACGCGTCATGCCAAGGATCGCTACTTCCGGTGCGTTGATAATCGGGGTGAAGTTCGTGCCGCCGATCCCGCCCAGCGACGAGATGGTGAACGTCGCTCCCTGCATGGCCTGTGGCGGCAGCTTGCCGCCGCGGGCCTGGTCCGCGAGCGCGATCATCTCCGCCGCGATCTCGCGCAGGCTTTTCCTGTCGGCGTCGCGCACCACCGGAACGACCAGCCCTCCGGGCGTGTCGACGGCGATCCCGATGTTGTAATATTTTTTGAGCACCATATCGTCGCCCACCAGCGACGCGTTGAAGGGCGGATAACGCTTCAGCGCTGAGACGCAGGCCTTGACCGAGAAGGCCAGGATGGTCAGCCTCGCCGCCTCAGGGTCGGCGGCGTTCGCGGATTTCCGGAAGGCCTCGATGTCCGTGATATCAGCCTCCTCGAAATTGGTGACATGCGGGATTACCATGGCGTTGCGTGCCAGGCTTGGCCCCGAGATACGCTGGATGCGAGAAAGCGGCACGCGCTCGACCGGGCCGAATTTCTCGAAATCCACCTGCGGCCACGGCGGGAGTTCGGCGGCAGGTAATGGTCTCGCAGCCTGCGGGGCTGCTGTCAGACGTGTCTTGACGTGCCGCTGCACATCCTCGCGGGTGATGCGGCCGTGAGGCCCGGTACCCGGCACCTCCGCGATGACGACACCAAGCTCGCGTGCCAGCTTGCGGATCGCGGGCGAGGCGTGCGCGAGCGGACCTGTGCGTGCCGGTTCGGGCTCTGCAGGCGGGGTTGGCGCTGCTGCGGGAGGAGCCGCAGGGACCTGTGCGTGAACGGCCTGGGCCGGCGAGGGGGCAGCGGGCTCGGGTGCCGTGGCGTCTGCAGAGATCTCGACCAGCGCGATCACGCTACCCTGGCTGACGGCATCGCCGACGGCCACTTTCAGCTCTGCAATTCTTCCGCTGATTTCAGCCGGGACATCCAACGTGGCCTTGTCGCTTTCCAGCACGATCACCGTCTCGTCGGCAAGGATCTCGTCCCCTGCCGCTACCGTGATCTCGATCACCGGGACATCGCGAAAATCGCCGATATCCGGCACGCGCAGTTCAACAAGCTGAGTCATGGCAGGTGGTCCCTCACGCGGCCCACGGTGCCGGCACTGCGGCGGATACCTGCAGCGTCTTCAGCGCCTTCGCGTGAAGCTCCGGCTCAGCCAGTCCGGCGCGGACCAGGGCGTCGATCGCGGCCAGCGCGACGGAGTTGCGATCCACTTCGAAGAAGGCGCGCAGATCGGCGCGGTTGGCGGAGCGTCCGAACCCGTCGGTGCCCAGAACCGTGATAGGCGCGTCGATGTAGGGTGCGATCAGGCTGGGGACAGCACGCACGTAATCGGTTGCCGCCACCACCGGCGCAGTGCCCTGCAGGCAGGTCATCGCGTGGCTGGTGCGGCGGTTGTCCGGACCGCTCAGCCGGTTGGTGCGTTCGCAATCGCGGGCATCGCGTTCGAGCTCGCTCCAGCTTGTCGCGCTGAAGATCTCCGAGGCAAGGCCGAACTCCCGTTCCAGAATGTCCGCGGCGGCGATCACCTCGTTGAGGATGGCGCCCGACCCCACCAGGCGCACGCGGTTCGGGCTGGCCTTGCCGCGCTCGGCAAGGCGGTAAAGCCCCTTCAGGATGCCTTCTTCCGCGCCCTCCGGGAGGTCCGGCTGGACGTAGTTCTCGTTCATCACCGTGATGTAGTAGAATTCGTCTTTCTGCGCCTCCATCATCCGGCGCATGCCGTGGTGCATGATGACCGCCAGCTCGCCCGCGAAGGCCGGATCATAGGCGCGGCAGTTCGGGATGGTCGAGGCGACAAGGTGGCTGGATCCGTCCTGGTGCTGCAGACCCTCGCCCGAGAGGGTCGTCCGGCCGGCAGTGGCGCCGAGCAGGAAACCGCGTGCGCGCTGGTCCGCCGCCGCCCAGATCAGATCGCCGATCCGCTGAAAGCCAAAGATCGAATAGTAGATATAGAAGGGCAGGGCGGGTGTATCATGCACGCTGTAGGAAGTTGCCGCCGCGACCCAGGACGACAGAGCGCCCGCCTCGGTGATGCCTTCTTCCAGAAGCTGACCGTTCTTGGCCTCCTTGTAGAACATCATGCTGCCGGAGTCCTCGGGTTCGTAGAGCTGGCCCTCGGGGGCGTAGATGCCGATCTGACGGAAGAGGTTGTCCATGCCGAAGGTGCGCGCCTCGTCGGCGACGATCGGCACGATGCGCGGACCCAGCATCTTGTCCTTCAGCAGCGCGCTCAGCATCCGCACCGCTGCCATGGTGGTCGACATCTCCTTGCCGCCGGGCGTGACGGCGAATTTCGAATAGCTGTCCCGAGCGGGAATGGAAGGGCGCCGATCGGCTTGCGTCTGTGTCCGACGCCGGGGCATATGGCCGCCTAACTCCTGTCGGCGGGCATGGAGATAGCGCATCTCGGGGCTGTCGGCAGGCGGACGGTAGAGGCGCAGCTCTTCAAGATCGCGCTCGGTCAGGGGCAGGCGGAAGCGGTCGCGGAAGGCGACCAGCGCCTCCATGTCCAGTTTCTTGGACTGATGCGCCGTCATGCGGCTTTCGCCGGCGGCGCCCATGCCGTAGCCCTTCTTGGTCTTGGCCAGAATAACGGTGGGGCGCCCCTTGTGTGCCTTGGCGGCGGCGAAAGCGGCATAGAGCTTGCGGAAGTCGTGGCCGCCACGCTTCAGCGCGTTGATCTCCGCATCGGTCATATGCGCGACCAGCGCCCTGGTGTCAGGATCACGGTCGAAGAATTTCTGACGGTTGTAGTCTCCGTCCTTGGAGCCGAGATCTTGATATTCACCATCCACTGTTTCGGCAAACCGCCTGAGCAGCGACAGGTTTTTGTCCCGGCCAAAGAGCCCGTCCCACTCCGAGCCCCAGAGCACCTTGATGACATTCCATCCGGCTCCGACGAACAGGCTTTCGAGCTCCTGGATGATCTGACCATTGCCGCGTACCGGCCCGTCGAGCCGCTGCAGGTTGCAGTTGATGATGAAGGTCAGATTGTCGAGCTTCTCGCGTGCGGCCAGCGTCAGGCCCGCAATGGATTCCGGTTCATCCATCTCGCCGTCGCCGAAGATGCCCCAGACGTGCCGACCTGCGGTATCGGCCAGTCCGCGCGCCTGGAGATAGCGCATGAAGCGGGCCTGATAGACGGCATTCAGCGGACCGATGCCCATGGAGCCCGTCGGGAACTGCCAGAAATCCGGCATCAGCCAGGGATGCGGGTACGAGCAGAGTCCGTTTCTGCCGACCTCCTGCCGGTAATTGGCTAGCTGCTCTTCGCTCAGCCGCTCTTCAAGAAAGGCGCGGGCATAGACCCCTGGCGCGGAATGCGGCTGAAAATAGACTAGGTCGCCATCAAAATCTTCGCTCTGGGCGCGGAAGAAGTGGTTGAAGCCGGTCTCGAAGATCTCGGCCGCCGAGGCGTAGGACGCGATATGCCCGCCCAGCTCGCCATAGGCCTTGTTGGCGCGCACCACCATGGCCAGCGCGTTCCAGCGGATGATGCCGGTCAGTTTCTCCTCGATCTCCAGATCGCCGGGATAGTGCCCCTGCTTGGACAGCGGAATGGTGTTGCGGTAGGATGAATAGGGTTGGCCGCTGGTGAATACGCCATCGCTGCGGGCCTCCTCCTCCAGCCGCCGCAGCAGGAACTCGGCGCGGGCGCTGCCGCCGGTGGCTGAAACGGCGCGATAAGCGTCGAGCCATTCACGCGTTTCTTCAGGATCAATGTCTGTCGAAGCCATATCAATTTGGCTCGAGAGTGCGTTGATCGTGTTCAATAAAGCCTCCTTCTCCTTCGCGGCGCCATAGGACCGTCCTGCAGGCGGCCACAAGCCGGTAACGCAGCGCAAGGGCCGCCCGGGTCGCCTTGCCATGCATTCCCATAGGCTTTCCGATTTCGGCGCGTTTCGCGATCCACCTTGTGCTTGTCGCTTCTGTCCTCGCATCTGGATGAACTGGCGGAGCTTTCGCCGACGTTGTGCGGCTTCTCAGCCTCTTGGCGGCCTGATGATCGCCCTGGCGAGCGTTCGCGCCTTCAACGCGCGATCCGAGAGATCCATCTGGGTCCGAATTTCTATGTCTGGATCACCTGGTGCTGCCGATCGGATAGATCGCCTTTGGCGAGTGTCCCGATCTCTGGCAACGTCTCGCCAACCCCACCATTGTGGCAAGCGAGGTCCATTTGGCCGGCCGCGATTGGCTGGCGGTCAGTGCGATGCGAACCGCCGGCAGGTCCGGCGCTGCAGCGTCTGTTCCGCGCTCCAGTTCGTCCAGACCTCGATATACCAGACAAGAAGTTCGCGCTGGCTTGAAATGCTCAGACGGCGGTAGGCCCGCTTGCGATATGTCATAACGCTTTCCTTGCCGATCCCCAGTTCCTCGGCGATCTCACAGGTCGTGGCGCCCAGAAGAATGCGCGAGCAGACCTCGCTTTCGCGGCGCGAAAGATCTGTTGCATTGAGCAGGCAATCTTCGATCATCTTGCCGGAGGCAAGCGCCGGCGTCAGGTCAGTTTTCTGGCGGGCCAGGTTGATGTGCTTGGCTAGCATCGTCAGCAGGATCGAGAAACGTTCCTCCATCTCGCCGAGCAGGCTGCGTGACAAGGGTGGGCGCCGGTTGTGGCGCAAGACACGGATGCAGAAACGTTCGGCTCCCCTCTTGGTAAAGATCAGAACTTCCGAGAAGCTGGGCGGCGTGAAGCCTTTGACCGTCTCGGCCGCGAGCAGATTGACCACAGCGAAGCGTGGCAGTTGATCGGCTTGCATCAGATACCGCCTCACGTTCTGAAGCTGGCACATGATCGGTCTCGGGATCAGCGCCGAGGCGGTCGTCTCGCTCGAGATTTCCTGAAGTTGGTGGTCGCTGTGCCTGTAGCAGGCCAGGTAATCGACCCCAAGCAGTTTGTTCAATGCATTGAAAAGGCTGGAAAAGAACTCTTCTTCGCCGATGTCCTGGATAATTTGAGCAAGATCGACCTGCCTACCCGCTTCTGCATGATCGGCCGCGACGTTGGCGACAAGTGTCATCGTTTTTCCTCCCACGAATGACCGCGCTTTTTTGCGCTTTCACGCATGATGATGGAAAGTCAGAATTATTGCAATATGATATTATTGATATATGAAAATAATAATTTCTTTAAAAATAACAGATAGTTATATGATATAATAAAGATATTCAATGTCATTTTGATATGGAGGGCCGTCGATCCTCGGACATTTTACCCCGGTTTTGGTAGGGAGAGATTCGCGGTTTTGGCCGCTCTCGCATGGGTGTGGGCCGGACTTCAGGGGATGAGCAGGACCGTCCCGGCGACGCTGCCGCTTTCGAGCCTGCGATGCGCCTCTGCCGCATCCTTCAGCGCGAAGGTTTCAGAGATATGCGGCCGCAGCGCCCCCAACGCCACCAACGCAAAGAGCTCATCCGCCACTTCCCTCAGGGCCTCGGCGCTGTGGATGTGGCCTTGCACCCCGGCGCGCGCGACGGACAGCGAGCGTCTTGCAAGCGCCTGGATGTCCAGAGGTGCGACCGGCCCGGAAGCGTTGCCGTAATTGATCGCCTTGCCGAAGTGGCCCAGCAGGGCGAGCGACGGTTCGAACGTATCCTTGCCCACGCCATCCAGAACGGCTGTCAGTCCCTGGGGCACGAGCGCGCGTACCGCCTGGGTGAAGTCGGTCTCGCGATAGAGGATGACGTGCTCGCAGCCGTTGTGTCGGGCGATGTCCGCCTTTGCGGCGGAGCCCACCGTGCCGATCACCCGTGCCCCCAGATGCGAGGCCCACTGGCACAGCAGCGAGCCCACGCCCGAGGCGGCCGCATGGATCAGCACCGTATCGCCGGCCGCCGGTCGGTAAAGCCGATTGATGATCAGCGAGGCTGTGCTGCCCTTCAGCAGGATGGCCGCGGCCTGCTCGAAGCTGATCGCGTCGGGAACACGGACAAGCCGGTCCTCCGGCACGGCGCGCTGCGCGCAATAGGCGCCGGTCTGCTCAAAGAACTCGCCATGCATGCCGGCGTAGGCCACCCGGTCCCCGATTCGGAAATCCCGCACGCCGGTTCCCACCATCTCGATCACGCCTGCGGCTTCGTTGCCGAGGATGAGAGGAAATTCATGGGCTAGACCGGAATGGATCTTCGTATAGAAACCGCCGCGCCGCACGTTGATGTCGGAATAGTTCACGCCGATGGCCTTGTGGAGCACGAGCACTTCGCCGGCGCCCGGCGTTGGGACTGTGATTTCCTCCAGCACGATCACTTCGGGGCCGCCATTTTCGTGGACTCTCATCGCTACCATTGTCATGGGTCGTTCCTCGATCAGACTGATGCCCATGTTTTCGCATCCGGCAGCCGGGGGATTTGTCCCTCTCCTGCGTGACGGGCACCGCCCGCCCGACCATAGTGAGGGCTCGGTCCCCATCGCAAGGGACCTTTCCTGCGGCCCGTGTTGCTATGTCCTTGAGGCAACGTTTGTGTCCAGACGAAGCGGGAACGCTCGGGGCGGCGCCTGCCTTTTGCGATCCTGCCGCTGCGCTCGCTCGAGATCAAGTTCTTCGGGGTCTATGTGATGAAGTCGGAAGAAAAACGCGAGGCTCAAGCATACAATCGGTGTGTGCTTCACGCTCGACACCATCATCGAGGCGGTCGAAGGGGGCCGGACGTTGGGCAATGTTGTGCTGGATGTCCGCTCGGGGGCGGCGAAACGGACCCTGCTTCAACAACTATGCGACCCGCTCCAGGCCCTGTGCAGGGGCGCGCTATCAGCGATAGGCATGCACAGTTAGCAACCAAGGGAGGATAACATGGCGCGTGCAGACGAGGTCCACTCTACCAGCGAAGCGGTCAACATTGCTCTCAGCTATTTCACGTTGTTGATGAAACGGGATCTCGATGCATTCGAGCGGATCTGGCACGAGGACGGAGTGAACATCATTCCGTTTCCGCCCGAAGGATTCGGCAAGTTCGTCACGCCGGCCTTCGAGGGCCGGGAGGAGATCATGGAGCACTATCGGACAGCGTTCAAAAACCGTAGCGACCATGTCTTCTGGATCGACGCCATCCACGAGACCGAGGCATCCGGGGTGGTGATCATTGAAGCGCATGCCCGCAGTCTTGTGGGCGAGACCAAGCGCATCTACGAGAACGAGTATGTCTGCGTCTTCCACATCGACGATGGGAAGATCCGCACGATGAAAGAATACGCCAATCCGTTGCAATTCATGAGGGCTTTCGAGGGCGGGTTCGACGCTCATCGCTGAGTCGGGGACCGGTCCAGAAGCGATCCAAACGCATCTTTGGCGAGGCGATCGTACCAGCAATGGCGGCGCCACGACCTCTGCGGGATCGTGACGTGCTTATCGGACGATAAATCCTGTCTGGCGGTCAGGGGACCGCATGGTTGCCAAAAAGGATGCGGCGCGCGTCTTCGCTGTAATCGCTGAAACTCTTCGGCAGCGGTCCCTCGATGACCTTCGAGACATTGACGTAGGCTTGCTGGGTGCGCGGCCGCTCTGCGATCCTGTTCTTCCAGTCGAGGACGTTCTTGTAAGGCGTCAGGTCGAGCTGCTCTCGCCGCAGATGCGCCACGATCCAAGGATAGCAGGCCATATCGACAATGGAGTAGTCGTCAAGCACATAGCCGGTGGAGGCGAGCTGCTTGTCCAGCACGCCGACAAGACGTATCACTTCGGTCTGATAGCGGGTGATCGCATAGTCGATCTGCACAGGGGCGAAGTTGCGGAAATGAATTGCCTGTCCGCCCATGGGGCCAAGGCCGCCAACCTGCCAGAACAGCCATTGCTGCGCGGCAATTCGGCCTCGCGCATCCGAGGGCAGAAAGGCGTTCTGTTTTTCGGCAAGATACCAAAGGATCGCGCCGGATTCGAAAATGGTGATCGGCTCCCCGCCGTCGGCGGGAGCCGTGTCCACGATCAGCGGGATCTTGTTGTTCGGCGCAATCCGCGAGAACTCCTCGCCGTATTGTTGACCTCGGGAGACATCCACCGGAATCCCGCGATAGGGCAGCCCGGTCTCTTCGAGGAACATCGCCACCTTGTAGGCGTTCGCCGACATCCAGAAATAAAACTCGATCATTGGATCTCTCCCATTTCGCCGTAAAGCCGGTAGGTGCCCGCCGGGGCGCGCTCCGGTTTTCCAGTTTATTGCATGCGGATCCCGCCGTTTACATCGATGGTGGAGCCGGTCACATAGCCGCCGTCGATTGAAGCAAGGAAGGCTGCTGCCGCTGCGATCTCTTCCGGGCGGCCGACGCGGCGCAGCGGAATGCGCTCTATCCCGGAATAGGCCACATCGGCGTCGGTCCGCTCCCTGGTTGCGGAGCGTAGCATCGGTGTGTCGATCGCACCCGGTGCAATGGCGTTGACGGTGATCCCCAGCGGCGCCAGCTCGCGCGCTGCGATCTTCATCAGCGACAGAACTGCGCCTTTGGACGAGCAGTAGGCTGCGGTGCCCTGATAGCCGCCCATCTGCGCGTTGCTGGACGAAACCAGGATGATCCGGCCATGCTCAACGGGAGTTTTCGTCCGGCGCCGGGCCATTTCTCTGACGCCCAGGAACGAACCGCGGGCGTTGACGGCATAGATCTTCTCCCATTCGTCCAGCTCCAGCTCCGTCAGCGCGCCGGTGCCGTTTCCCATGCGAAGCACGCCGGCGAAATTGGCGAAGACCGCGATGGGACCAAGCTCTGTCTCGGCGGCAGTGAAACCCGCCTCAACCGCCGCTTCGTTCGAGACGTCCATCGCCAACCCCATATGCGGGCCGCCGGGCAGCGAATGCGCCGCCGCTCCGGCTTTGTCGCCGTCCAGATCCGCAATGGCGACAGAAATACCCTGCTCGGCGAGTTTCGTGGCGGTGGCCAAGCCCAGCCCACTGGCCCCTCCGGTGATCAGGGCGATGCGTCGATTATTGCTCATGGTTAACCTTCTTCGTCTTTTGAGGCGGTTGCTCAGGACGCCGTGACGCGCCCGAACGCAGGCTGGTTCAGGATCCGGTCACCGATCTGCAGGACCGGCTGGTCCGACATCGACGTGCGCGTCTTCGACAGGTCGATAAAGTTCGCCTCGTCCGGAATGATGATGTTGCGGAAATCCGGCTCGTCGAACATGTGCGAACGGTCTTCCATCGAGCCGAACCAGACCTCGGAGAAGCCGTCGAATGCCAGCTCGATCACTCCCGGCACGCTTTCGTTCGGCGCCAGGTGGTGTTGCACGTAGCGGCGAATATAGCGTGAGATTTTGGGATTATTGGCGATCAGCGGGCCGTGAACGTCGCGCCAATAGTCGGAGAACTCTTGCCGGGTCATGTCCGGTTTGCGAATGTAGAAACTGGTCGATACCCACACGGATTTTCCTCCCTTTGAATTGAAGTGTGGCGGCGGTCCGATCAGGTGGGAGTGGCGCGCAGCGGAAGCGCGTCCAGCGTGCGAAGCGTGTTCACATAGCGGATCGTCGGTGCCGCGGTCAGCTCCAGTTTACGCGCCTTGCGGGCCAGCGGGCCCAGTGCGCATTCTGCCTCCATGCGGGCGATCATTTGCGCCACACAGGTGTGGATGCCGTGTCCGAAGGCCAGATGGACCCCGGCGGTCTTGCGCTCGATGTCGAAAGTGTCGGGATTGGACCACTTGCGGGGATCCCGGTTGGCAGCGCCCATGAAATAGCCGATCTTTTTATCACCTTCGAGCGCGTAGCCGCTAAGCTCCATGTCGTTCTTCACGACGCGCCAAAGCACCATGACCGGGGAATCCAGCCGAAGGGCCTCCTCGAAGGCGCCTTTGATCTTCGTCGGGTCCTCGTGGATCTTTTGATAGGCTTCGGGATTCTGGGCCAGATGCTTGAGCGTGTATTCGATGCTCGCGATCGTGGTGTCGACCCCCGCACGGAAGAAGGAGCGGACATGGAGCGATGCAGTGCCCGGTGGGAACTCGCCAGCATCCTCGGCCAGATAGATCTGCTCGCCGAAACCGCCGGGAAGCATGTTCTCACGCTTCAAGGCATGATTGTACCATTCCATATAGGGTTCCGCCCGCTCGACCGATTGTTTCAGACGTTCGTTGGCAGGACCCATCTGGTTGAAGTTAAGTTCGCCCGTGATGATCAGATTCTCGGCCGGGATATCGAGGCCGACAAGACGCGGGATAACTGTCAGGACAAAGGCTTCGGCCACGTCGCGAACACCGTCGAACTCGCCCTGCTGGATGAGCTTTTCGGCCAGGGCTTCGCCTTCGGTGGTGAGCACTTCCCGCCAATCGCGCAGCACCTTGGGAGACATGATCCGCATCAGCGCCTTGCGCGCGGCGGTATGTTCGGGAGGGTCCACCTCTGTGATCGGGCTGCGCGGCCGAAGGTGGCCTGGTTTGCGGATATCGGTCAGGCCGATGCCGCCGGTGGAGGTGAAGCATTCGTAGTCCGATGCGACACGTGCCGTCTCTTCGTAGCGGCCTACGGCGTAGCAGTCGTATTTGGGGATATAGACCACCGGAGCGGCTTCACGGAGCGTCTCGTAAAAGCTGTAGGGATCTTCGACAGCAGTGTCGGAATAGGGATCGACATCGAGTGTCGGGACTTCCCGACCACGGACTATATCGGTGAGTGTCATGTCGCTTCCTCGCGTTCTGGTTCCCGGATAAGTTTACTTGCCTTTCAGGTGCCGGATAGTCCCCGTTGTGTGGGACGATCCCCCTCTCATGCGCGCCTGCCAGACGCGCATGGTGACGAACAGCGGAAGAAAAAGGTGAGGAACTATCCGGTCTGCTTCTTTCGCATCCATATCGTCGAGGTGCAAACGGCCGAGAGCAAGCTCCGAATTCGTCTTCGCATAGCCGGTCGAAAGGCTGACCGCATCATCGTCTTTGCTTTCCTCGTCGCTCTGATCGAGGTCGGGGCCTACCCCGCTAGCAGCAGTCCAACCGGTCTGATCCAGGGGGTCGACCGGGGGAGAGCGAAGGTGTTCCAAAAAACTCGGGCTGGTGCAGGATAAGGCCGTCCTTCGCCGGGGGCGGGCCGCAGTCAGAGACGCTCCGTCGGGGCGCTGCCGACTACGGGCTCCATGATGAATGCGTCGGCGCGCTGCAGCAGGGTCTCGCCAAGCTGCGCCCTCTGGTCGGCCTGGGCGCCGATCATGGCGGGATGCTCGTCAAACCGGCGCCAACCCTGCTTCCAGGCCGCTATATCAGGCCAGCGCAGCAGGATGGCGAGCGACGGCGCTTCGTACCCGCTCAACACATCCAACACGCCGACGACGTTCGCTCCCGCGGTTTCGGCGCAGGGGATGTAAGTGTCATCCAGAAATGCGGACAGCTCCGCCGCTCGGCCGATGGCGGTGCGAAGGATCAGCATCTGATAGATCCGTTCTGGCCCTGTCACAGTCGCCCGCGATGCGGGCGGCAGCGCGCGCGGGGTGAGAAAAAATTGCGTGTTGGCCTGGACGAGCTCGCTGCCGTTGTTGGTCTTGGCGCGGACGCGCGTCCACTCGCTGTCGGCGTAGAAGCGGCCCCAGCATGTCTGTCGCTCGGCCATACTCTCCCATGCCATGAGGTAGCAGTACATGGGGAAACGCGGACCTGCGAGCACCTCCCAACGGCCGACGGCACGGATGCCATGGGCCTCGAAGAGCGCGGGAAGATGGCGCGTCACCCGGGCGCGATTGTCCTGCATCCGGCCGCGGTCGATCAGGTATTGCCGCATTTCGTAGATCATGGGGATCCTCATTTCGGGTTTGGCCAGCCCTGGGCACACACCGTGGTGATAGAAGCCCAAAGCCATATGCCCTGCGTCCCTCTGTTGAGGGGCATCCCTGGAAGAAGAAACCCCACACATTGGCAGCAAGAGTGCCGCACCTGGCCGGTCTGGAGCAAGGGTGGCCGTAAAGGGGGAGGGGAGATTTGCTGGCTCAACAGCTTGTGAACGGAGTCGTCGTGGGAAGCGTCTACGGGCTTTTCGCGCTCGGCTTCACGTTGTTGTTCGGCGTGAACCACATCATGAATATGGCCCACGGCTCGGTGTTCATGTGGGGTGCGATCGCCGCGCTCATGATCGTGACGCAACTGGACATGCCGTTCGGCGTGGCCCTTGTCGTAGGCGCCCTGACGGGCGGGGTACTGTCGGTCCTGCTCGACTATGTGGCGTTCCGGCCGCTGCGACGGCGCGGCGCGCCGGAGTTTTCGGCCATCGTATCGTCGATCGGCGCCAATCTGATCCTGCTGGCGCTGGCGCAGGAATACACGCAAACCAAGGTCTTTCGCTTCCCCTTCGACACCTTCCCCATCAGAATCTTCGAGATCTTCGGGGTGCGCGTGCAGCTTCTGCAACTCGTCATCATGGGCATCGTCGTGCTGATGGTCGTGGGGCTGTTCTGGTATCTTTTCCGCACCTCTTACGGCCGGCAGGTCCGGGCCGTCGCATATTCCGAGCGGACCTCGAAGCTGCTCGGCATCAATCCGACTTCGATCAACTTCCAAGTCTTCTTCCTGTCGGGGGCGCTCGCCGGAATCGCAGGTGTGCTGATCGGGCTGGCCTTCAACACGGTTCATTTCATGATGGGAGAACCATTCCTGATGCGCGCCTTCGTCGTGATAATCCTGGGCGGTCTCGGCAGCATTCCCGGCGCGCTTATCGCAGGGCTGTTCATTGGGATAATCCAGACGCTGACGATCTCCTACGTCTCCGCCGGAGTTGCTGAGATCGTCGTATTCTCGCTTCTCTTCATCATCCTTCTGGTCCGGCCTACCGGTCTGTTCGGAACCATGAGCACCGCGGTAAGGGTTTCGCGCACATGATTTTCCTGAAGAGTTATGCCCCGCTGTTCGAGTTCGCGCTGTTTAATGTTCTTCTGGCCTTCAGCCAGTACGTCGTTCTGCGTGCAGGTGTGTTCTCGCTCGGGACCGCAGCCTTCGCCGGCTTCGGCGCCTATGCCGCGGCCATCCTGTCGGTGAGCTACGGCGTTGATCCGATTTTCGGAATAGTCCTGGCCACGCTCGGCGGCGCGGCCTTCGGCGCGCTTGTCGCGGTGCCGCTGGCGCGCCTGCGCGGTGTCTTTCAGGCGCTTGCCACCATCGCCTTGGTACAGATCTTCCTGTCGGTCGCGCTGAACTGGACAACGATGACCGGTGGCGCGCTCGGGATCAATGGCATACCCCGCGCGGTGCATCTGACCGAAATGTTTATCGCCGTACTGGTCGTGGGCTACGTACTCATCGTCATGGGGAAGTCGAGCCTCGGGCGCAGCTTTGACATCATCCGCGAAGACGAGACGGTTGCCGTGTCCTTGGGAATCTCTGTGACCAGGCACCACCGGATCGCCTTCGTCCTGTCCGGCGCTATCGGCGCTCTGGCGGGCGCGATGCATGCCTATTCGAGCTATTCCATCGTGCCCACCGAATACGGCTTCCATCTGGTGACCATCGTGCTGGCTATGGTCGTGCTGGGCGGTCGCGTGTCGGTCTTTGGTCCCATCCTCGGTGCAATCGTGCTGACCATCCTGCCGGAGCTTCTGCGTGGGTTTCAAGAATACCGGGCTGTCCTGCAGGGCGCGGTGCTGATGCTGTCAATTATATTCCTGCCGCACGGTATCGTGGACACGATGCTGGGCCGGCTGCGCAGCCAGCAGCTTTCGCAAAAGAAAGTGGTGCGCGAGAACCGGAGGACGTGGCGGGAAAAGGAGCGGATCTCGGCATGAACGGACTTGAACTCGACCGTATCGGCAAGGATTTCGGCGGGCTTCCCGCAGTGCAGGAGTTGTCGCTGTCAGTGCCGAAAGGGCAGATCACGGGGCTGATCGGGCCCAATGGCGCCGGAAAGACCACCGTGGTGAATATGATCATGGGCTTGCTGCGCGTCAGCCGGGGGACGATCCGGATGGAGGGGCAGGAGGTCACCACCGCCGACGCGCAAACTCTGGCGCATCTCGGGGTGGCGCGGACCTTCCAGAATATCCGGTTGCTGCCCCATTCCACGGTTCTGGAAAACGTGGTTTCGGGCTTTCACAGGCACGAGACGACGACGCTTTTCGCCAACCTGCTGTGGGCACCGTCGGTCTATCGTGAAAACCGCAAGCTCGAGGCGCAGGCGAAAGAGCTCCTGGAAGAATTCGGCATGATCGACTTCGCCCGGCATCCCGCGGGCAGCCTATCCTATGGCCATCAGCGACGTATCGAGATGATGCGCGCGCTTGCCATGCATCCCAAAGTGCTGCTGCTCGACGAACCGGTGGCCGGGATGAACGACGCAGAAGCCTATGCGCTGGCCGAGATCTTTGAGGCGGTCGCCCGCCGCGGCGTGGGCATCCTGCTGATCGAGCATAACATGCGCTTCGTGCGCCGGCTCTGCGCCCAGGTCTACGTGCTGGCCTCGGGCCGGCTCATCGCCGAGGGCGCGCCCGATGCTGTCGTTTCCGACCCGCGCGTCGTCGAAGCGTATCTGGGGAGCTGAGAATGCTGCATGTCTCCGACCTTTGCGTCTCCTACAGCGGGATCCAGGCGCTGAAGTCCGTCTCGCTGGACGTATCCGAGGGCGAGATCTTCGCCTTGATCGGTCCGAACGGCGCGGGCAAGTCGACCCTGCTCAACGCGATCTGCGGCGTGGTGGCGGCGCAATCCGGCAGCGTCCGGTTCCTGGACTGCGAGATTCTGGGCCGACCCGCCTTCCGGATCGCGCGGTCGGGGCTGCTGCAGGTGCCCGAGGGCCGACAGGTTGTGGCGCCGCTGTCGGTGCTGGAGAACCTGGAACTGGGGCGGATCGCCGCGGCGGACCGGGCGGGCGGGCGCGACGAAATCGACCACGTCTACGAGCTGTTTCCGATTCTCGCCCAACGGCGCTACCAGATTTCGGGCACGCTTTCGGGCGGTCAGCAGCAGATGCTGGCCATCGGCCGGGCGCTCATGGGCAGGCCGCGCCTGCTGCTGCTTGACGAGCCCAGCCTCGGTCTTGCGCCGGTCGTCGTGGGCGAGGTCTTCCAGGCGCTGCGCCGGCTCAGCCGCGAGGGCCTGACCATCTTCCTGGTCGAGCAGAATGCGCGCCTTGCGCTGCAGACGGCCCACAGGGCTGCCGTGCTGGAACAGGGCCGTGTCGTGATGACGGGCAAGGCCTCGGATTTGGCGGACGACCCGCTGGTTGCAGACCACTATTTCGGTCGGACGAAGGAAATTGCCTGATCGCTTGTGACATGGCGAAAATCCTTGTCCATGATCTGTCATAATTTATTTCAGGGAGGGGAGAAATGTCAGGAATAAGACTGGTAAAATACTTTTCTGCCGCCGCAATAGCGCTGTCAATGACTGCGGCCGCGCAGGCGGAAACAGCCCGGATCGGAATCATCAACGCTCTGACTGGGGCTTACGCCTTCGGCGGGGTGCCGATCCACAATGGCATGAGGCTGGCCATCGAGCAGGCGATGGAACGCGGCGAGCTGGGCGACCTGACCCTGGAGATCGTCGAAGGCGATTCGGCCAGCGAGAAAGGCCAGACCATCACGTTGGTCAGCCGCATGACGCAGTCCGACAATGTACTGATGATATTGGGCCCTACCACCAGCCTGGAAGCGACAGCAGGGGCACCCGTGGCCAACCAGCACGGCGCCGTCCTGTTCGGCATCGGCTCGTCACGCGGAATCCTTCAGGCGGGGCCCTGGTCGTTCAAGGTCCAGCAGGTTGGCGACGATATGCTGAGCACGCTGTCGGACTACACCGCAAACCTGCTGCAGGCGAAGAGGGTCGCGTTGATTTACGACCGTGCCAACGATGGCTTCGTTGCGCAGAAGGACGCCTTCAAGAAAGGGGTCTTGGAACACGGGATCGAAATTAGCTCCGAAGACGGGATCCTTGCGTCCGACACCGATTTCCTCGCGCTTGCGACCAAGCTCGCCTCGGAGAACATCGACGCCTTCTTCATTGCCGCCCCGGCGGAGGTTGGCGGCAACTTCGTGCTGCAGGCGCGGCAGGCCGGTATACCCATGGACGTGAAATTCGTTGGCCCGTCGACCTTTGCGGCACCGGCGTTCATTGAAGTGGCGGGCGGCGCTGCCGAAGGGTCTATCGTGCTGGCGGACTGGTTTGCGGGTGCTGACAATCCCGGCAATGCCGAGTTCGTGGAAAGCTACACGGCGAAGTACGGCACCCAACCGGACAACTGGGCGGCGATGGGTTTCGCCTTGGCCGATCTGGCCGTGGAGGCGATCAAGCGCGCCGGCCCCAATCCTACACGCGAAGCTGTCCGTGATGCGCTGACCGCGCTGCGCGACATTCCGACGATCCTCGGCGACGGAACCTGGACGATGGATGACGACGACCGCGATCCCCATTACGGCGCGGTGGTTCTGACCATCGAAAACGACAAGCTGACGCTCGCACCGCGGGACTGAGTTCGCGCGACATGGTTCAGAGCTTTTCGGTTCTGCGCCGTCCGGCTTTCCGCATGATCCCCCAATGTCACGCCGGCGGGGGACAGGAGCTTCGGCAGGCGGTCCTATCCTCAGTGTTGGGCAGAACAGAGAATTACATGAGCGATCTCGCGAAAGTCTGGGAGACACCGCCTGTTGCATGTCCCGCCGGGAGTATCGGGCATGACTGGGACCCTTTCGATCACCGGCTCATGTATGAGTTGCTGTCGTACGCCCGCGAGTCCGAACCGGTGTTTTTCAGCCCCGAGCTGGAATATTGGGTGGTGACCCGATATTCGGATGTGCTGGCTGTCCTGCACGATCCAGCACGGTTTTCTGCGGCGAATGTGAACACCCCCATAACCCCGATTCCCGTCGAGGCGTTGCGCTGCCTTCAGGAGGGCGGGTATGCGCTGGAAGGTGTGCAGGTCAATTGCGACCCGCCGCGGCACACGCGAATCCGGCGGGTCGTCTCTCAGGCCATGACGATGCGCCATTTCAAGGCGCTGGAAGGCGACATCCGCGCACTGGCACGGGCCGCGATCGACCGGCTCAGGGGGCGGGGCAGGGTCGATCTGCTACGTGAGCTGACCTACGATCTTCCCGCCCACGTCATCTTCCGGCTGCTCGACATTCCGGAGTCCGACACTGCGCGGGTGAAGGCCTGGGCCGCCGACCGGATGCTCCTCAGCTTTTCCCGCCCCAGCTTCGCGGCACAGATGCAGGCGTCGCAGAATCTGCTGGAGTTCTGGCACTTTGTGGTGGCCTTGGTGGCCGAACGGCAGCGTAATCCGGGCCGCGACTTCATCGGCAACCTTCTGAAGATCCGCGGGGGCGATGACAACGAAATCACCCTCAATGAACTGACCTCCGTGGCTTTCGGCCTGCTCTTCGCAGGGCATGAGACGACGACGAGCCAGATGACGAACACCCTTCGTGCGCTTCTGACGGAACCCGGACTCTGGGCCGGGCTGGGACGCGATCCCGATCGGATCGGCAACGCCATCGAGGAGGGGCTGCGGCTTTACGGGGCGGTGGCCAACTGGCGCCGGCGGGTCACGGAGCCCGCGGAACTGGGCGGAGTCGCACTTCCCGTGGGATCGCCGCTGGTGATCTCCTTCGCAGCGGCCAACCGCGATCCTGAGGTGTTCGAAGAGCCCGACAGGTTCCGGCTGGACCGCAAGAACAGCCGTCGGCATCTGACCTTCGGCAACGGAATCCATAGCTGCCTCGGCGCGCCGTTGGCACGGCTTGAAATGCAGGTCCTGCTGGAAGAGCTGCTAGGCGCTTTCCCCGACATGCGGCTGGGCGAGGACGCAGAGCCGTCCTATGCCCGCGCCTTCGCCTTCCGCGTGCCGGACTCACTGTGGGTGGAGCTTGGGCAATGAACGATCAGCAGAATTTGTCTCGAACCCTCGTGACGGACCGCTTCTGGCCACCGGCCCGTCAGACTGTCCTCTACGGCGCGCCGATCGCCGAGACACTGCCCACCGCGCTGAGCGAGCTCTGGGCCAATCAGACGGTGCTCGTCTTCGACGCAGCCGCCTCCGGTGCGGACGGGGTTGGTGCCGCCTCGGCCGCTTTGCTGGGAGAGCGCAACGAGATCACGGTGGGCGACGTGCGGCGGAACGCCCCGCGGGCGGATGTGCTCCGCATCGTGCAGGCGTTGCGGCATCGCGGGACCGAGGCCATGGTGGTCGTGGGCGGAGGATCGGTCATCGACGCCGCCAAGGCGGCACGCGTCTGCCTGACGAACAATGTCGCCTCTGTCGCCGACTTCGAGCGGCTGCGCACGACGACCACCGCTGCGGCGCCGCGGCCGTATATGGTTGCCGTCCCCACCACCTTGTCAGGCGCGGAATTTACCCCTGTCGCCTGGGTTCTGGATGAAAATGCGCAGTGTTTCCAGAAGATTGCCCATACGGATCTTGCGCCGGATATCGTTCTGCTGGAGCCGCGGGTGACGCTCCGGACGCCTGTGTCGCTCTGGCTGGCCTCGGGCATTGGCGCGCTTGGCCGCGCCATCGAGGCGTGGCTCCCCGCGCCGCATCTGCAGCCCTTGGCCAGCGCAGCCTGCTTGCGGAGCATCGGGCTTCTGTCGGAGGGACTGCGGGCCTGCCGTCACGCGCCCGAGGATCTGATCGCCCGCCAAATCAGTCAGGAAGGCGCATGGCTTTCGGGAATGGTGGCGGCCATGGGCGACCAGACGGCACTGAGCGAGAGGATCGTGCGACAGGCAGGACTCCGTGCGGGGGCCGAGGCCGCCACCGTCACGGGGGCGCTGCTGCCGCACATGCTGTCCGTCTTCGGGCGGGACGGATCGGACCGGGCGGGCCCGCTTGCCGCGGCGCTGGGGCATCCCGAGTGGCCTTTGTCGACGTGCGTGGCCGAATTGGTGGCAGAGCTTGGACTTCCAACCCGGTTGCGGGATGTCCTGCCGTCCCCGGACGGTATGCCGGAGGCGGTCGAAATTGTTGGCCAGGGCCGGGAGGCGGAGGCACTTGCGGAAGCCATCAACCGAGCCTGGTGAGCATTATCCCGATGCCGCATGGCGCCGCATCCGGACGAACTTTTCGTCGACGCCTGAACTGCATGAGCGGATTATTCATGAGCGGATTATGCTTGGGGTCAGGCTGCGACGGTCAACTTATCAATTGCCGATACTTGGGAGGTGCTACAGTGCAGCGAACAATGTCACAATTCCTGCAGTTTGATCGCTGAAGGCTGGCGGCTGGAAACCGAACTGCGGCAAAGGCCGGATATTTCCGCCAAGTCTCTGGAAAACTGTACAGATTCGACCTCCTACATCCCCAGCATTTTTCTACACCCCAAGCATTTTTCGGTCGAGTTAGGGAACACCCCCATGAATCTATTTGCCCTCCTGCATGCGACTGCATTGCGTCTGCCCGACCGTGGGGCGGTCTATCGCGGCGACAGGCTGGTTCTGACCTTTGCGGAGCTGCGTAGCCGGGCCGCGAAGATCGCGCATGCGCTGCGTAGGGATTATGTCGAAGGCGACCGAATTGCGATTTTCTCCGAGAACTGCCCGCAATATGTGGAGCTGTTCTTCGGGATCTGGGCGGCGGGCATGGTGGCAACCCCCATCAATGGCAAGCTCCACGAAAAAGAGGTTTCGGTCATTCTGGGCGATGCGGGAGCGAGGGCCGTCTTCACGTCTGCCAAGCATATGGCCCCGCTGTCGCAGGTCCTTGCCGGGGCGCAGAGCCCTGTCCGGTTGGTCGAGATCGGCAGCGATGCCTACGAGGCGCTTCTGACCGAAGAGCTGACAGAGGAGCCACCGTCGGATCCCGACCGGATCGCCTGGCTCTTCTTCACCAGCGGCACCACCGGCCGGTCGAAGGGGGCGCGGCTGTCGCACCGCAACCTGATGACGATGACCATGTCGCATCTGGCCGATATCGACGATCCCGATCCGAACTCCAGCCTGATCCACGCCGCTCCGATGTCGCATGGCTCGGGCCTTTACATTCCCCCTTACATTTCCCGCGGCGCGCGGCAGGTGATCCCCGACAGCGGCGGGTTCCAGCCTGACGAGTTCCTCGATCTCAGCGGCATTCACCCCGGTTGCTGCGCATTCTTCGCGCCGACCATGGTCCAGCGGCTGCGGCTGCGCAGCGAGGAGACTGGCCGCAGGCCGGCCAACCTGAAGACCATCATCTATGGTGGTGGGCCGATGTATCTGGAGGAAATACGCCGCTCCCTGAACTGTTTCGGTCCGGTCTTTACCCAGATTTACGGACTGGGGGAATCTCCGATGACCATCACCGGACTGCGCCGCGCCGATTTCGTCGAAGCGGATGACGAAATCCTCGCCTCGGTCGGGTGGCCGCGCATGGGCGCCGAGGTGCGGATCATCGACGAGGCCGGGGCCGAACTGCCCCCAGGCGAAATCGGCGAGATTGTCGTGCGGGGCGATATGGTGATGCAGGGCTACTGGAATGATCCCGAGGCGACGTGCAGGACGCTGGTTGACGGCTGGCTGAGGACCGGGGACATGGGCAGCTTCAGCGACAGGGGCTTGCTGACCCTGCGCGATCGCATCAAGGACATGATCGTGACCGGCGGCGCCAATGTCTACCCCCGCGAGGTGGAGGAAGTTCTGCTGACCCACGAGGCAGCGGGGGAGGTGTCGGTGATCGGCTTGCCGGATCCGGAATGGGGCGAGATCGTCGTCGCGGTGGTCGTGCCGGCGACAGGATATGAGATCACCGAGACCGCGCTTGACGCGCTTTGCGTCAGGGAGATCGCCCGTTTCAAGCGCCCCAAGAAATACGTATTTCTGGACAGCCTGCCCAAGAACAACTACGGCAAGGTGGTGAAGCGCGAATTGCGGGACATGCTTCGCGCATTAGCCTGAGCCGCGCCGAAGGCCGGAGTGCCCTACATGTTACAGATTGCGCTCCGAGCGTCGCGCCGCCGGGTGCGACCGCGTCTTGGCCTGAAGAACGGGACCACGGGATATGTCTGTGGCGCTGCGCCCCGGGATCACGGCATTTCTCTCGCACGAGCGGCAGCGAGTGCATGGCGCACGCGTCCACCCGTGAGCCCACCGGGGATCATCGCGCCGCGCTGCGAGACCGGGATGAGGCGCTCCAGCGACACGCCGGTGTCGATCCCCATGCGATCACACATCCAGACCACATCCTCCGTAGCGACGTTGCCGGTCGCGCCCGGGGCAAAGGGACAGCCGCCCAGCCCGGAAAACGAGGCGTCGATCAGCCGGACGCCGGCCTGATAGGCAGCGTAGACATTGGCCAGACCAAGTCCGTAGGTGTCATGCGCGTGCATGACCCAGCGGGAACTCTCGGGGAACATGCGCTGCGCCTCGGCAAAGACCGCGGCGACCTGATCCGGCACGGCCTTGCCGGTTGTGTCGCAAAGACAGATTTCTGCGTCGGGTTTTGCCGGCACCAGTTGCTCGAGCAGGCGAAAGACCGCCTCTTCGGACATGCGGCCTTCGAAGGGGCAGTCGAAGACGGTCGAGAGATCGAGCCGCAGATCCGCCTCCCCAGGCAGGGCCTCGACGATGCGCAGGTACTCCTCGACCGACTCCTCGGTCCGGCGGCGCACGTTGTTCATATTGTGCGAGTTCGACACCGACAGCACGAAGACCGGGAAGCGCACGCCGCTCTCCAGCGCGTGCAGGGCGTATTTCTCGTTGGGCACCAGAACCCGGGGCACGACTTCGGGCAGGGCGTCGCAGGCGGCCAGAAGCTCCGCTATATCCGACATTTGCGGCAGCGCGCGCGGGCTCACAAAGGAGCCGATTTCGATGTGCTTCAGCCCGGCAGCAGCGAGGTCCATCACGAAGGCTTTTTTCTGCACGGTCGGAATGAAATCGTGGATGCCCTGAAAGCCGTCACGGGGACCGACCTCGACCAGGGTAACGGCATCGCCGGACATCAGATCACCTCCTTTTGCCGATAATGGGTGATTTCAGCTTCGCTGAATCCCATCTCTGTCAGAATCTCGTCCGTGTGCTGGCCGATCCGCGGCCCGCTCCACCGGACGGTTCCCGGATCTTCGGCGATATGGGGCACGATGCCGGGATGCGTAACATCGAAGCCGAGCGTCTCGTCATGGACCCGCCGCACCATTCCACGCACGAGGAATTGCGGATCGGTCGCGCAATCTTCGGCAGTGTAGACCTTGCTGGACGGCACGTCGGCTTCCTGCAGCAGCCCCAGCAAGGTCCTGGCTTCCAGCCCCGAGGTCCACTGACGAATGATCTCGTCCAGCGCCTCGGCATTGGCGACCCGTGTGGGATTGTCGACGAAGCGCGGGTCCTGCGGCAGTTCCGGGCGTCCCATCAGGCCGCACAGGCGTTGGAACAACGGTTCGGAATTGGCAGCGATCAATATCCAGCCGCCATCCGATGTGGGATAGGCACTGGAAGGTGCGGCGGTCGCAATGCGTGAGCCCGTGGGCTGTTTGATCTTGCCGAGATGCCCGTATTCCGGAAGCATGCCCTCCATCATGCTCAACACGGCCTCCGACAGCGCCACGTCCACGGTCCGGGCCTTGTCTTGCCCGCCCGCGGCATCGCGTTGCCAGATGGCGGAGATGACGCCGAGGGCGGCGTAGAGCCCGGCCAGAGAATCCCCGATGCTGACCCCGACCCGCACAGGCGGCAGATCCGTCGTCCCAGCGGGGTGGTTGGAGAGGTAGCGCAATCCGCCGATCGCTTCACCGATCACGCCGAACGCGGCCTTGTCCCGATAAGGTCCGTTCTGGCCGAAGCCCGAGATATGACCGATCACCAGTCCGGGATTGATCGCGCGCAGTTCGTCGTCGCCCAGTCCGTAGCGGGCAAGCTGCCCGGGCCGAAAGTTCTCGATCAGCGCGTCGCAGCCCGAGACGATCCGCCGGAGCACGTCCCGGGCCTCGGGCGCCTTCAGGTTCAGTGTTACCGACCGCTTGTTGCGGCCATGCACCGACCACCAGAGACTGTCGTCGCCGACCACCGCACCCCATTTCCTGACCGGGTCGCCGGAGGGAGGTTCGATCTTGATCACGTCGGCGCCGAGATCGGCCAGAACGCGCGTCGCGAAGGGCGCCGCGATGTAGTGGCCGATCTCCAGTATCTTCAGGCCGCTTAGGGGCCCCGTCGGGGCAGGGTGCTGCATGGTCCGAATTCCTCGCATCGTGTGACTGCCTGCCCCGGGACCGGGCTTGCCGAAGCCACGTTTCGTGCAGGGCATGCGGTACGCCCGGCTTCCCGAAAGGCAGGCAGGCGAACTTCGTTGCCCCAGACTTATGAGCCCAGCCCTGCCCGACGCTGCACCATCGGACGGGGACAACGCAGGGGTTTTTCTCGTGAAATCATGCGGCGCGGGCGAGTCCAGATGTTCCTGAACCGGATAGGAGTGAGCCATGATCGTGCTGCCAGATATCGATGAACGGGTGCGGGACTGGGCCCGATCATCGCCCCTGACCGGCCTGATTGCCGCCGTCGCTGGCGGAGGCAGCGGCATCGGCGAGGCGGTTGCGCATACCTTCGCCGCGAACGGCGTGCACGTGCTGGTGGCGGACAAGAACGAAGAAGCGGCGCAGCGCGTCTGCGACGCGATAATCGAAAGAGGCGGCAAGGCGCTCGCCTGCGGCATGGATGTGGCGCGGACCGCGGATATCGAGACCATGACAGTCTTGCTTTCCGATAGGTTCGGCGGGCTTGATCTGCTCGTGAACGCTGCGGGGATCATTCAGCCGGCGTCGCTCGAGACCTGCCCGATGGGGCAGTGGCGCAAGTCCTTCGAAGTCAACGTGGAAGGGGCGCTGCTGCTGGCGCGGGGTTGCCTGCCGCTCCTGCGTAAAAGCGATGCCCCGTCGATCGTCAACGTCGCCTCGCTGGCGGGCGGCCGTGCTTATCCCGGTGGCGGCCCTTACGGTGTGAGCAAGGCTGCGCTGATCCATTTGACGAAGACCATGGCCGTCGAATGGGCGAGCGATGGCATTCGCGTCAACGTGGTCAGCCCGGGTTCGGTTCTGACGCCGTTGTTGCTGAGCAACATGAGCGCAGAGACTAGGACTCAGCGCGAACGGCAGACACCGCTCGGCCGCATGGGCAAGGCTCCGGAAATTGCCGATCTGATCGTCTACCTGTCGTCTCCGATGGCGTCCTACATCACGGCGCAGGAGATCGAATGCGACGGCGGCTTCTCGCAGTCGCTCATGGTGCAGAAGTTCCGGCCGCTCTGACGGTTCTTCCGGCATTCCGTTCCTGGGGCGGGCCGCCGCCGGGTCAGCCGTTCAGCAGCGAGACGCCGCGATAGGTAAACCGCCAGCCCTGAGGCGTGCGGGCGAAGCTGTCCTCGAAATTGACCACAAGGAACACCGAAGGCGGGGTGGTCGTAAGCGTGTAGACGAGCACCGTGGAGCGGGCACGCGCCTCGTCGCCGCTGCCTTCGACAACACAATTCGTTACCATATAGATTTCGCGCGCCTCGGGCTTCAGATTGTCAGCCGCGAACTGGCGCAGATCTCGGCTGCCGCTGATCCGCACGGTCTGATCGTATCTGGTGCCTGCTGCCGCCTGTTTGCGTTCCCAGACCGCCTCTTCATGGAAGAGCGCGGCCCAGGCGTCGGGGTCGCAATCCGACGCTGCAAGGGCGTAGCGATGGATCAGATCGGTGATGTCCCGATAGTCTTCGCAGGAAAGCGTCATCTTCATCTCGTCCTTCACAGAATGCGGGCAAGCTTCTCCATTTGGCGTGCGGCCGCGTCCTCCAGCAAGGGGACCAGCGGGTCGCAGTGCTATGCGGTGCGAAGCCGGGGAGCCCCGTCGGTCCTCTGCGCACTGAGGAAAAGCATTGTCGGGCGGTGTCACTGGCCGGAGGGACGAGAACAAAGCACAGCGCGTCTAGCATCCGGGCTCGAGACATGAAGGAATCCAGTATGACCACGTCCACGCCCGAAACCGCAGAGATGGCCTCGCGGAGAGCCCCATCCCACGGCCGCGCCATCTTCTTTTTGGCCATGGCGTCATTCTCGGCGGCGGGCACGACCCGAATCATGGATGCGATCCTGCCGCAGATGGCGCTGGAATTCGGCGTCTCCATTGGGTCTGTCGCGATTGTCGCGACTGTCTATGCCTTCTCATATGGATTCTTTCAGGTGTTTTACGGCCCGGTCGGAGACAAGTTTGGCAAGTACCGGATCATTCTCCTGGCTTCCATCGGCTCGGCGGTCACGACCTTTGCCTGTGCGGGCAGCACATCACTTCACGATATCATTATCGCGCGGCTGGCATCAGGGGTCATGGCTGCGGCGATCGTGCCGCTGGCGCTGGCCTGGATCGGCGACGTCATCGATCATGCGGAGCGACAGCCGATCCTGGCGCGATTCATGTCCGCGCAGATCCTCGGACTGCTTGCAGGTCAGATCGGCGGAGGAGTGATGGGTGAATATTTCGGCTGGCGGTCCGCCTTCATGCTCATCGGGATGAGCTACCTGCTAGCGGTGGCAGGCATGTATATAGAGCTGATCCGCTCTCCGGCCATCGGCCGGGCCGGATCCCCCGGCACCGCGAGTCTGCGCGACTCTTTCGAAGCCTTCGCCCGCTTGGCGGAGCGCTCGACCGTCCGCTTCGTGCTTCTGATGGTGGCTATCGAGGCCTTCGCGATGTTTGGGGCACTGACGTATGTCGGCGCCAGTTTACATTTTCGCTTTGGGTTTGACTTCGCCACGGTCGGAGCGTTCCTGTCGGCCTATTGTGTCGGCGGGCTGATCTATGTCAGCCGCTCGAAGTGGCTGCTCAGCAGGCTTGGGGCGCAGGGGCTGGCGTTCTGGGGCTCGATCCTGGTGGCGCTCAGCTACGTCGCACTGGGGTTGACGTCAATCGCCTGGACCTGCGTTCCAATCATTGCCGTGATGGGGATCGGCTTTTACATGCTGCACAACACCTTGCAGACAATGGCCACGCAGATGGCGCCGGACGCACGCGGCTCGGCAGTTTCGCTTTTTGCCACCGTGTATTTCCTGGCGCAATCGGTGGGGGTCTACATCGCCGGTCAGGTGATCGATGGTTTCGGTACGCCGCCGGTATTCTACTCCGCCGCCGTGTTCCTGGTCTGCCTTGGCTGGCTGATGCAGCGATACACACCCGCCGAGCTGCGAGCGCGCTGACCGCCGCCGCTGGTCGGCGTTTCGAGGAGACAGCAATGAATGAGCGTGGGCGGCCCCTGCAAACACCTTGCCGACGGATTTGCCGGCAGGACCGCGAGGCCGGGCATTGCGTTGGATGCGGGCGGACCGCAGCAGAGATTTTCGCCTGGTTCCGCATGTCCGACGAGGAGCGCGACGCGATTTCCCGGCTCTTGCCCGAGCGCCTAACCCGTCTGGAGGTCACGCATGATTTGTCGGAACAGCAATCCCGGCGCGGCATATCAGACTATGCCGCGACAGGAAGCGAGTCAGCACACAACGGGCAGAGAGGCCATTCCGACAGGCAAGCATAGGGATCAAATGTTTGTTTCTGTTTTCTTAATATACGATTTATTTTAGGTGTAATTATTGTTATTTAAATGTAATAAAGAGATATTCTGAAGCAGTTTTCGGCAAGATCCGTCGCATTATATCAAGGGAGATGTAGATGATATCCTCGGGCGGCCTTCTCCGGATCAGACTGGGATCGCTTTCTGCAGGCCAAGCCGATCCTCTTTGGTATCTGGTGCCTGGACACAAATGCAGGAAAGCATCTGTCCTGCGCGCCGCGAAACCGCTGCTTGCCGGCCTGTGCTTGTGGCGCTTCGCTTGCCGCCGTGCTAGCTTTATCCGTTATCGGAGTAGCCGAAATCCTCGAGCAGCCTTTCCCAGTCGCTGTCCGGTCCCAGAAGTGTGGCCGTCTGCCCCGAAATCCGGGAGATGATTCGCATAAGATGCCCGCGATCCTCTTCGTCAAGTCCGGACAGCATAGCCCGTTCCACTGCATACATAAGCGGCAGGACCTGCTGATAGACTTCCATCCCATGGTCGCTCAGGCGCAGAAGCTGCCGGCGGCGGTCCGATTTGTCTATCCGCCGCTGAATCAGCCGCTTCTTGCTGAGCTGAGCTGTCGCGCGGCTGACGGTTACGGGATCGGAGGCGATCATCTCAGTGATCGTCGTTGCCGATAGCGGGGCGTGATTGCCGAGGATCGCGATGATGCGCCATCCCATCACCGAAAGACCGAACCGGCTGCTATACATCGAATAGAGCACAAGGCTCGCGCGGTTCGCGAGCACCGACACGAGGTGAGGAAGGCTGCTGTCGGGAGAAAACTTGACATGCTCGGGAAGCCGGGGAACCTGCACCGCAGCTTTCGCGTTCTGCGCATCTTCCAGCTGATTGCCTTTCGTCATACCGGCTCACTTTCTTGAGGCACGATCTTACTTTCATCACTAGCGGCTATCGCCCTCCTATCACGTAGCTTGCTGCGGGGACAAACGCTGCGGTCCGATGTCGATATACACAAGGATGTCGGAGCGCCCGCGGTCCGTTGCTTCGCAAGCAGCCGCTGGCGTCCATGGCCGGGCACGGATGCTGCGATAATGCGGTGGTGGAGCTCGTCTCATTCTATGGAGGAAAGGAAAAACAGATGACCGAAAAGATGCTAGCCGGGGTTTCCAGTGAAACCGGTCTGAGCCTGACAGAAACCCCCGTGCCGCGCCCTGGAGACGGCCAGGTTCTTATCGCGGTAAAGGCGGCCGGTATCAACCGCGCCGATCTGAATGCGGCGAGGGGAGCGGGGGTGGCGACCAGGGCCTCGCTCGGCAAGCCGATCGGCATGGAATGGGCAGGTGAGGTCGTGGCGCTGGGGCGAGGGGTTGACAGCCTGCGCGTGGGCGACAAGGTCGCCTGTTCGGGCACCGGCGGCTATGCCTCTTTCGCCGTGACTGATGCCGGACGGTGTTTTCCGCTGGCCCGGGACATGCAGGACTGGGTGCGCTACGCGGTGCTTCCGCTGGCGGTCATGACGGCGCATAATGCATTGATCACCCAAGGAAGACTGCCCGAGGGCGGCTGTGCGCTGGTGCAGGGCGCAAGCTCTGCGGTCGGCTTGGCGGCCTTGCAGATCGCCGCGCTGAAGGGCGCCCGGGTCATCATCGGCACCTCCACCAACCCCGCAAAGCGCGCACGCCTGACCGAGTTCGGGGCCACACTGGCGCTTGATCCCACGCATCCGGATTGGGTTTCTGCGGTGCTGGAGGCGACAGGAGGCAAGGGTGCCGATACGGTGGTGGATATGGTGTCGGGCAGCGGCATCAACGCGTTGATGAAAGCCTCCGCCATTCAGGGCCGGATCGTGAACGTGGGGCGGCTTGGCGGCACAACGTCCGAGTTTGACTTCGATCTGCACGCTGCGCGGCGGCTCGACTACATCGGCGTCACTTTCCGGACGCGCAGTCCGGAAGAAATCCGCACCATCGTGGATCTCGCACGCAGCGATCTGTGGGCAGATATCGAAGACGGCCGGCTGGCGCTGCCGGTGGACCGGGTCTTTCCCCTGGCGGAGGCCGTGGCCGCGCATGAGCATATGCGCAGCAGCGCACATTTTGGCAAGATCGTTCTGGTTCCGTAAGTCGCCCCGTCCGAAACGCGGCGGCCAGACCCTATCCATAATCCCTGACAGCTTCCAGGTGATATCCCGGCCCAGCCTTCCGCCGTTCGGCAATGGTCTTGCCCGCCAGATAACCGAAGGTCATGGCTGGACCGATGCTGGCACCGCCACCCGGATATATGCCGTAGGTGATGGCATTCATGTCCAGCCCTGCGGCATAAAGGTTTGGGATGGGCGCGCCGGTCGCGCTCAGGACCCGCGCTTTCTCGTCGGTTCGAAGCCCCGTTACCGTGCTCAGATCGCCCGGATGCAGCGCAATCGCGTAAAAGGGCGGCTTGAGCAGCGGGGCGAGGCTGGGGTTCGGCTGGTTTTCCGGGTCTCCCCGGAATCGCGAATGCGCATCGGCACCACGATGAAAGTCGGGGTCTTCGCCTTTTGCCGCAAAGCTGTTGAACCGCTGCACGGTCTGCGCGAGCACAGCCGCGGGGACGCCGATCCGTTCTGCCAGCTCGGCCAGGGTACGGCCCTCGAAAAGGTAGCCGTTGCGGATCCACTTGCCGACCGGATAGGGAAAAGGCCGCACCATTCCCAGACCGTAACGGCGCAGGAACCTGCGGTCGGAAATCAGGAACACCTTCGACAGCTTTTGCGCCTGCATCGCCTGGACGAATTTCTGATAGCTGCCCGCCTCGTTCACGAACCGCTGCCCTTCCGGCGTCACGGCGAGTGAACCTGGCATATAGCGGTCGATGACTACGTGCGGCAGCAGCGTTTCCGATCCGTCCGGGTGGCGCAGGACGGAAACCGGCGACAGGATCCCATTGGAGGCATTGTTGCCTGCTTGCACGGCGCCGACCTCGACACCCATGCGGATGCCGTCCCCCTGTGCTTCTGCGGGTTGGAGCGACCTGTGGGCTTCGGCTAGGAGAAAATGCGCCTGCCGCAGGGTCTCGTTCGCGCCGAACCCCCCGGAAGCCAGCACAACGCCGTAGCGGCTGTGCAGTTCGGTCTCTGCTCCACCCCGCCGGACGACCAGTCCGGTCACGGCATCGCCCGCCCGCAGCAGGCGCAGCGCAGGCGTGTCGCGCCACAGGGTAACGCCGGCATCCAGCGCGGAACGCAGCAACCGCCCGGCGAGCGCGTTGCCGGCGACAAGTCGCGTACCCCGGCCATGGCGCAAAAGCTCGGAGCCGTGTCGCAGGACCATTTTGACGGTGTGGACGAACCCCGCCCGGCTGCGGAACGCCTTGCGCAGCGGTGTGACCTCGGCCCCCGCGATCTGCATCCCGAAGAGCGCGGTCATCACCTGCAGCGGCCGCCTGAGATGGTGCAGATGCGGGCCAAGCCGCGCACCGTCGAATTCCAGCGCAACGACGGCGCGCCCCTTCGTGGCGCCGGGCAGATCGGATTCATAGTCGGGCAGAGCCGTCGGGGCAAAGCGGACAGCAGTCGTTTCTTCCAGATGCTTCAGCATCCGCGGCGCCGCTTCCAGATAGCTTCCGATCAGTCGTTCATCATGGAAGTTGCCGAGCACAGCCTTCAGGTAATCGGCGGCGGCTTCCCGGGTATCGGAGAAACCCAGCATGGCCATGTGATGATTGCACGGAATCCAGGCCACGCCGCCGGAATAGGCTGTGGTTCCGCCAAAGATCGGGGCCTTTTCCACCACCAGAACTTTCAATCCCCCCTGAGCGGCCGTCACAGCAGCGGTCAGCCCGCCGGCACCCGATCCAACAACGATCATGTCGTAAACTGTGTCTGAATTTGTCATTGCCGGGCTGCCCATTACTGGAAATCTTCACGCTCAGTCTGGCCGAGTCCCCCGCCGGCTACTGCCCCTCTGGACGGGGACCGCGTCCTGCAAGCGCCTGTAACTCTGAGAGGGGACGGGTCGCTTCACGACTCGCACTAAGGTCAGCGCAGAATATGTGGAGGTACTTGCATGCTTGAGGCCAGCAGGGATGTGCGTTTCGAGTGGATACACATCCAGTACGACGACACCAGCAAGTTCGTTGAGACATACGGGTTCTCCGGAAATCAGGGGGCGGTGAACCTTGAGGGCATTCTCATGCGCCCCATCGGTGTTCCGGCGACGACGCTGTTCGTATTCATGCACCCTACGTCAACGCTGCAGCTTCTGCCCGTGCCGCGTTCGCTTGCCGAAAGCGGCCAGCATGTGCTGTGTTCAGGCAGCCGCTACGCCAGGAACGATACCGCTCTGATCCTGGAGAAGGTGCTGCTCGATCTTGGCGCATATATCCGCTACGCCAAGGAAATACTGGGATATAAAAAGATCGTGCTCGTCGGCTGGAGCGGTGGCGGCTCGTTGGCCCTGATGTACCAGTCGCAGGCCGAGACGCCGACGATTACCCAGGCACCTGCCGGCGATCCCATCGACATTCCCGGCGCCGGGCTGATCCCCGCCGATGCGGTGATGTTTCAGGCAGCGCATATCTCCCGGGCGCGGCTGCTTCTGGACAATATAGACCCCTCGGTGCTGGACGAACTCGATCCCGACAAGCGGGATCCGGAGCTGGATATCTATAATCCCGCCAATCCCAACCGGCCGCCTTATGACGCGGCCTTCATCACGCGTTACCGCAAGGCGCAGCGCGCGCGCGTCGACCGCATCCGCGCCCGCGTGATGGAGACGCTCGACATGCTCAAGGCGCGCGGTACGGGAGAGCTGGAGCGGCCTTTCGTGACCCACCGCACCTTCGCCGATCCGCGTTTTCTGGATCCGACCCTTGATCCCAACGACCGTCGGCCCCGATGGAGCTACCTGGGCAATCCGGAGACGGTCAATACCGGCCCGGTGGCGCTTGGCCGTTTCGCGACCTTGCGGGCATGGTTGTCGCAATGGTCGATCGAGGATTCCCAGGCCGACGGCGTGAAGAACGCGGCCAAGGTGACAGTCCCCTTCCTGGCCATCGAAAATTCCGCCGACGACGCCGTGCCCACCTATCACACGCCGATGATCTTCGAAGCGGCGGCCAGCGCCGACAAGACCTTCGCGGTCATCGAGGGCGGAACCCACTACTACGCCGGTCAGCCGGATCATCTGAAACAGGTCGTGACCCTGCAGCTTGCATGGGCACGGGAGCGGAACTTGATCGAACGCTAGAGCCGTGAACATTCGAACGGAATCGTGCCGCCGCCCTATTCATTTGTTGACGCATCAAGCTTCCGGTCGTGCGGAAGGCTTGATGCTGGGAACAAGAGGATTCTGCTGCAATGACAAACAAAGCTCCTTCCATTGTGGGCTGGCACCATGTGCCCTTTGGCAAACACCCCGAGGAAACCGTCGAAAGCCTCGTTGTCACGGCCGCGCATGGTGCACTCGAACACGCCGGGCTCCAGTCCGAGGACATCGACGAGATCGTCCTGGGCCATTTCAACGCCGGCTTTTCCAAACAGAGTTTTACCGCCTCGCTGGTGCTGCAGGCGGATGCAGCCTTCCGCTTCAAGCCCGCGACCCGAGTCGAGAACGCCTGTGCCACCGGCTCGGCGGCGATCAATCAGGCGTTGAAGTCCATTCAGGCCGGCGCGGCCCGAAAGGTCCTGGTGGTCGGGGTTGAAAAGATGACTGACGCCAAGGGTGACGAAATCGGCAACAACCTGCTCCGGGCCTCCTATCTGAAGGAGGAATCCGATATCGCAGGCGGGTTCGCGGGGATTTTCGGACAGATCGCCTCGCTCTACTTCCAGCGCTATGGTGACGTGTCCGACGCGCTGGCGCGTATCGCCGCGAAAAACCACTGCAACGGCGCATCGAACCCGCTGGCCCAGATGCAGAAGGATCTGGGGTACGAGTTCTGCCGGACCGAGAGCGACAAGAACCCCTTCGTCGCAGGGCCGCTCAAACGCACCGACTGCTCGCTGGTGTCGGACGGTGCAGCGGCCATGGTGATCACCGATGCGGATACCGCGACGGAGATGCAGCGCGCCGTCGCTTTCCGCGCCATGGCGCAGTGCAACGACTTTCTGCCCATGTCCGCCCGCGATGTGGTGAAGATGGAAGGCTGTACCCGCGCCTGGCAGAATGCCCTTGCTATGGCGGGTGTCAGGTTGGGTGACCTGTCCTTCGTCGAGACGCATGACTGCTTCACGATTGCCGAGCTCATCGAATACGAGGCCATGGGCCTTGCGGAGCCGGGGCAGGGGCGCCGTGTCATCGAGGAAGGGATCACCGAGATCGGCGGGCGACTTCCGGTCAACCCCTCGGGCGGACTCAAGGCCAAGGGGCATCCGGTCGGCGCGACGGGCGTGTCCATGCACGTGATGTCGGCCATGCAGCTTTGCGAGGTCGCGCCCGAGGGCATCCAGATCCCCGATCCGCGCCTGGCGGGGATCTTCAACATGGGCGGCACCGCCGTGGCCAACTACGCGAGCATCCTCGAACGCATACGCTAGCGCAGGGTGCAGAAAAGCGGGTCCCACTTTTCGTGGATGAAGCTGCACAAACTCAAGAATCGAGAGCGCACGTTCTGGTTCCGTCAGAACGTCTGACGCGCCAAGGGCGGGCGACGAGGGGGCAGCTCTCTCATATCCATGCAGGATTTGATTTTCCGGCCCCCCGGCGGGGGGACCACGTGAGCGCCGAGACTCAATATCAAGGATGAGCGAATTCAACGCAGACATGCGAGGAGAATGGAAAATGACAACCGTTACCGAGACCGGAGCACCTGCCGCGAAAACGGCGAGCAACCCGGGGCTGACCCCGATGATGCTCAACCACGCGGCCTGGGTCACCCATGACGTCGAAGCCACCTACGATTTCTACACCCGCATCATGGGCATGGAAATCGCAAGCACGGTCATCGACGATGCGGTTCCGTCGACGGGCGATGCATTCCCCTATTTTCACATCTTCTTCAAGATGAAAGACGGCTCGACATTCGCATTCTTCGAAGCGCCGGGGCTGCCCGCGCCGGCGAAATCCACGCACCCGGCGTATGATATCTTCACCCATATCGCGCTTGAGGTGGACACCGTCGAGGAGTTGCAGAAGTGGCATAACTGGCTGCTGGCCAACAATATCGACGTGGTGGGGCCCACCGATCACGGCATCATCATGTCGATCTACTTCTTCGATCCCAACGGCGTGCGGCTTGAGATCACCACGCCGTTGGACAAGGACTGGAATAACCACACCGCAACTGCGGAAGAGGATTTCCGTCTCTGGACCGGTGCCAAGCGCAAGGCCAAGGAAGACGGCAAGGACGTCGTCGAAGCCATGATCGCTTTGGCACGCAAGCGGCGGGCAGAGCGCAACGCGGCAGCGGGCAAGGCCCACTGACACCAGCTTGCGATAAAAACTGCCACTTCATCGAAACGCCGGCAATTCCCTCGCAGAAATGCCGGCGTTTCCCGTTCCGCTGGTTGGATGCGCTTGGCCCAATATCCCATGACCGGGGGGCTGCACGTCGCTCCGAAATACAGATAGATACCTTGGGCCGCCGAGGCTGCCGCGATTATCCGTCGCGATTATATCTGCGGATCGGCCACGCGCACGACGAGGCCATCCAGTTCCTCGGACATGACGATCTGGCAACTCAGTCGGCTTTCCGGTTCGCGCTGCATCGCGGTGAAGTCGAGCATCTGATCCTCGGTCGGCGACATCTCGGCGATACGGTCCAGCATCTGCTTGGTTTCAACGACCACGTGGCAGGTCGCGCAGGTCATGCCCCCGCCGCACTCGCCGATGATGCCTTCGACACCTGAATCGCCGGCTGCCCGCATGATAGACACACCGGGCGGGACATCCAGTTCAACCCTGCTGTGGTCAGCTTGAATAATCGTCACTTTGGCCATGCCATTCTCATCCTCTGGATCTCGGGTCGTCTGAAAATGCCGGGCGCTCCGCGGTGGGCGGGGCCGGATGCCGGTACTTGCGACGGGACCCGGATAGTTCCAGCTTATGCCTAACATGCCGAGTGCCGGAGCATGTCCCCCCGCCTGGGGTCGGGCTGATGCTGCTGCGCACCGCAGAACATTCCGGACCGGCAGGGCGAACCAGCCATTCGGGGCCACACGATCGCCCCAATGAGCCGTTCTCAGGCATCCTGCTTCGAAATCCCCGCGCCGATAAGGACGCCGTCGAAGGCGCGCTTGGTCACCAGGGGGTTGAAATGGAACTTGTTGAGCCAGATCTTGCCATCGCGCAGCCGGAAGACGGCGATGTAGTTCTGGTCGTAGATCCCACCTGTCTCAGTCACGCGGCTGCGGCCGTTAAATTCGACGATGATACAGTCGGGATCCGCTGTGCGGTGAATTTCCTTGATGGTGAAGACCATGTCCTCGCGGCCCGCGAACATGCGCCGGTAGTCGTCGACAATCTCGTCGCGGCCTACCAGCGCTGCCGTCAGCCCCTCGAATCTCCAAGGGTGTTCCTGCACGGCATCCTCGGTCTAGATCCCGGCAAAGGTATCCAGATTGCCTCTCATGAGATTGGTGAAGAACCCGAGGACGGATGCCTCATTTCCATTTCTGGGTTCGATTTCGGTGGCGATTGTGGGTTCCATGAGCCCATCCTCCCTAATGGCGCTGGCGCGATCCGGTCAGGTACCCGTCTTTGCGAGCGCCGCGGCGAACGTCGCAATCTTGCGTCCGTAATATTCCGCTGCCGTCAGCGCCTCCTCGGCCAGCGGCACTCCCTTGGGAGCGGTGAAGCTCACTCCGTAGGGGTTGCCGCCCGCGGCATAGAGCGAGGGATCGGTGTAGCCTGCCGGGACGATGATCGACCCCCAATGATACAGGACGTTGTTTAGCGCCAGCAGGGTGGATTCCTGGCCGCCGTGGGTATTGCCGGCGCCGCAGAACACCCCGCCCGGCTTGTCCTGCAGCTTGCCTGTCGCCCATTTTGGTCCGGTCTGGTCGATGAACTGCTTGAGCTGCGCTGCGGGCAGGCCGAAGCGCGTAGGTGAGCCCAGCAGAAAACCATCGCACCATTCCAGATCGTCCGGCGAGGCAAGCGCGATGTCCTTGCTGGTGTCGACATGCGCACGCCATTCCGGCCGGGTGTTGATCACTTCGTCCGGAGCGAGTTCTTGCACACGCCGCAGCCGGACCTCGGCCCCGGCTGCGCGGGCGCCTTTCGCCGCTGCCTCGGCCATCAGATAGGTGTTGCCGGTGCTGCTGTAATAGATGATTGCGATGCGAGCCAAGATCGCGGTCCTTCTGCTCTCCATTGTCTGGATTTGTCTTAATCTTTCGCTGTCCTTTGACATGTCCCCTGCACGGGGACAGCGCTCGCCGCGGAAACGTTTACGCCACATCCTGTCGTCTACCGGCCAACTTCAGAGCCTCTTCGCCATCGCCCGCACGGCGATCCGCTCCGCAGTTTCGGGCACGCCGGCATGATGAGACCAGCAGTGCCGTGTCCGGGCCGCACGCACATCACACATGGCCGGAAAATCGTCCGTCGGGCTCAGCCCGCGGCTGCAAGGGAGGGCACCATGCGATTCAAGGACCAGATCGTCGTCATCACCGGCGGCGGATCGGGAATGGGCGAAGCGGCATCGACGCTTTTCGCCAGCGAAGGCGCTATCGTCGCCGTCAACGACGTGAAGCGCGAGAACGCCGAGCGAACGGTCGCCGCGATCGAGGCGGCGGCCGGCCGGGCCTTCGCCATCCCCGGCGATATCGCGGACAGGCAGTTCGCCGCTGACACCATCGCGGAGATCGTGTCCCGTCACGGGCGCATCGACGTCCTGCTGAACGTTGCGGGCATTGCCACGGTTCAGCCGGCGGAAAGCTATGACGCCTGGGACCGCATCCTGGCGGTTGATCTGACCGCGCCTTTCATCTGGAGCCAGGAGGCGGCGCGGCAGAGCATGCTGCCGAACCAGCGTGGCGCCATCGTCAATGTGTCATCGCTGGCAGGGCTTGTCGCGTATCCGAACGACGTGGGCTACATCTCGGCCAAATCCGGTCTGCTTGGCCTGACGCGGGCGCTGTCGGTGGAATGGGCGCGTCGCGGAATCCGGGTCAATTGCATTTGCCCGGGCTTCACAGACACCCAGATCATTCGTGATATGGAAGCGATCGATCCCAACCGTTTTGCCGAACGCAAGCAGCGGATTCCGCTGGCGCGCGCCGGGACGGCGGACGAGATGGCCCTGGCGCTGGCCTTCCTCGCTTCCGACGACGCCTCCTACATCACCGGGGCCGTGCTGACGGTCGACGGCGGGCAGATCGCGCTGTCGTCCGGCTGGTCTCCGGCCTGAAGGCCGCGCTTTGGCAGGCGCGTGGACGAGAACGCCGGCTGCGGTCCCCGGCGCCGGGGACCGCAGGGGCGCGCCGCGCGGATAGGGTCGCCCGACGCAGGAGCCGATTGGCCCGAAGCAACCGGGGCGGGAGGATGAACATGCTGAATTTCGGACTGAAGGACCGCGTCCTCTTCGTTACCGGGGGCGCGTCGGGCATCGGTCGCGCGACGGCGCTGATGGCGGCTGACGATGGCGCCCATGTGGCCATCGTCGATCAGAACGAGGAGCGGATCGGGGACGTTCTGGAAGAGCTTCGCGGCAAGGGCATCAGGGCTTTCGGCACGGCGCTGGACGTGCGGGACCCGGCGGCAACCGCCGAGGCCGTCAGACGCACGGAGGCGGAGCTTGGCCCGATCGACGCGCTTTTCGCGGCGGCCGGCGTTTCGACCACGAAGCCGGCCGAGGGGCTCGACGTTGAGGAATTCGACCGCGTCATGGACGTGAACGTCAACGGCGTTTTCGTAAGCTGCTGCGAGGTGGGCAAGGTGATGATCAGCCGGGGCCGGGGTGCGGTTGTGGTCGTGGGCTCGATAGACGGTCTGGGCGGGCATCCCGGCCGCACGCACTATGTCTCGTCGAAATTCGCCGTTCAGGGCCTGACGCGCAACCTCGCCCTGGAATGGGGACGGTACGGCCTGCGGGTCAATGCGGTCATGCCCGGTTTCGTGGACACGCCGCTCTTGCGCCGGAGCATACCGCAGGGCTTCATCGACAACGTGGTCAACGACCGGACCCCGATGGGGCGCATGGCCCGGGCCGAAGACATCGCCGGGGCTGCGCTGATGCTCATGTCGGACGCGGCTGCCTACGTGAACGGCGCGATCCTGCCGGTGGACGGAGGATTGAGCGCCGGAGTGCTGACCCGCAGCTGTGGCGGCGATTACGCCAGCAAGTCGCTACTGGAAGCCGGAGTCTATACTGAATGACACGGGACGAAATCCTCGATGCCGATCCCCCGGAGCAGACGGTCGAGCTGACGTTGCGGCGGCTGATTGCGCGCTACGCCCATGTGGCCGACGCGGGCGATCAGGATCGTTTCGTGGCGCTGTTCACCGTGGATGGGACCTGGACGCGCGAAAACTCTCCTCCGGCCGAAGCGGGCGGCTCCGGGCTACCGCCAGAGGTCCGGCAGGGCGAAGCGGCATTGCGCGAGCTGCTTCAAGGGTCGATCGTTGATCGGTTCAAGCGGAAATTCCGCCACCAGATGACGGATGTGGTGATCGCCGCCGGGCGTGGGGTGGACGAGGCGCACGGGCTGTGCCGCGCCCTGATCACCAACTGGCGCGACGGACCGGGCAAGCTGGCGATGAGCGCGCTTTACCAATGGGAGTTCCGCCGCATCTCGGGGGTCTGGAAGGTCGCCTCGGTCAGCGTCAGGGTGCTGCCCGAATGACCAAAGCCCGGCGCGTCAGCGCGCCGGCTCCAGGTTCGTCCGTGGCATGCCGTAGGTACCGGGCCGGCAGGAGGCGACAGCCATAGCCGGGCAGGGGAGGCTGCGGGATCCGGGCCTCGATTCCTTTGATCGCTGTCAGAAGGGTGACCTGCCGCTGTGGGTTATGGCGTGCAAAATCTCCTCGGTCGCGCTGACCGGGGAAGCTTCCTGTCGTTCGATCAACATGATGCGGACGCTGAAGATCTTGCCCATGCGGTTTGCCGCCCTGCGTAGAACACGCAGCAGGCCGCACCTATTCAACGCTTCGGGACCGATGCGAACTGGTGGTCTGCGGCAAGACGTTGCCGGCTGAAGGAGGACAAAGATGCGTGGACTGAGGGGCAAACGAGCCGTTGTCACAGGCGCGGGTCAAGGCATTGGCCGCGGCATAGCCGAGCGGCTGCGCGACGAAGGCGTCCGGGTTCTGGCGGTGGATATGAAGGCGGAGGGGTTGGATGGGTTCGGGCCCGACCCCGATCTGGCTGTGCTGACACAGGACGTCACCGCCCCTGATGCCCCTGCGCGGATCGTGGCGGCATGCCGCGAGGCTTTCGGCGGGATGGGTATTTTGGTGAACAACGCAGGCCTTGGCGCCGCGCCGCCGCTGCACGAGACGACGGATGAGGTGCTGGACCGCTATCTTGCCGTGAATCTCCGGGCGACGCTCCGCCTCTCGCGCGACGCACTGCCCGATCTGTTGCAGAGCCATGGCGCTATCGTGAACATCGCCTCCAGCATCGCGTTGGCAGGCTATCGCGGCTGGGGAGCCTATGCGCCCGCCAAAGCCGGCGTGGTGGGCGCCACCCGCCAGATGGCCGCCAGCTATGGTCCCCAGCGTCTGCGGGTCAATGCCGTCGCCCCGGGTATCACCCGGACGCCCGGCACAGCCGCCCGGATCGATAACGCCGAGTTCCGCGCCCGCATCCTCAGCACGAAGCCTCTGCCGGGGACTGCCGAGCCGTCGGACATCGCGGCTGCGGTTGCCTTCCTTGCCAGCGACGAGGCCCGCTTCATCACGGGACAGGTGCTGGCTGTGGACGGAGGGCAGAGCTCGAGCGTCTTTGCCGAAGAGGGCATGATCCAGGCCTATGCAGAGCGCCTTGGCGCCCGAGGCCGAACGCTCTGACATTCAAAATCAACGATCGAGAGGAGTCCTGACAAATGTTGATCACGCTTGGATTCTACAAGCGCAAGCAAGGCCTGAGCTTCGAGGAGTTCTGCCAAAAGTGGTCCGTCGAATATGGCAGCCTCTACGGCACGCGCCCCGAAGTCACCCGCTACCTGCGCCGCTATGTCCAACATCGCCTGTCGCCGCAGACCGACTTTCCCGCGCCCTTCGTCGGCTTCGATGGCTTCTCCGAATCCTGGTACGATAGTGCCGACGACCGCAAGGCCCTGCATGAAAGTAAGTACTTTCAGACCGTACTGAAACCGATGGCGGCGGAATTCCTCGATCTTGAGAAGTCGACCTTTGCCGCTTATGACAGCCAAGTCTATCAGGTGGGCCCGGCTCCCGAGCTTTTCAAAGGCTGAATAATTGCGGTCGTATCCGGCGATACAGCCGCCTTCTCAGACATCGCCATTTCCCGTGCAGATGCTCGCCATGCCGGATACCGGCATCGTAGCCGGCCGCTACGATATCCCCCATGCGGTTGTCAGGTCGACGACGATGTCCGGACAGGATCTGAGGCGAGATTCCACGGGAAAAGAAAAGCCGCCCCGACGGGCGGCTTTCCGGCCATGAAGGGAAGCGTTGGCTTACTGGCTGACGGCTGCAGCTTCCGCCTTGTAGCGCTCGAGAATCTCGGCCGCGTTCTCCAGGCCGGCGGCCTTGGCGCGGGCGATCCAGGCATCTTCGACAGGCTGGACCCGCTCGCGGACCTGTTCAATCTGTTCCGGCGTCGCCTTGCCCATGTAGTATCCGGCCGCTGCCACCGTTTCGAGCGCCCGTTCGTCGGCCAAGTCGTATTGCTGGCCCACCCGCGCGGCCAGGACGGGGCCGGAAATCGACATGATCGCCGCCTGGTCGGCTGGCGAGATCCGGTCCCAGGTCGCCTCATGCAGGCCGAGGATGTTCACCGCATTGCCCAGGCCTCCGGGGATGTGGAAGACCCCGTCCAGCAGATCGAGCTGGTTGAAGCCGGTCACGGTGTTCAGGTTGGTGACCTGGCCGTCGATCTGGCCGCTGGACAGCATCTCATAGGCTTCAGCGGCGGATTTCAGGATCGGCACTGCCCCCAGCGATTCCAGCACCGGCGCCAGCGCGGGGGTGCCGATGCGCAGCTTAGCGCCTTTCAACTCCTCGACGCTGCTGATATTGCGGCCCTTGGTAACGATCTGGAGCGGCGTGGTCAGCGGGAGGGACAACGGCACGACACCCCTGAAAATCTCCTGCTGTGCCAGTTCTTCGCGATATATCTTGTCGACGAGCGGCGACAAGACCGCGCTTTTCGGGTGAATCTGCCCGAGGTCGCCAAATTCAATGTACGGGAAGCGGCCGGGAGTATAGCCCAGAGTCATCCAGGACAGATCGGCCAGTCCGTCGCGGATCACGTCGTACTGGCTGGCGGCGGTCCCGACCACCTTGGGCGTTACCTCGACCTTCACGCGGCCCTCGGTCACCTGCTCGATTTCCTTCAGCCAGGGGGCCAGTACGTCCTCCCATAGCCAGAAACCCTGCGGCAGCCAGTTGGAATATCGGATCGTCACGGTTTCGGCGGTGGCGGGCAGGGTGCTGGTCAGCCCGACTGAGAGGGCTATCGCAAAGGCGGCCAGACTGGACTTGATCGCGGACATAGAGGTTCCTCCCTGGGTTTCTGGTCGTGGGACATTCCCCGCAAGCTGTCAGCCTGGACCCAATGCGAACAGATATCTGTCCCTGTGAGGGGGGGCCGGCCGGCCCGTCAGGGGGGATAACCTATTGGTGGGCGCTAGAGCGGCGGGCACTCAAGTTGAATCGTACTACCGCTCTATCTTCTTGTTTATGCATCAAATTTCTCCCAAAAGTGCGCACACTTTTTGGTTTGATGCTATAGCGGAGGAAGCAAGATGACTGACGTAGCCGAGCGTGTGGATGCGATCCGCGTGAGCGCTGCCTGAGATGCCGATGCCCGAACAATCCCCAGAGCCGATCCGCCAGTTCACCTTTCTGCGCCGCCGCGACGGCCTGTCGCGCGACGATTTCCTGCGCGCCTGCGCAGCGTATTTCGCAGGCAGGGCGCTGCCCGACCCCACGGTTGCCGCCGTCGCGCAAAGCCTGCACCGCAATGAGATCCAGCCACAGGTGCCGGGGCTGATGCCAGAACCGATTTGGGATGTGCTCGACGAAACGCTGCTGCGGCCCGGATCTGCCGAGGCGCCGGGCGACCGGCTCGATACTTTTCCCGATCATATCGACCCTGATCGGATCGTGCAGTTCCGCGCCCGGCAGAGAGTGGTTCTGGACGGTCCTGCGCGCGGGATCCGCATCCTCAGCCTGCCGCGCCGCCGCGCAGGGCTCAGCCCGGATGACTTCAGTCGCCACTACTTCGAGGTGCATGGCGCGCTGGTGGCCAGGAACGAGGCTTTCACCACCCATTGCAACCGCTATGTACAGCATCACGTGCTGCCGGGAACGGTAAGGGTGACTGGCGGTTTCGTGCCTTATGACGGGATTTCCGAATTTTGGTTCGACAGCGTGGACAAGGCGCGCGCCGCCTGGGAGGCGCCGTCCTACATGGCCGAACTGCGCGCGGACGAAAAAAACTTCGTCGGCAGCCCGCCTTCGCACCGTGTCCTGGCGGTGCCAGTCGCGGTACAGGCGGGCTGACCTGACGGGCCGCGCCGCATCGGCATTAACCTCGGCGGTCGTCGGAGGCGCCACGTGAAGAGCACTGCGCTGCCGGCGGGGCCACGGGGTGCCTCATCCTTCTAGCTTGACTGCCCTTCGGTATCCTGCCGAACGGTGTCGGTGTTCTTGGTCAAGCGTTAGGTCGGTCTTGCTCACGATCTGACCTCTCCATCGCTCTTCCCGACTGTGGGACCTATGATCTTTCTCGCTATTCCGATAGCGGTCATTGCTGTGGGCCATCCCGCATAGAACGCGATGTGCATAATGAGTTCCCTCAACTCCTCCGCCTTCATTCCGTGTTCTATCGCTCGGATCAAATGAAACTCGAGTTCGTTGGAACGATAGAGCGCGACCAGTGTCGCCACTGTGATCAGACTTCGATCTCTCTTGGAGAGTTGCGACCGCTCCCAGATGTCGCCGAAGAGCACGTCGTCAGTAATATCGGCAAGCCGCGGCGCAAAATCGCCGAACGCTTTCTGTGCCGGTGTCTTCTCAGTCACAATCAGCCTCCAATTTTTGTTCGCAGACCTCTACCCTGGACCGGCCCTGCGGTTGTCCGCGCGCTTGCCGTAGCGAACCGACGTGTCGTCATGGAATCACGCTTGGCGATGCCGCGTCTGGGCTTGGCCAGATCGCCTCTCGGGCGATGCGCTCACGTCACCACGTTTGCGATCGCTTCGAAGTAACAGCACGGGGGGACAGCTTCCCGCACCCTAGCGGCTTCAGGTCCAATTGCAGCCTGTCCCCATTGGCAGGGATAGAGGTGAACGTCGTCGGTGGGACATCCTGAAGGTATTCGTGCAGCTTGATAGCGGTGCCATACATAACACCCATGCCAAATGATCCGATTCCCAGCTTTGACGAGACGGCTGCCGGGGCAGCGTCTGCTCTGCTTTATAAAACCTGGATGGCCGGCTCGGTGATAGGCGAGCTTCCGCCGGACATTCGTCCGTTGACGCGCGAGGACGGCTACCGCGTCCAGGCGTTGTTGGAAAGTCGCAGCCCGCGGCCGATTCATGGCTGGAAGGTTGCCGCCACAAGCGTTGCTGGTCAAAGTCATATCGGTGTAGATGGCCCGCTGGCTGGACGCATCCTATCCGAAAGGATAATCGCCAATGGCGGCAGCGTGCCGTTCCACCCGAACCGTATGGCCGTCGCCGAGGTTGAGTTTGCCTTTCGCATGGGCCGCAGCCTCCACCCCCGAGCAGATCCTTTCGACATAGACGAGGTCCTTGATGCCGTTGCCAGCTTCCACGCTGCGATCGAGATTCCCGATTCACGCTATGTCGACTTCGCGACTGTCGGCGCGCCGCAGATCATCGCCGACAACGCCTGCGGCCACTACTTTGCCGAAGCTGAGGCGACGGGCGTAGACTGGCGAGGTATGGATTTGGCCAACCATAAACCGGTTGGAGAGGTCGTAGGGCACCTCAAGCGCGAGGGCAGCGGCACCAACGTCCTGGGCGATCCGCGAGTTGCGCTCGCTTGGCTAGTGAACGAACTGCGCGCGATAGGAATTACTTTAGCCGAGGGTCAAATCGTAACCACGGGTACCTGCATGGCACCGCTTCCGGTGAAGCCTGGCGATCGTGTCGTTGCCGACTTTGGTGTGCTTGGCCGTGCTTCGGTGCTGTTCGTCTAGGCATGGGCCGCGTCAGCGGGATGTTGCCACAGTAGCTGGAGGTTACCATTGAAGGACGATTTCGAGCCACTAGAGAATATCGAACACCGTTGGAACGCGGCGTCATCTCCCTGGAATCCGACGGCCTTGAGCGAGATCTACGACAAAGATGCTGTCTTCTTTGGAGGACGGCCCGCGAATTATGTCAGCCGAGAGAAAATCAAGGATTATTTCGCTTCCTACAACGAGATGTTCAAGGCTGCTTCTCTGAAACTCGTGGAGCAGTCGGCTGTTCAAGTATCCGAACATGCGATTATCTATCAAGGATACGGCGATTTCGCCTTTCACCTGCATGATGGTCGAGTAACTTACAATACCCTTAGAACAAGCTTGGTTCTCTGCCGCAAGGCCACTTCCTCGGGTGAATGGCAGATATTCATGCATCATTTCTCTCCGTCGCCGGAGACGCCACCGGTTCCGCAGTGAAGGTACTGGATGGTGTTTGCCGGGCTCGCGATTGACAGCGAGCAGCGCCAATCAAATGTATGTCCACCACGCTCCCGAGCAGAATTTGTCCCGTAGCGCATCCTTCCATTGCTGGCTGAATAATGCGCCATCAATTCCTGGGACTGAACACCTTCAAGGCGATCAAATCCCAGGGAGTAGGCGAGCCTCAGTCGCCGAATGCTTTCATAAAGTTGAGCGGGTTCACATATTCGCGGCCGAGCACGATCTTGCCGTCGCGCAGCTTGAAGATGAACACATATCTCTGGTCGTAGGAGCGGCCGTTGGCGACGACGATCGAATGTGCGCTCGCCTCGACGATGATGACGTTCGGGTCTGTCGTCTGATGGATTTCGTGTATCCAGAACACGTGATCCTTACGGCCGGGCAGCGCCTTGACGTAGTAGGACAGGATTCGCTCCTTGCCGTTCCAGACGTCTTCGAAGTTCGGCAGTTCCTGGGCGAAGGGGATTTCCTGTACGGCATCGTCTGCCCAAAGGTCGGCAAAGGCCTCAAAGTCCTTCTTCATCAGGGTGGTGTAGAATCCCAATACTGTGGCCTCGTTCGCATTGCGCGGCACAACCTCGTCTGCACGTTGCTTCATTCGTTCTCTCCTTGTATTGGCTATCGTCTCGCAATTCTTGCGCCAGCTCTCGGCAAGTTGCACCACGCGCAAGGTTCTCGGGAGGCGGAGACATTGTCTGTCCCCCGAGTGGTGACAGGAACGTCGTTACGCCGTGACTGGGCTGTCCCCATCCGCGGGTGCATTGCTTGCTGCCATATCCTCTAGGCTTCGTGATTGTCGCACTTGAGTCCGGAGCGTTCGCTCCATTCAGGCAAGCTGGGGGAAAGCAGATTGGCTAGGATCGCAATGGTCTATTACAGCAGCACCGGTCACAACCATGTGCTCGCGCTCGCTGTGGCTGAAGGGGCCGATGCCTGAAAGGGGGCGACCCATGGTCGGTCCGGGCTCAGGGCGCAGGGCCGTTGAGCGTTCGGCGCGCTTTCAGTACGCGGCGGCGGCCCTCGTCCTCTTCCTGACGCTACTGGGCAGCCACTTGGCGACGCCGCTCTATCCGCTTTGGAAGGAAAGCTTCAGTCTAAGCACGGCGCAGATCACTGTAATCTATGCCTGCTATCCCATCGGTGTGATTGGCGGTCTCCTCCTCGGTGGCCGCCTCGGGGACCAGATCGGTCGCCGACCGTTGACGCTCGTCGGCATTCTGCTGACGACCTGCTCGACCATCGTCTATCTCACCGCGACCGGCATGGCGCACCTGGTTTCTGCGCGCCTGCTGAATGGTATCGCGATTGGTCTGATGAGCGGTCCTGCGATGGCAGCGATAGTGGAGCTCCATCCCACTGGTGATCGCTCCGAAGCTTCGCGCATCGGTGCCATCACGACGCTGGCCTCACCGGCGGCAGGCTTGCTTCTGGCGACAATTGTTATCCAGTTCGCTACGGTGCAGCACGCTACCACGCTTCCCTTCCAGATCCAGCTGGGGGGTCTTGTCGTCGCCCTTTTGCTGCTCTGCACCTATCGCGAGACCATTCTGCCAGAAAACCGTCGACCCTTCGGCAGAGCGTCTTTCGGGCCACGAAAGGTGAGCATGTCGCGTGATATACGTGCTGGTTTGGCCTTCGCTTCGACCACAGGAGCTGTCGATTGGGCCAATGCCGGCCTGTGGCTTGCGCTCGGTCCGGTCATGGTCGTTGAGGTGATGGGGGCGTCCAGTCAATTTTTGGGTGGGCTCGCGGTGGTTGCCTTTCTCAGTATGGCAGGGATGGTACAACTGGCTGCGCGCGGGATGCCCTGTCGTCGAGCGATTACGCTGGGCCTAGCGCTTATCCCTCCGAGCCTTGCCCTGATCTGCGGCACGCTGGTTTGGGAATCCGCTTTCGGACTTGTCGCGAGCGCTATCCTTGCAGGCGTCGCACAAGGTCTGTGCTGGTTGGGCAGTTCCGAGCTTGTCAACCGCATCACGCCGGGCGCGATCCGTGCCTCGGTGCTTTCCGGCCTGTTCATCGCCGGCTATTTCGGCGCGGCAATTCCGGTGATCGCGACGGGCTTCGCGGCCGACCGGCTCGGATTGGTGCCGGCGATCCTGATGCTAGGGGTAGCATTGTCCCTCCTCGCGGGTATCCTGCTGCTTTACAATCGCCGATTTGCCCGAGGCGCTGTGCGATGACGGTGCAAGCCTGCGTCAGATCAAGCGCGGCGCGGTGGATGACGCCGGTTATCTCGAAGACGATATCCGGTTCAACCAGCAGGCCAGCGCCAGGCCATTCCGACCGCACCGATCATCCCGGCCAAGTCCGCGCAACTATCGCTACGGCCTGACCGGTGACAGCCCGCCCTGGCGGTTCATCTCCGTCTTCGACGATGGCCGCCGGCTGGTATCGTCCCTGGGGCCTGTGAGTGCTTCCGCCCGCTTCTGGTCGTTTCGGTGACAGTGCCGTCGGAAATCCTTGCGGCATGTTTCGCAGGCCGGGGGGAGGGAGACGGTAAAGCGGCGGAGAAAAGGGCGGCCCGTGCCTCCGCCATCCCCGTCAGCGGGCCAGATGTCGTGGAGATCGACAATTCCGGCACGCTGGAAATAGCGGGCGAAAGGCTTCTCGCGCTTCTCGCCCGCGTGCCGGCCTGACGGTTCAGGCCCGCTTCTCGGCGGCGAACTGCCAGTGCCAGCTTCCCGGCCGCTTCTCGGCTCCATCGCGGAGATAGAGGAGCTCAAAGCCTGACAGCAGGCTCACCAGCCCGGCCGCGTCGGTATAGAAGTGCGGGTGCACCTTGTCCGAATCCTCTTCCGCGTCTGTGCCGGACATCTCGCGCACGAAGGTGTCCGGGGCGACCTCGGTGCCGACGCCATAGCCGGCATTCCGCTTCGAGAGCATCGTGCCCTGGAAGAGGCCGCCCGGCTTCAGCACGCGGCGGATCTCGTCCACCGTCGCACGAACGATCGCCGGGTCGCCGTGATAGATGACGTTGAAGGCGAGGACGTAATCGAAGCTGCCATCCGCGAAGGGAAGCTCGTTCATGGGCGAGACATGGGTCTCGATTGACAGCCCCTCCTGCTCCGCCACGCGGCGAAGCTCGGTGAGGCCTGCTTCGGCGAGATCGACAGCCGCCGTCCGGAACCCGAGCCGGGCGAAAAGGAGCGCGTGGCGGCCGACGCCGCAGCCGAGATCAAGGGCCGCGGCCTGGTGGTTCCCGGCCAGGAGCTCCGCCAGATTCGCCACCGCGGGATCAGGCACCAGCCACTCCGCGCGTCCCTCCTCGGTGCTCCAGCGGCGGTTCCATGCGCGGTGGGCGGTGTCGGTCTTCATGTTTTTCTCCTGATCTCGGTGATGCGGTCTGTCACGGGCCAATCGGGAATGCCGCTCCGCGGCCGCCATCGAAACCATCGTTTCCTGGCAGCAGAACCGTGTGCCTGATGCATAGGCCCGACAGCCTTCCCTATCTTTCCCGCCTTTCGGGAATGGCCCCCTTGGCGATCTCGTTCGTCTTTGTCCTCGCCGTGGTCGTCGGCGTCATCTGCCGGCGATCAGAGGACGTTGTCATCGCCGGGGAGCGACTTCAAGCGGTCCCTGCGATGATGCGGCTGCGTAGCCGTCCGCCGATCTGCTCCACGGCAAGCACGAGGGCGAAGATCGCGAGGATGATGGTCAGCGCCTGCTGGTAGTTGAAGAGGTTCATCGCCACCGCCAGCTCCATGCCGATGCCGCCGGCCCCGACAATGCCGAGCACGACCGAGGAGCGCGTCGCCTTTTCGAGGCTGAAAAGGCTCGTCGCGATCATGGAAGGCATGGCGGCCGGCAATACGGCCGAACCGATAATGTCGAGCCGCGAGGCGCCGAGCGCCCGAAGCGCTTCCTGCGGTCCCTCGTCGGCTTCCTCCATCGCTTCGGCGAAGAAGCGGCCGCAGAAGCCGATCGTGTCAACGATGATGGCGAGCGTTCCGGCAAAGGGGCCGAGGCCGACCGCTACCACGAAGATCAGCGCCCAGATGAGGTCCGGGATCGTGCGGAAGAAGGAAACGATCGTCCGCGAGGCGTAATAGACGATGCTGCTCGGAGAATGCGTCCGCGTCGCCAGGATCGCGATCGGCAGGCTGATGATCACACCGACAAAAGTGCCGACGAAAGCCATCTGGAAAGTTTCGAGGAGGCGGAGGAGCACCGCCGACAGCCGGCTGATGTCCGGCGGGAACATGTCTGTCAGCAGCCGCCAGATATTCGGCAGGCCCTCGATGAAGCGCCATACCGAGAAGCCGGAATCGTAGAAAGAGAAGACGAGCGCCCCCCCGACGGCCACGAGGAGGGTGAATTGCAGCGGCGTGGTCCGGCCGAGGCGCGAGGGCGCCCGCAGCCTTGTGGAGACGGGATCAGGCATAGAAGGTCCTCAGCGTTTCGGCGCTGTAGCTGCTGGCGCGGTCGTCCATGGCGATGCGGCCGGCGCGAAGGCCGATGATCCGCTCGGAATAGTCGAGTGCATGGCGAAGGTTGTGCGTGGTGAAGACCACGGTCACGCCGCGCGTGCGGGCGAGGCTGATGAGGAGGGCCATGACTTCCTCTCCGGCGGTCGGGTCGAGGCTCGCGACCGGCTCGTCGGCGAAGATGATGCTCGGCCGTTGCATGAGCGCGCGGGCAATCGCCACGCGCTGCGACTGGCCGCCGGAAAGCTTGTCGGCGCGGCTCATCGCGCGATGGGCGAGGCCGACATAGTTGAGCATCTCCATCGCATCATCGCGGACGGAGCGAGGAGCCAGTGCCTGATGCCAGGTGAGCGGCCCGCGGAGACGCGACTGCGCGCCGTGCACGACATTGCTGAGAGCCGAAAGCCGGCCGGAGAGATTGTGTTTCTGGAAGACGAAGCCGACCTTGGCCCGCGTCTTGGCGAGGGCCGAGTGCTTCTGGCCGGTCAGCGGTGCGCCGAGGATTTCGATCGAGCCTTCATCGGGCTCGATCAGGCGCAGGCAGCAACGCAGGAGGGTCGACTTGCCGGCTCCGTTGGCGCCGATGAGGGCGACAACGGAGCCTTTGGCGACCGAGAAGCTGACATCACGCAGGATCTCCATCGAGCCGAAGCGCTTGGTGAGGCCACGGACAGAGAGGTCGGTGGTGGCTGGCGAATGGTCGGTCGCGAAATGGGTGACGACGCCCATGCCCGTTTCGGCCTGGAGCTGGTGACGCAGCTGCATAGGGATTACTCCACGGGCTTGGCGAATTGCGGCTGGCCGATGGCGATATAGCCTTGGCGCATCATCTCGTAATCGCTGTCCTGCACGTCGGGCAGGAAGGCGGAGAGCTTGTAGCGGTCGGCGCCGTCCTCAGTGGCCGAGAGCGCCTTTATCAGCTTCGCGGCGGTCTCCGGATTGCGGAAGGTTTCCTTCAACTTCTCGACGATCGCGGGGTCGACATGGGCGCCGGCGATCAGCACGTCGTTCGGCAGGTCCGGGCTGCGGCCGATCACGCGGAAGGTACCGGAGTTCACTTCCGGGTCCCTGTCGCGGAGCCTGACGTAGTTGCTGCTCGAAACGCCGAGCGCCGCCACGTCACCACGCTTGAGGGCGGTGTAGCCCACCTCGGAGGAGAGGTGCTGGCCCGTGGTGTCCTTGGACGGGTCTAGGCCGCCGGCGGCAAGCACCAGCGACGGGCCGATATGGCCGGAAGTCGAGCCGATGTCGTTGAGCGCGATGGTCTTGCCCTTGAGGTCGGCGATGGTGCGGATGCCGCTGTCCTGGCGCACGGCGACGACCGAGAAGTAGTCGGGACGCGAGAAGGCGACGACCGGAACGACCTTCGTCCGGCTGCGGTAGATCGTGTATTCGGACGGGCCGGTGAGGACGAACTCGACCTGCTCGGCGCGCAGGGCTTCGCCCGCGACGGTCCGGTTGCTGACCGGGAAAAACTCGAACTGAAGGCCGGTGGTCTCGGCGAGCGTATCGCGGAAGGCCGTGTATTCTCTCTGGAGCTCCTCGAGGCCTTCGATATCGGTCACGGCGAAGCGATAAGTCTCGGCAGCCGACGCTGCATTGGCAAAGGCAGCCGCGATGAAGGCGGTCGCCAGTGCGAGCTTGCGAAGAAACATGGACAACTCCTCTCGTATCTTCACCGAATTCTCGGTTCTCACAGGAGAGGCTTTGACGGTTACAGCGATGTGTCGCGAACGTGACGCATGCCTGACGGATTTGAGACAACCCGTCAATTCATACCCGCCGTGGAAGAGAGCCGTAAACAGAAGAGATCTTTTCTGACAACATGCTGGCGGGAAGCAAAGGCTTCGGCTTGATCGAGTAATATTCTTGCGGCCGCGGGGAGCCTGTCGTCTGCTCTAGCGGCTTGGCGACTTGCGGCTGGCCGATCACGATAGAGCCTTGCCGCATCATTTCGTAGTCGGCATCGTCGATATCAGGCAGGAAGGCGGAGAGCTCGTAGTGGAGGCGCGAATCAGTAGCGGACGATGAGTTCCATGTGCTGCGGTGAGACCCGCGTGTGGGAGACGACGATCGGAATGCCATCTGCGTCGACATTGATGTTGACCATGAGGATGGCGGGCCGGCGACGTGGCTGCAGGAGGATGTCGGCGTCGGCGCTTGACAATGGAATCGCCGTGATTCGCGTTTCGAAGCGGCTGTAGTCTTCAATCCCGTAGTGACGCCAGGCTTCGGTGAAACTGTTCGATTCCTCGATGTATTTCTCGATGCCCTTGAAGCGTGGAAGCGGGAAATAATTGGAGGAAACAGAGACCGGAACGCCATCGGCAAGGCTTAGCCGTTCGACCTTCCGGACGAACTGGTTCCTCTGGATTTTCAGGTCGCTGGCGATCGACTTGTCCGCCCGCACGCGCTGCGCGTACAGGAAGCGGCGCTCGCCGGTCCGCTCAACATCCTGCAGAGTCGAGATGAGGCGGGTCTTCAGTCCGAGCGGATGGCGCACGACCCGTTCCCGCACGAAGCTGCCGCGACCCTGCTCGATACGGATGCGGTCCTGGTCGCGGAGGACCTGGAGGGCCCTGCGTATCGTGTTGCGATGGACGTTGAATGTGACGGCGAGTTCCTGTTCGGTTGGCAGGCGGTCGCCAGGGACATATTTCCCGGTGATGATGTCCTTGGTCAGCGTCTCGACGATGAGGCGCCAGAGCGAGGTCGAGCCTCGCCTTTCGGCAAGCGACGCCTTCTCGGGGGGGAGATTGGTGTTCATCTGCGGGCCTCAAGGTCATCTGCGGACCTCAAGGACGGCACAATAGTAGAGCAGGCCGCCCACATCAACACGACGAGCGTCGCACATACCAATCCTGAACTGTTACAGTTTTCGTAGCCTGTCCGTCATCGAACTGATGCAAAAGCATAACGCAGGAAACCTAAATTTCCCACTCTGATGAGCAAGAGGGATATGCAGGCCTGCAATGAACGATCTTGGAGTGATATCGCCGGAAATGCGGCATGCTGGTTCGACGGAGCGCTCCGCCGAAATGGTTTTCACCAACGCCCGCATTGTGACGGCTGACGAAGTCCTGCGCGGAACGGTGCAGGTGCTCGACGGCATCATTGTCGATATCGCCGGCGGAGCCACGGCGGTTCCGGGTGCGCTCGACCTTGAGGGGGACTATCTTCTGCCTGGCCTCGTCGACGTCCACACGGACCATCTCGAGAAGACGAGCATGCCGCGCGCGGGAATGTTCTGGCACCCGATGAACGCGGCCATGACGCATGACATTATTCTTGCTGCCGCGGGCATCACGACGGTTTTCGATTCCCTCGTCGTCGGGGCGGTCGGCAACCCCGACCGGAGAAAGCTCCTCCCGCTGATGATCCGGGGGCTCGCCGATGCCCGCAGAGCCGGCCTCCTGCGCATAGACCATCTGCTCCACCTGCGTTGCGATGCGCGCGAGGCGGGGTTGATGGATGTTCTCGCCCCTTATCTGGATGATCCCCTCGTGCGCTTCGTCACCATTCTTGACGACAGCCCCGGTCGGGACCCCGCTCGCTTCCGCCGTACCATGCTCCGCAAGAAGGCGAGCGAGGAGGAAATCGCCCGCGAAGAGGCCGACGCTGCCGTCACGGATGAACTTGCACGCAACAACCGTCTTGCCCTTGTCGAGGCCTGCAAGGCGCGAGCACTGCCTTTCGCCAGTCATGACGACACGCTGGTCGGGCACATCGCCGAGGCTGAGGCCTTCGGCATGACAATCTCGGAGTTTCCGATCTCCATCGACTCGGCGCGCGCGGCCGGTGCGGCGGGAATGGCGATCATCACCGGCTCGCCCAACATCGTTGCAGGCCGCTCTCATGCCGGCAACGTCTCGGGCCGCGATCTTGCTGCGGAGGGCCTCGTCGATATCGTCTGTTCCGATTACATTCCCGCCAGCCTGCTCCACGCCCTCTGGGTCCTGACCGCGGATTCGATCGGCCTCGGCCTGCCAAAAGCGATTGCCATGGGCACAAAGCGGCCCGCCGAGCTTTTCGGCCTCTCCGATCGCGGCGAGATCGCGCCGGGCCTTCGTGGCGATCTTGTACGTGTGAACGAGCGTGACGATACGCCCATCATCCGCAATGTCTGGGTTGCCGGTCGGCAGGTTCTCTGAGGCGCGTCATGGATCAGCTGTCGGAAGCGGGCAGGGCATCCCTATCCCGGGAAAGGTGGATGACGGTGCTCGCCCACTCATCGGTTGCCGAGATCGAGGAGCACTGGAAGGCGGTCCGCCAGCCGTCCTTCCAGTGGGTGCGTCGTCCCGAGCAGGGGGCGGCCATGGTCCGCGCCCGTGCTAACGGCACGGGCGTCCTTTTCAATCTCGGCGAGGTCGCGGTCACCCGCTGCTCTGTGCAGATCGAGAGCGGCGAGGTCGGCGTTTCCTATGTCGTGGGGCGCAGCAAGCGTCACGCGGCGCTTGCCGCCATTTTCGACGGACTCATGCAGCATGAGATGTCGACCGGCGGACACGAGATCGCGCCTCACATCGATGCGCTTGCCGAGGCCGCCGAGGAGAGGCGGCGTGCCATCGTCCGCGAAGCCTATGGCAGCAAGGTCGATTTCTTCATGGTCACGAGAGGGTAGGGGCAACAATGAACGCCATCACCATCGCCCCGCATTTCGCCGATCCCGTCCACCAGTCGCAGCGGGCGTTTCGCGGCATTCTCACGGCGCTCGCCCGTCCGGGCCGGATTATCGAGGTCTGCGTGCCCACCCGCCTGACGCCGCGCATGGAAGGCGCGGTTGCGGCGATCGTCCTGACCCTCCTCGATCACGACACGCCTCTCTGGCTCGACCGGACCTTCCTCACGGAGGAAATTCGGCGCTATCTGCGCTACCACACGGGCGCGCCTTGTGTTGTCGACCTGGCCGAAGCGGCCTTCGCCCTGATCGGCGAACCGGAAGACATGCCGCCGCTCGATGCCTTCGCGCCCGGCGAGCCGGCCTATCCCGACCGCTCCACGACGCTCATCCTCCAGCTTCCGTCGCTGGAAGGTGGCCAACTCGTCACGTTGTCCGGCCCAGGCATCGAGCACGAGATCGAAGCCGCGCCCACCGGCCTCCCCGAATGGTTCTGGCCCGCCTGGAACCACAATGCCAGCCGCTATCCACTCGGCATCGATGCGTTCCTGGCCTCGGGCAACCGCATCATGGGCCTGCCGCGCACTGCAAAGGCGACTATCCGATGAGCGCTATCAAGGGCGGCGAAAAAGCCATCGAAGCCTCGCACCGGCTGATCGCGAAGCGCAGGCGCGGCGACCGGTCCCTCAATGAGATGTCGGTTGCTCAGATTCGTGAGCAGCTCACGCTCGCCGTTGATCGCGTGATGGCCGAGGGCGGTCTTTATGACCCGACGCTGGCCGCGCTCGCGATCAAGCAGGCGGAGGGCGATCTCAGCGAAGCCATATTCCTGCTTCGCGCCTTCCGCGCCACCCTGCCGCGCTTCGGCTTCACCAGCCCCGTCGATACAGCCGCCATGACGGTTCGCCGCCGCATCTCCACCACACACAAGGACGTGCCCGGCGGGCAGATTCTGGGGCTGACCTATGACTACACGCACCGTCTCCTCGATTTCGGCCTGATGGAAGGCGGAGAGGATCGGGAGGGCGTGCTGCCGGAGGACGATGCCTCCGACGACGATATTTTCCGCCAGGCCGAAATCCTCACCCGGGATGTCGGGTCGCTGGCGCCGTCCGATGCGCTCGAAACGGAGCTGCCGGGCGACGCTTCGGACGTGGCGGACCTCACCCGCGACTCGCTCGCCTTTCCGAGCCGTCGCGACCAGCGCCTGCAGAATCTCGCGCAAGGTGACGAGGGCTTCCTGATGTCTCTCTGCTATTCCTCCATGCGCGGTTATGGCAGCAACCATCCCTTCGTCGGCGAGTTGCGGCATGGCGATGTGACGGTCGCGATGGAAATCCCGGAAATCGGGCTTGAGGTCGGGATGGGCTCGATCCGTGTCACGGAGTGCCGCACGGTCCACCTGTTCGCCGGCGATCCGGAGCGTCCTCCCGGCCATACGCGCGGCTATGGCCTCGTCTTCGGTCATGGCGAGCGCAAGGCCATTTCCATGGCCGTGGTCGACCGGGCGCTGCGCGGCAAGGAATTCGGCGAGGAGACGCAATATCCGGTTCAGGACGAGGAATTCGTTCTCTCGCACACCGACAATGTCGCCGCCTCCGGTCTCGTACAGCACCTGAAGCTGCCTCATTATGTGGATTTTCAGGCGCAGCTCCAGCTCCTCGCCCAGCTCCGCGCCACCCATGCCGAGAAATATGCGGCGGTGCAGGAGGAAGAGTCCGCTATCGGGGAGCCGGCCCATGCTGGATGAAATCGACGTCGAGGATACCGCCTACAGCTTTGCCTATCTCGACGCCCAGACGAAACGCATGGTCCGGCGCTCCATCCTCAAGGCCGTGGCGATCCCCGGCTATCAGGTGCCCTTCGGCAGCCGCGAGATGCCGCTGCCGCCCGGCTGGGGGACGGGCGGCATACAGGTGACGGCGGCGCTTCTCGGCCGCGACGACCGGCTGAAGGTCATTGATCAGGGTGCGGACGATACGGCCAATGCCGTCTCCATCCGCCGTTTCTTCGCCAGCGTCGCCGGCATTGCCACCACGGAGCGGACGGAGGAGGCGACCATTGTCCAGACACGCCACCGCATCCCCGAGACGCCGCTGAGGGAAGACCAGATCCTCGTCTTCCAGGTGCCGCAGCCGGAGCCGCTCCGCCGTCTCGTGCCGGAGGAATTCCACTCCCGGCGCATCCATGCCTTCGCCAATTACGGGCTGATGCATGTGATGCTGTACGAGAGCATCGCCCGGTACGGCCACATCGCCATGTCGCACAACTATCCTGTCCGCGTTCACGGGCGCTATCTCACGTCGCCGTCGCCGATCCCGAAATTCGACAATCCGAAGCTTCACCGGAATCCGGCCCTGGCGATCTTCGGCGCCGGCCGCGAGCGGCGCATCTACGCCATCCCGCCCTACACGGATGTGCGGAGCCTCGACTTCGACGACTATCCCTTCGAGGTTCAGCGCTGGTCCACCGCCTGTTCGCTCTGCGGCGCGACGGAGAGCTATCTCGACGAGGTACTGCTCGACGACAAGGGCAACCGCACCTTCGTCTGCTCCGATACCGCCTATTGTGCCGGCCGCCGCGAGAAGGGGGCCGCCGCATGAGCCTGCGCGAACCCATTCTCGATGTCCGCAATGTCGACAAGCGCTATGGCGAAACGGTCGCCTGCGAGGACGTGTCCTTCACTCTCCGTCGTGGCGAGGTTCTCGGCATTGTCGGGGAGAGCGGCTCGGGCAAGACGACGCTGCTCCGCTGCCTCGCCGGCCGCCTTGCGCCTGATTCGGGCGAGATTCTCGTCGATATTCCCGGCCTCGGCCGTTCCGACATCATCGCCATGGACGAGGCCCGGCGCGAGCAGGCTCTGCCGCTGGCGCTCTCCCTCGTCCACCAGAATCCGCGCGACGGCATCCGCCTCGACATCAGCGCCGGCGGCAACATTTCCGAGCCGCTGATGGGGCAGGGGAGACGCCATTATGGCGATCTTCGCTCTGTCGCGCTTCACTGGCTGAAGCGCGTCGAGATCGCGCCGGGACGGATCGACAGCCTTGCACGCACCTTCTCCGGCGGTATGCAGCAACGGCTGCAGATTGCCCGTTGCCTCGTCACCTATCCGCAACTCGTTCTCATGGACGAGCCCACCGGCGGGCTCGACGTTTCGGTCCAGGCGCGGCTTCTCGATCTCCTGCGCGGCCTCGTCCGCGAGCTCGGCATTGCTGCCGTCGTCGTCACCCACGATCTCGCCGTTGTCCGCCTGCTCGCCGACCGGCTGATGGTCATGCAGCGCGGCCGGGTGGTCGAGGAGGGGCTCACCGATCAGGTGCTCGACGATCCCCACCATCCCTATACGCAATTGCTCGCCTCCTCGGTCCTTCAGGCCTGAGGCGGCAGGAGTTTCCTCCATGACCATTCGCCTCGCCGCCGAGGGCCTGTCCAAGACCTTCACCCTCCACACGCAGGACGGCACCGTGCTGCCGGTCTTTGAAGGCATCGGGCTGCAGGTCAGGGCCGGCGAGTGCGTCTGCCTCCACGGCCCCTCCGGAGCCGGCAAGTCGAGCCTCCTCCGTTCGCTCTATGCGAACTACAAGCCCGATGCCGGCAAGGTCCTCGTCCTGCATGAGGGCGGGGAGGTCGATCTCCTCGCCGCCGATCCGTGGGAAGTGGTGGAGATACGCCGCCGCACCATCGGCTATGTCAGCCAGTTTCTGCGGGTTATTCCACGTGTTCCAACCCTTGAAATCGTCGCCGAACCGGCCATTGCCATCGGCCGCGATCCCACCGACACCTATAACGCCGCTCGCACGCTCCTGACCCGCCTCCGCATCCCCGAGCGGCTCTGGCCCCTTGCTCCGGCGACCTTTTCCGGCGGCGAGCAGCAGCGTGTGAACATCGCCCGCGGCTTCATCGTCGACTTCCCGGTGATGCTCCTCGACGAGCCGACCGCCTCACTCGACGCCGCGAACCGGCAGACCGTCATCGACCTCATCCGCGAGGCCAAGGATCGCGGCGCCGCCATTGTCGGCATTTTCCACGATGCCGAGGTCCGGAATGCGGTTACGGATCGCTTCTTCGAGATGCAGCCGGGCGTGTCTTGAACCGGCACTGGCCTCCAAACGTCCCGAATCCGCCCTTCTTTGCCGCTTTGAATAGGTCCCTGACAGAGGCAGTCTGAGACCATCCGCTGCCTGTTTACAGTCCGCGGAAAGCTTTAGGGGGGTCGGTCAGTTTCGAGAAGCGAATTTACCTCGCGGAAGAGATCGGACAGGGCGTCGATAGCGTCGGTGGAGTTGCGCTTGCGATCGATGCGGATCGCCAGACCTACCTTAGGGAAAGCCCCGTCAATCGCTCCGAAAGCGTCCAGAGACGCTCGGCTTCATCGGGGTCCATCGCCCAGGGTGCCACGCCCTTGTCGCCTGGCGCCTCGGCCTGCAGCAGGGCGACCTCGCAGTCCTCGCAATAGACGCCGCCGATGCCGCCGAGTTGCGGGCTCGTCGCTGCCCAGACGCTGGTCGCCGCCCCCTGTTCGGGGCTCTTCAGGTCGCGTGCAAGATCGACGCGGCGGTTGCCGTTCTCGTCGTAGACATCGAAAGCATTGATCTCGTCCTCGGAGAGATGCCGGGCGAGGTCGGTCAGGATGACGCCCGGATGCAGCGAGAAGGCGCGCACGCCCGCGCTCGCCCCGCGCCGGTCGAGCCCGAGCCGGCGCGCGGCTGGACCGTGGACTCGCTCGCCCGCATCGCCGGCCAGTCGCGCTCGGCTTTTGCCGAGCGGTTCCGCCTCACTATCGGCACGTCACCGATCGATTATCTCGCCACCTGGCGCATGCGACTTGCGGCGGCGCGGCTCCGGCGCGGCGACGAGCCTTTGCCGCGCATCGCGCGATCGCTCGGCTATACGTCCGACAGCGCCTTTGCCGCCACCTTCCGCCGCACTCTGGGCCATTCCCCCGCCCGCTACCGCAGTCTGCATCGCGGCATGCCTTCGCACGAGCCGGCGTGATCCGTCGGATCACCGATCGGAGATGATATGAACAAGGCCCGTCACGCCAGCTGTCGTCGTCGCACCGTCAGCTTCGAAGCCGACATCGATCTCGTTCGGAGCTCGCGTAATCAGATTCGTATCAGCTCTGAGGTGCGGTCCTCTTGATCGCCTTGTCGAGGAATTGATGAACGAGCGCCGCCACCTCCTCCGCATGGGTTTCCAGGGCGAAGTGGCCGGTGTCGAGCAGATGGATTTCCGCGTCCGGCAGGTCCCGTCGGTATGCCATCGCGCCGGCAGGCAAGAACGCCGGGTCATGCCGCCCCCAGGCCGCCAGGAACGGCGGGCGGTGCTCGCGGAAATAGGACTGGAAGGCCGGGTAGAGCGCAACGTTGCTGCGGTAGTCGAGGATAAGGTCGAGCTGGATATCCTCCGCGCCCGGCCGCGCCATGTAGGCGATGTCGAGTTCGTAGCCATCGGGCGACAGCCGGGTTGGGTCGGCTCCTGTGCCATACTGCCAGTTCCGGATCGTGTCCGGCGCGAGCGAGGCCCGACAGGCCTCCCGATTGGCGGCGCTCGGCTCGCGCCAGTAGGCCTCCCATCGCCCCCATTCGTCGCTGAACCCCTCGACGTAGGCGTTGCCGTTCTGCGAGATGATCGCGGTGATCCGTTCAGGATGGCGCATCGCCAGACGCAGGCCCACCGGCGCGCCGTAGTCGAAGATGTAGAGCGCGTATCGATCGAGGGACATGGCGTCGGTGAAGCCCTCGATCACGTCGGCAAGACGATCGAACGTATAGTCAAACGTCCCGCGCGGCGGTGCCTTGGTCTGTCCGAAACCGGGTAAGTCCGGCGCGATGAGCCGAAAACGATCGGCAAGGAGCGGGATCAGATCGCGGAACATGTGGCTGGCTGTCGGAAAGCCGTGCAACAGCAGGAGCGCCGGCGCATCGCTCGGCCCAACCTCGCGGTAGAAGACATCGACGTCGCCGACCTGTCGAAACCCGTAGCGTGTCGTCATCGTACAATCCTTTCATCTTTCGAAGAAACCTAGTGTATTTCTGCTGGCGGCATAATAAGGGAATCCAGTAAGGCTTGATTGCAGGATCGGAAACACTGATGGATCGTCTCGAAGCGATGTCGATTTTCGTGGCGGTCGTGGACGCCGGATCGCTTGCGGCCGCCGCCCGCAAGCTGGGCTACTCGCCGGCGTCGGTGACCCGAGCGGTCGCACAGCTCGAGGCCGGCGCCGGCGAGCGGCTCCTCGAACGGACAACGCGTCGCTTCGCCCTCACGCAGGCGGGCGTCCGCCACGTCGCGACCTATCGGCTGATGCTGGAAGAACTCGCAGGTCTCGAGGCGCAATCACAGGACGCCGCCATTGCCGGCGGCGTGGTCATCACCGCGCCCGAATTGTTCGGGCGGCTGCACGTCATGCCGGTGGTAGAGAGCTTCATGGCGGCGTTTCCCGGCACACGGGTGCGCGTGCTTCTCTTGAACCGCATGGTCGACCTTGTCGGTGAAGGTGTGGACGTCGCTATCCGTCTTGCGGAGCTGCCGGACTCGTCCATGACGGCCGTCAAGGTCGGCGAGGTCCGCAGACTGACCTGCGCTGCACCAGACTATCTCGATGCACGGGGGCGGCCGGGACATCCCTCGGATCTCGTGAACCACTGGTGCATCGGTCTCAACGAGGCGGGGGCGGAAGAGCTGTGGCGTTATCGCGAGAGCGCTTCCACACGCCGTGTGCGTTCGGTACGCGTGACGTGCCGCCTTGCGCTGAACAGCGCGGCTGCCGCAATCGAGGCCGCCGAGCGCGGAATGGGTATCGTGCGCCCCTTATCCTACCAGGTCGAGCGGCAGATCACAGACGGGTCTCTGGTCTCTCTTCTTCGGGATTACGAACCGGAGCCGATCCCGGTGCATCTGGTCTTCCAGCCGCGTCGGAGCCACGGCAGCGCCGTACGGGCCTTCATCGACCACGCAGTCCCGTTGCTGCGACGAGCGTCCGGAAAGCCGCCTGCACGGACCGCGTGAGGCTCGCCGGGTTGGAACGGTGTCATCGCCCTCTTTGAAAGGATCCTCGGCACAATGACCACTCACGACGCTGCGGTTGCCTCGACTGATCCTTCGACGATCCTGCCACGCTGCTCGTGGAGAAGGAGCCAGAACAGAAGGCATGGAAGCAGAAGAAGCGTGGCGACGGTCGCGACGGCCAGCCCGCCGATGATGGCGAAGGCCATCGGGCCCCAGAAGATCTGGAAGGCGATCGGCACCATGCCGAGCATCGCGGCGAGCGCTGTCAGGACAATGGGCCTCGCCCGGTGCGTGGAGGCGTGGACGATCGCGTCCCAGGATCTTCTCCTCGGCCTGTATTCTCGTCGACCTCCTGGATCAGGATCACGGCGTTGCGGATGATCATCCCGGCCAGCGCGATGACGCCGAGCTGCGCCACGAAACCCATGGGCGTGCCCGTCGGCAGCATGGCGGCGACAACGCCGATGAGACCGAACGGCGCCATCAGGATGGCGAGGCCCGTCCGGGCAAAGCTCTGCAGCTGAACCATCAGCAGCGCGAAGATAACGAACGCCATGGCGGGCAGAACGGCGAGGATCGAGTCCGTGCCCTTGGCAGCCTCCTCGACCACGCCGGAAATTTCGATTGCATAGCCGATCGGAAGCTGCGCGCGGATGGGTTGAAGCGTGCGATCGATGTCGAGAGCGACGGTCGCCGGCTGGATGCTCTTCCCGACATCCGCCTGGACGACGACCATCGCGTTGCCCGAGCGGCGCCAGATCACCGGTTCGTCAATCCCGTAAGCCACCGTTGCGATCTGGTGCAGCGGTATGCTGGCGCCGGACGAGGCGCGGAAATGCATGTCCTCGATGGCACGCACGGACGAGCGATCGTCGGCGTTCTGCGGCAGGTTCAGACTGACCAGAAGCTCGGGACGGTCGGATGCGGGGAAGAACTGCTCCTCCAGCCTCGTCGCTCCGAAGACAGCCACGGCGAACGCCGCGAGGAACAGCGTCAACGTGGCGATCCGCCACCGCATCGCCGTCTCAAGCAGGCGGCGATAGACGCGCAGGATTCGCCCCTCCGAGCGGGATCCGCGCCTGAAGGTGCTGCCGGCGCCCGTCGATCTCGGCACTTTTCCAGTGCAGATGGCTTGGCACGTTCGCTACCGCCACGATCCGGCCCACAGATGGTTGCGTTCGATGATCGGCGCACTGGCGAAAGAAATGACTCCGGAACAGACCTGAGACGGAACCGCTCGCCATCGCGGCCGCAGCGCTGAAGGATCTCGAACACATTCTGAAAGCCATGGCCGCCTAGTCCGCATGGCTCCCGGAAGTGCTGACGTCAATCGGGGTTGCCGACCTTCAGCCCGGTCCAATGCGCGGCGAACGCCCACTTGTCCGCGATCTCCTCGATGGCCTTGTCGGTCGGCTTGCCAGCGCCGTGCCCCGCGCGGGTCTCCACACGCAAGAGGCGTGGGCGGTCCCCGAGATCGGCGGCCTGGAGCGTCGCGACGTACTTGAATGAATGAGCGGGAACGACGCGATCGTCCGTGTCAGCCGTGTTGACAAGGATGGCCGGATAGGTCGTTCCGGACCGGATGTTGTGCAGCGGCGAGTAGGCCAGGAGGTTCTTGAAATCGGCCTCGACGTCCGGACGGCCATACTCCTGCATCCAGAGCTGTCCTCCGGTGAAGCGCTCGAACCGCAGCATATCGAGGACGCCGACACCCGGAAGGGCCGCCGCAAACAGGTCCGGCCGCTGATTGACGACGGCGCCGATCAGCAGTCCGCCGTTGGATTCTCCCTGGATGGCCAGCCCCTCGGGCGAGGCGATCCCTTCGCTCTTCAGGAATTCTCCGGCGGCGATGAAGTCATCGAAGACGTTCTGCTTGTTTTGAAGCCGCCCCGCGTCGTGCCAGGCCTTGCCGTACTCGCCCCCGCCGCGGATGTTGGCGACCGCATAGACGCCTCCCTGCTCGACCCAGGCCATGGCCGCCGGCGAGTAGTACGGAACCATCGAAATGGCGTAGCCGCCGTAGGCATAGAGCATCGTCGGCGCCGGGCCGGTCACCTCCCGGCGACGGACGATAAAGATCGGCACGCGTGTGCCGTCCTTGGACGCGTAGAAGCGCTGCTCCACGACGATCCGGTCGAGATCAATCGCAATCTTTGGCTCGGCCCAGACCGTCCTCGAGTTGGCGGCGACGTCATAGCGGTAGATGGTGGTGGGCGCGTCGTGGCTGGTGAAGACGAAGAACGCCTCGTCGTCGCCCGGACGGCCGTGGAAGACGCCGGCGCTGCCGATCCCGGGGAGTTCGACGGCGCCGTCGGGCGTTCCGTCGAGCCGGTAGCGCTTCACCTCTGTCTTTGCATCGACCATGTAGGAGACGATGAGGCGATCGCCGATGAACGCGCCGAAGCGAAGCACCGCGTCCTCCCTTTCCGGGATGAGGTCGGTAAACACAGGTTCGGGATCGGCGAGATCCACCGTCACGATCTTGCCGCGCTCCGCGCCTTTCTGCGTCGACAGGAAGAGCTTCGTGCCGACATTGCTGGCAAGGAGCCAGGTATGGTCGAAGGCGCCGACAACGGTCCGGACAGGCCAGTCAGGCTTTGTCAGGTCTATCGTCGCGAGCGCGTTGCCGCCCGTGAGGGCCGTCGAATAGATTACCGCATATCTTCCGTCCGCGGTGACGTCGACCGTGTGGATCAGCGGGTACTCCGACTCTGGAGCATGGACACGCTTGTCCTCGGATTGCGGCGTTCCAAGCCTGTGAAAATAGACAGCATGCCCAAGGGCCGGAGCGACGAACGCCGCGTCCTTCTCAGGTTCCGGGTTGCGGGAGTAGAAGAAGCCCGAACTGTCCTTCACCCAGGCGATGTTGTTGAAGCGTGCCCACTTGATCTCGTCGTCGAGGATCGCACCGCTCTCGATATCGAGGACGCGGATCGTGCGCCAGTCCGTACCGCCCTCCTGGATCGCGTAGGCGAGATGGATTCCGTCTTCTGACGGCGCCCATTCCGCCAGCGCGGTGGCGCCGTCCTTGGACCACTCGTTCGGATCGATCACGACACGATCCGCGCCGCTCGCACCTTCCCGGACGATGAGGACATGCTGGTTGTCGAGCCCCGCATTGCGCGCAAAAAAGTAGCGCTCTCCCCGCTTCGCCGGCGTGGTGAGACGCTCGTGATCGAAAAGAGCCGTCAGGCGCTCACGGAAGACGTCCCGTCCCGGGAGCCCGGCCAGGTAGGGCGCGGAGACGGCGTTCTGCGCCTCGACCCAGGCAGCGACATCCGGATCGCGGCGAATGTCGTTCTCCAGCCAGCGGTAGGGATCGGCGATCCTCTGGCCGAAATGCTCATCGGCGGCATCGACCTGCTTGGTTTCGGGATAGTTCATTATGTTCTCCTCGTTGGCAAATCCTGGAAGCGTCATGGAAAGCAGGCCCAGGTCGACGCGGCACGAACGATCCTCTGCTTTTGGAAACGAACGCTTTGCGGTGGGGTATTGGCGTTGGCCGGACAGCCGGAAGCGGGTCCGGCATGCCCGACGCGATGAAACCCCGACATGTTGTCTCCCTGGGGCCTACCCCTCCACGGGGTCGCAGATCGGCAAGGTGCTCACCGACCGGATGGCAGCGGCGAGCCTGCCAGCCACTTCGTCCGGTTCAAAACGTTGGCCGTGGTTGATCGCGGCCGAACAAATGGACTCATCCACCACGCGCACGGCGGCCATCGCTGCGGCGGCGCAGAGTTTGACGTCGAAATCGTCGGGCGATCGGCCAGTGCGTTCGGCGATGATCTGGACCAGATCGTGTTCCGCCTGTGCGCTGGCCATCAGATACGCTGAACGCAGAGCGGGTTCCTGTTCAAAGCGCGAAACAAGGCGCGCAGCAGCCACGCCGTCGCTGATCTCCTCCTCGGTGCGAAGCATGGACCCTATGGTCTGGTGCAGATGGGTCTCGATCGAAACCTGCCGGGGCCAGGCCCGAAGCAATTCGACGAAGCGGTAGCCGGTGACCAGAAACAAAGGCTCCACACAGGCTTCCTTGGACCTGAAGTAGCGCCAGACCGTGCGCTTCGAGAGACCGGCAGCAGCCGCGATTGCGTCCCCGCTCGTTGCCTCCACGCCGTGTTTCCAGAACAACGCCGCCGCATGACGGGAGACAGCCAGCCTCGCCTCGTCGGTCTTCGAACGCTTGATCCTTTCCTCCTGTCACTTAGTGTCAAATTCTGTATGTCACTAAGTGACAGATTGGTCAAGCGATATCCGAGCCACCAGAAGGATCACCACAGTGACCGGTCTTGGCCGCCATTGTCGCGCCATAGTCACGCTGGAAGAGGCATCTGGTAAAGAGGGCCGGCACGGAGTTCAGGCGAAGTTCGTCTCCGGCGTCAGATTGGCCGATGGACTGGAGCATGACATGAAATCTCTTTTTCTGCGGACGTTGACCTTCACAGCCATGATGACCTTGTCGGCCGTGCCGGCGCTTGCCGTCGAGACGGTGCGCTCGGCCGTGGACGCGGTGGTGAAACCGCTGATGGCCGAGCATGACCTGCCCGGCCTTTCGGTCGCGATCCTTCACGACGGCGAGCACCATGTCTTCCACTACGGCGTCGCATCTCGCGATACCCGCGCGCCGGTGGACGACAAGACCCTGTTCGAGATCGGATCGCTGTCCAAGCCCTTCACCGGAACGCTTCTCGCGCGCCTCGAAGCGGAAGGGGCGGTCGATCTTTCGGCGGCGGCGCAGACCGTGCTGCCGGAGCTTGCGGGGAGCCCGATCGGCAGCGCCAGCCTTCTCGATCTCCATACCTATGTCGCCGGCGGGCTGCCGCTCCAGTTCCCGGATGGGGTGGACAAGACGAACTTTGCCGCATTCTACCGGCGCCTCGAGCCGACCGGCAAAATCGGCGCGAGCCGCCTCTATTCGAACCCCTCGATCGGACTGTCCGGTCATCTCGCCGCGGCGAGCGCCGGACAGTCCTTCGCCTCGCTTCTGGCCGACAAGGTCTTCGAGCCCCTCAAGCTCGCGGACACGTTCCTCGAGGTCCCCGAAGACCGCATGGCCGACTACGCGCAGGGCTACACGCGCGACAATGCGCCTGTGCGTGTCAATCCCGGCCTCTTCGACCAGGAAGCCTATGGCGTGAAGACCACGGCGCGTGATCTCCTTCGCTTCGTGGAGGCATCGGTGAATCCTGAAGGGTTCAGTGAAGGCCTCGAATCGGCCCTCGTCGCGGCGCGCACTGGCGTCTACCGGGTCGACCGTATGCATCAAGGGCTCGGCTGGGAACTCTATGGCGTCCCGGCTCGGCTCGGCGACCTTCTGCAGGGTGCCGATCCGGCATTCGTCCTGGAATCGAATGCGGTGGAGCGGCCGGACGCGCCGGTGACCGGCGCGGCGGTCGGCACCGTCTCGAAGACCGGCTCCACGGGCGGCTTCGGAGCTTACGCCCTGTTCCAGCCCGAGCGCGGCACGGCGATCGTGATGCTCGCCAACCGCTTCTGGGCGAACCCGGCGCGCATCGAGGCGGCGCACACGATCCTCGCCAAGATCGATCCGGATTTCGTCGCCGACTAGCTCGTATCAGGGGTTACTGAAAATAAGAAGGGCCTGCAAAGGGCAGGGTTGGAACGGACAGGCCACGGCGCTCCAGCGCCGTGGCCTGATTTCGTCACGTCTACGCCAAGCTTACCGGGCCGCTTCTTCAATCAGGTCTGCGACGACCTGCGGCTGCGAGACCATCACGACGTGCGACGCGCCTTCGACCACGATCGTGCGCCTGGAGCCCGCGCGCTCGGCCATGAACCCGAGCGCCTGGGCCGGAATGTTCTTGTCGCCATCGCCGTAAACGAAGTACGAGGGCAGCGACTTCCACGCGGGTTCACCGGACTTTTCCGTCAATGCCGCTTCAGTGATGGGCCGCTGACCGGCCGCCATCAACGCAGTTGCCTCGGCCGGAACGTCATACGCAAACTGATCGCGGAACTTCGTCTGATCGATATACAAGTCAACGCCGCCATCAGCGAGCTTGACCGGGGGAGCAAGCGCGTCACCAAGCGTCCCGCCGGGGAACTTGCCGGCCAGATCGGCCGCGGCCTCGCCAGCGTCCGGTGCGAAGGCCGCTACATAAACCAGCGACTTGACGTTGTCGTGGCCCTTCGCCGCGTTCGAGATGACCTGACCACCATAGGAATGGCCGACAAGAACCACCGGGCCTTCAATGCTTCCAACGACATCGGAAACATTGCGAGGGTCATTCGACACACTGCGCAGCGGGTTGGCGACAGCGACGGTCCGGAGGTCGCCGCCACGCCTGAAAGCATCGCCGTGAGCCCGGACGGGAGCCGCGTGGCCGTCGTGGCGAACACGTCCGAGGCGAGCACGGTCGAGATCATCCCCTATGTGGAAGGGGCCTTCGGCACAGGCCGGCGCTTCGACCTCGCCAGTCTCGGCATCACCGGCGCCACCGCCACGCCACGCGGCGGAGTGACGGCCACGGCGGTCAACTGGCATCCTTCCGGCCGGATCCTCGGCGTGAACATCAACACGCAGGATCGCGTGGCGTTCTTCACGCTGAGCGAGGCGGACGGCCAGCTCGTCCTTGATGCCTGGGGAGAACCGGTCGAGGTTGGCCGGGATCCCTTTGTCGGGCGCTTCACACCCGATGGCCGCTACTATCTGACCTCGGACTGGGGGCGTGACTTCGCTGCGACGAACCTCGAAGGACGTCTGCCGCAGGAAGCCTCGTCGATCAGCGTCGTGCGCCTGGCGGATATCGGCTCGTCGGGCGCGGCGGCCCGCCATGAACGGATCGGCGGCGCGGATCCGCGGAAGGCATCGCCATCAGTCCGGACGGACGGCTCGTTGCGACCGTCAACATGCGCGGAACGGCGTTCCCGCCCGATTCTCCGCGCTTCGACCGGCATGCCACGGCCAGCCTGCTGACCTTCGACCCGCAGAGCGGCACGCTCGCCAAGGTCGCGGACTACCCCTTCGACGGCGTCCTCCCCGAAGGTGGTACCTTCGACCTGACAGGCGAGCATTTCCTGGCCACGGTCTTCGAAGGGCATGAGGGCGCCGGGCCGGATGCGGCTGCGGGCCTTGAGGTCTTCCGCGTTGTCGGCGGAAAACAGCCGGCGCTCGAACGGATCGGGCGCATCCCCACACCCCACGGAGCGCATCATGTCGCCGTTGCGCGATAGGCCGACGGGGCATCGTCGAGGCAGGGCACACGGGCGCTGCGCGTCCTGCTGCTACTGCCGGTTGCGCTGGCGCTGCGTCAGTATATCAGCCCCAGACTGAGCCTGATGGCGTCGCGCACCTCGCGTTCGGCGATTTCGAGGAAGACGCGTGAAACCTGGGAAAGCGGTTTGTTGGCCGAGGAGATGGAATAGACCCGCAGGGGAATTCTCGGCCTGAAGCGGCGCAGCACGTAATTGTGCGACCTGTTCATCGATTGGGTGATCGGGTCGACGAGGGCGATACCGGCATTGGCGACGATCTCGCCAGCGAGATGCGATGCGTTGATTTCCGCGACCACATGGGGATGCACGTGCTCCCCGGCGAAGGTTTCGCGGATCAGGTGAGCAGGTGGGGACGACGGATTGAGCAGGATGAGCTGTTCGCCTTTCAGATCCACAGGCGTGATCTCCTTCTTCGCCGCGAGCGGATGATCGCCGTGGATCTGGCAGACGAACTCCGATTCCGCGATCGGGTTCATCCGCAGATTGAGGTTTTGCGGGTCGCCATGAATGAAGCCGAGCTCGATCTCGTGCTGCTCCACGGCCTCGATGATGCGCGCCGACATTTCCGCCTGGAACTTGACCTGAACCTTGGGGTGGGTCGAGATGAACAGTCCGACGCTGCGAGCGATGGCGCCGACTGCAAGGGCATGGATCGCTGCGAGTTGCAGCTGGCCATGGCGGGCCTCCTGCAGGGCAACGATCTCATCGCGAAAAATTGAAACCTGATTCAGCAGCTTCTCCGTTTCCGCCAGCAGCCGCAACGCATCCTCGCTTGGCTGCAGGCGGCCGCGCACGCGCTGGAAGAGCTGTAGCCCCACTGTTTCCTGCAACTGGGCGATAGCCTTGCTGACAGCCGGCTGGCTGATGTTTAGCATTTCCCCCGTCTTGGTGACGCTGAGGGTCTGGACCAGCGTGCGGAAGATTTCGAGATGTCTGAGGTTGGGAGAGTGCATAACCAAAATGACATGAATTCGAAAAAATTTTCTCATTAGACATAATCACGGGCGGACACCAAACTCAACCAGCCAACTAAAAACAGCTTCTGGAGTGGTGGACGTAATGACACTTCTGTTTGAACGGTCGGAGTATCTGGAGCGCGTTGCCAGGACAAAGGAGCAGATGGTCCGGGCGGATATCGACCTTCTTCTGGTCGCTAGTCCGGCCAATCAGTTCTATCTCACGGGTTACGACGGCTGGTCGTTCTATACGCCACAGATGGTTATCGTGTCTCTCGATGCAGAGGAGCCGGTCTGGTTCGGGCGCAAGATGGATGCCGTCGGCGCGAAATTCACGGCGTTCCTCGCGCCGGAAAACGTCGTGCCCTATCCTGACAAATATGTCAGTTCTCCCGATCTCCATCCGATCGAGAACCTGGCGGAGCTCATTCTGGAAAGGGGCTGGGGCCGCTCGCGCATCGGCGTGGAGATGGATGACTACTACTACACCGCCCGCTGGCACCAGATCCTGACGGACAGCCTGTCGGAAGCCGCGTTCAGCGATGCGTTCCTGTTGGTCAATCGGGTGCGGATGAAGAAGTCGGCGCGCGAAATCGAGTATATGGCGCAGGCAGGCGCCATCGCCGGCGCGGCGATGGAAGCCGCTCGGCGGTCGGTGGCCGCGGGTGTGCGCCAGTGCGACGTCATGGCCGAGCTCTACAAGGTGACGACAGCCGGCACGCCGGAATTCGGCGGCACTTTCCCCTGCAAGCCGCCCAATGCGATGGTCGGCGAATATTGCAGCGCGCCGCATCTGAGCTGGACCGACGCGCCGCTGCGGGAGGACGAGATCTTCTACATCGAGATGGGCGGCGTCCGTCATCGTTATCATTCGCCCCTGTCGCGCTGCGTCTACGTCGGCAAGCCCCCGGAGGAACTGGTGCGCACCACCGCGATCATCCGCGAGGGGCTGGAGGCCGTGCTCGACATCGCGCGTCCCGGCGCCTTGTGCGAGGATCTCGCCCATGCGTGGAAGCGGGTCACCGCCAAATACGGCATCGAGAAGGATTCGCGGATCGGTTATCCCGTCGGCATCGGCTACCCGCCGACATGGGGCGAACTGACGTGCAGCCTGCAGAGCGGTGACAGGACGGTGATGGAGGAGAACATGACCTTCCATTGCATTCCGGCCCTCTGGCTCGACAAATACGGGCTCGTCGTCAGTGAATCATTTGTCGTGACACAGGACGGCGCCAAGACATTCGCCAACTATCCAAGGGAACTGCTTACGAACCAGTGACAGCTGCCGATCCGGAGAGGCGGACATTGGGCGAGCCCATCCATCGCTCTGCCGCGTTGATCGGATATCGGATTCTTCCGGGATGTGAGACCACGTCCCGCATTGAAGCAAAAACCGGGGATCGGAGATGAGGAACATTATCTATCCGGGCGCAACCTTCGTAGTGTTCCTTGCCGGATGGTATGCGGCTTCCACTGTCCTGGAGGTCCCGGCATATCTTCTGCCGCGGCCGGACGTCGTCATTGCCCGGCTGATCGAGGATTTTTCGTTTTTGATGCGTCATTCCTGGGTCACCGTCTATGAAACGCTGGGTGGTTTCCTGCTCAGCGTCGTCATCGGTATCCCGCTGGCGTTTGCCCTTGTTTCCTCGCCGATCCTCGACCGGGCGATCATGCCGTGGCTGGTCCTGTCCCAGACGTTTCCCAAGGTGGCGCTCGCGCCGCTGATCGTCGTCTGGTTCGGGCTCGGCGTATGGCCCAAGATCCTTGTCACCTTCCTCGTCGCCTTCTTCCCCGTGGTGATCTCCGCGGTGGTCGGCCTGCGTTCGATGGAAAACGACATGGTGGAACTCGCCACGTCGATGCGGGCGAGCAAGTTTCAGATCTTCTGGAAGTTCAGATTGCCGCTGGCGCTGCCCAATATTTTTGCAGGTCTCAAGGTATCCGTCGCCTTTTCGGTGGTTGGCGCCGTCATCGCCGAGTGGGTGGGCGCGACGGAGGGGCTCGGCTACCTGCTGCTGGTGGCCAATGCGAATCTCGATACGCCGTTGCTTTTCGCTGTCCTCGTCATTCTTACGGTAATCGGCATCGTACTCTACTACGGCGTCGAGTACCTCGAGGAGAGGGTGATCCCCTGGCACGCCATCGTCAGATTGAGGGAGGCGCCGGGCGTATAACGGCCACGACTCTGGGAGGAATAAATTAAAATACAATAATAAAAAACAACACAAACAGAGGATGGATCAAAATGCGTAGACGACAATTCATTCAATTTGTATCGGCATTGGTGCTGGCGCCTGTTCTCTCTTACGTGCCGGCACCGGCTATAGCGCAGGACAAGACGAACGTCAGCTTCCGGCTCGACTGGTCTATCTATGGCACTCATGCGCCGTTCTATCTGGCGCTGAAGGAGGGCCTCTATGAAAGGGAGGGACTTAACGTCACCATTGGCGAGGGGCAGGGCTCTGCCACGGTCGCCAAGCTGATCGCCCAGGGAGCCGACCCGATCGGTTTCGTCGACTTCGGCACGCTGGCGCGCTCGGTCGAGCAGGGGATGCCCCTGAAGGGCGTGATGCGACTGATGAGCGACGTGACCGTCATCATTTCGCATGCCGATAATCCGATCAAGGAGCCCAAGGAGCTAGAGGGCAAGATCGTCGCCTTCGCGCCCGCGGAGTCGACGGCGCAGATCTTTCCCGCGCTTCTCGCCAACCAGGGCATCGATCCCAACAGCGTAAGCGTACTGACACCGGCTGTCGGCGCCAAAAACGCCGTCTTCCTGCAGAAGCGCGCCGACGCGATTCCGGCTCACGTCAATGTTCAGGTTGCGCAACTTGAGGCACTGGGCGCGACGGTGTCCTACTTCAAGTTTTCGGATTTCGGCGTGAGCCAGATGAACAACGGCATCGTCGTCAATACCGGCTTCCTCGACCAGAATCCCGATGCGGTGCGCGGCTTCCTCAAGGCGACCGTCGAGGCCTTCGAGATCGCGGAAAAGGAGCCCGAACGGGCCGTGGACGCGCTGATCTCGGCGCTGCCCGAGCACGGCAAGAACCGAAGCCAGCTGCTGCGCCAGCTCGAACTGGGCAGTGGCTCGCTGAAGACGAAGTATACGGAGGACAAACCCCTGGGCTGGATCGACGACAGGGATTGGGAGGAAACCCAGAACTTGCTGGTGACATACGGAGGCATGTCGCGCAAGGTGCCGGTCGAGCAGCTCTCCACGAACGAGTTTCTGCCCGAGCAATAGAAGAGCAAGCCGATGCATTCGATCATTCACCTTGACGGGGTGTCGAAAAGTTTTGGCTCCGTTCTTGCGATAGAGTCCGCTTCGCTGGATGTCAGGCAGGGCGAATTCGTCTCCATCGTCGGCAGTTCCGGTTGTGGGAAAAGTACATTGTTGCGTCTGATTGCCGGCCTCTTGCCGGCAACCTCCGGCGTCATCGAGGTGAACGGCAAGCCGGTGAGGGGCCCGGCGGAAAGCATCGGCATCGCCTTTCAGACGCCGGTCCTGTTGCCATGGCGCAGCGTGGTGGAGAACATCATGCTGCCCATCGAAATCCGAAGGCTCAGGACCGGCGACTACCGGGCGGAACTCGAGCGGATGATCGATCTGGTGGGGCTGAGGGGGTTCGAGGACAAGAAGCCCCACCAGCTTTCCGGCGGCATGCAGCAGCGCGTGTCGCTCTGCCGGGCACTCATCCACGATCCGACGCTCGTGCTCATGGACGAGCCTTTCGGGGCGCTCGATGCGCTGACGCGCGAACAGATGAACGTCGAGATCCAGCGGATCTGGATGGAGACGAAGAAGACGATCGTCCTGATCACACACAGCATCATCGAGGCGGTATTCCTCGCTGATCGCATCGTCGTGATGTCGGCGCGCCCCGGGCGCGTCGTCGAGATCATCGATGTGGACGTGCCGCGGCCGCGTTCCTTTACCAACCTTTCCGATCCAGCATTTCAGGAGGCATGCAACAAGGTGCGCCTGCTGATGAACGCCAGTGGCTTGACGGAGTAGACATGACTTTTACATCCAGGCCGATCGTCATGGCCGACCGCGGTCTCGTGGTCAGCGGGCATCATCGCGCTTCCGAGGCCGGTGCGGCGGTCCTGCGCGCCGGCGGTAATGCGTTCGACGCAGCCATCACCGCCGCCACGACGCTGGCCGTCGCGGTTCCCCACATGAACGGCATCGGCGGCGACGCGATCGCACTGTGCTACAGCCGCGAGGATGACCGGGTCTTTGCCATCAACGGCAGCGGTCGCTCGCCTGCTGCGGCGACCGTCGAGGCATTCCGCAGGCTTGGCCACGACAGGATACCCAGCCGGGGGCCGCTGTCGATGAGTGTCTGTGGTGTGGTTCATGCCTGGGAGGCGGTTCTGAAGCGCCTGGGCACCATTTCCTTCTCCGCCGCGCTCCAGCCGGCCATCGCGCTCGCCGAGACCGGCGTGCCCGTTGACGGCGTGTTGCAGACCTTCCTTGAAGGCGACAGCTACAAGAACTTGTCGGAGGATTTTCCGGACCTCGCCAGCGTCTACGGCCCGGTGTCCCGCCGGACGCTGGGCAGCCGCCTGAAGCAGACGCGTCTGGCACAGACCCTGAGGGAACTGGCCGAGGAAGGGGCCGGCGCGCTCTACGGCGGCGAGGTCGGGCGGCGGCTCGTCGAGGACCTGAACAGGGTGGAGTCGCTGCTCACCCTGGAGGATCTGGCCGGACATGACACCCTGATAGGCGAGAGCCTGTCGGTGAAAGTGGGCGACCATCGGCTTCACGTCGCGCCGCCCAATTCGCAGGGCATCGCGCTGGCGTACATGGCCGGCCTGCGGGACGCGCAGAAGCGGGCCGGCCATGCGGCAGGGGCGCTGACGGTCACGGATTTCCTGCGCCTGAAGCGCATCGCCTTCGAGAAGCGCGACGATGTTGCCACCGATCCCGGTCGCTCGCCGCTCAGAACATCCGGTCTGGACGACGAACCTTTCGGGGAGCTTCTGGCCGGGGAGGGCTCAACGGACACCCAGGCGCGCGCCGGCGGCGGCGACACCAGCACCCTCGTCGTGGTCGACAGGTGGGGCAATGCGGTCAGCTGGGTCCAGAGTCTCTTCGATGAATTCGGGAGCGGCGTGCTGTCCCCCTCGACCGGCATCGTCATGCATAACCGGCTGTATCTCGAAGAAATCTCGGATGATCCGGTGCACGGCCTGTTGCCTTCCACGCGACCTTTCCACACGCTCTGCCCGGCATTGCTCGTCGGCGACGGATGCGAGGTGGCGATCGCGACGCCGGGCGACCACGGCCAGCCACAAGCCATTTTCCAGGTGCTGGCCAATGTCTTCGAACATGGTCTCGATCTGCAGATGGCCATCGACGCGCCACGCGTGCGTCACGACCGGGGCGAGGAGGTGCTGATCGAAAACCGCGCGCCCGCATCGTGGCGGGACGAGATCCGCGCTGCCGGACTGACTCCCAGGGAGGTCGGGGACTGGTCGCGGCTGATGGGTGGGGTCAACGCCATTCAGAAAGGCCCCGAAGGCGTGCTGTTCGGCGCCGCCGACCCGCGCCGCGCCTCGTACGCGGTGGCGGAATAGGGACTTCGTCCGGCTTGGACTCACCCCCCGCCTTCGCCGAATACGCGGCTTCGGGGCGCCAACTGATCGGGAGGAATCGTTATGGGAGACAGTCGTGCCGTCGTCCTGACCGGTGGTCACAATATCTATGGCCATGCCGTCGGCATTCTGATGATCGAGGGGCGCTTCCCCCGCCCCGTCGGCGCGATCGGCAACGCCGCCACGTTCGATTTTCCCGTCCTGCATCATGTCGTGCGCGGGTTTTCCGGCAGCCGGACGGTCCATGAGCTCGGGCAGATGGACCCGGACGGCGCCGCATTCCGCGACGCTATCGCGCCCTGGATCGAGGGCGCCAGATACCTGGCCGGGCAGGGCTGCAAGGCACTGAGCACTTCGTGCGGTTTCGCGATCCTGTTCCAGCGGCACCTGGCGGACGCGGTCGACATACCGGTGTTCGGCTCGACGCTGCTGCTGGCGCCGATGCTGATCGCCGGCCTGGGGCGCCGGCGGCTCGGGGTGATAACGGCGTCGGCCGAGGGCCTTATCGAGCGGCATCTGCAGGCCGCCGGCATCCCCCCGGACAGGGTCGCCATCATCGGCATGGAAGGGGCGGAGGAGTTCGCCGCCACGGCGTGGCATGACAGGCAGACGCTCGATCTGCAAAAGGCGAGCCGAGAGACCGTCGATATAGCCCGCAGACTTGTCGCCGATCATCACGATATCGGGGCGATCCTGCTGGAATGCTCTCTTTTGCCGCCCTATGCATCTGCTGTCCAGCGGGCGACCGGGCTTCCTGTGTTCGATTTCACTCACCTCATCGAGCTGGCCCATCGCGCCTGTGTGCGCAGGGAGTTTCCGGCTTCGCTCCATGCCTGAGCGGCCTCTCCGTGGAATAGGGGGCTGCATGCGGTGGCCGCCGGCTTACGACACCCTGCCTCTCTCCGCCAGGAAGTCGAGCAGCGCCCTGACACGAGAGGGCAGCGGACCACCCTGGCCGACATAGACGGCGTGGAAGGTTTCCTTCTCGCCCGCGTCGAGATGGCCAAGTATCGGCACAAGCCGCCCGGCGGCGGTGTCCTCGCGCACGGTGAAGGCGGCGAGGCGGGCGAGGCCGACTCCCGCAAGCGCCAGATGCCGCAGGCCCTCACCATCGCTCGCCTGCACACGGCCTGTCGCCGGCACCACGACGGTTTCGCCATTTTCTCGAAGCGGCCAGCCATCGATCGACCGCGCATAACCGAAGCCGAGGCGGTTGTGCCGTTCGAGATCGGCGATGCTATGGGGCTCGCCGCAGCGATCGAGATAGGACGGGGCGGCGACGATCGTCAGCGCCGTTTCCCCGAGCTTGCGGGCGACGAGGCTGGAGCTTTTCAGCGGCCCGGCGCGGATCGCCACGTCGGTGCGCTCCGCCAGAAGATCGACCACCGCGTCGGTCTGGACGATATCGAGCGTGACGCCCGGATAGAGCGCCAGAAACTCCGGCAGCACCGGCGCCAGGATGTGATTGGCATAGGAGGCGCTGGTGTTGACGCGCACGCGGCCTACCGGCTGCTCGCCTACGCCTGCCGCACGCTCCGCGTCTTCCAGATCGGCGAGGATGCGCGTCGCCCGCTCGTAGAAGGCGCAGCCTTCCGGCGTGAGCTGGAACTGGCGTGTCGAGCGGTTGATCAGCCTTGCGCCCAGCCGGAATTCCAGCCGCGCGATAAGCTTGCTGACCGCCGAGGGCGTCATGCGCACGGCCCGCGCGGCGGGCGAGAAACCGCCAAGTTCCACCACGCGAACGAACACTTCCATTTCGCCGGATCGGTTGACCTCAAGCCGCGCCATGATGATTTCATCTCATAAGTGATGTTCCGTTCGGCATTCTACCTCACCTGTCGTCGCCGATCTATCTTGGCTGCACCCCATCGAGGAAGATCGAGACTGCACCATGCCGCTGGCACTCTATGCCCTGACGGCCGGCGCCTTCGGCATCGGCGTCACCGAATTCGTCATCATGGGCCTCCTGCTGGAGGTCAGCCGTGAACTCAACGTCACCATCGCTGCCGCCGGTCTGCTGATTTCCGGCTATGCGCTCGGCGTCACCGTCGGGGCGCCGGTGCTCACCGCCATGAGTGCCCGCTGGCCGCGCAAGCATGTGCTGGTCGGCCTTATGCTCATCTTCGTCATCGGCAACGCTGCCTGCGCGCTCGCGCCGACCTATGGCTGGCTCATGGCCGCGCGCGTGCTGACCGCCCTGGCCCATGGCACCTTCTTCGGTGTCGGAGCTGTGGTGGCGACGGGTCTCGTCGACGGGAGCAAGCGCGCCTCGGCCATCGCCATTATGTTCACCGGGCTCACGGTCGCGACCGTTCTCGGCGTACCCTTCGGCACCTGGCTCGGCCAGCATTATGGCTGGCGTGCGACCTTCTGGGCGGTGACGCTGACAGGGCTGTTCGCCTTGATCGTCCTTGCCGCTCTGGTGCCGCAGGACCGGACGCAGCCCGAAGCTTCCGATTGGCGGGCCGACCTGCGTGCCATTGCCCGCCGCCCCGTCCTGCTCGGCCTGCTGACGACCGTGCTCGGCTATGCCGGCGTCTTCGCCGTCTTCACCTATATTGCACCGCTGCTCACCGAAATCAGCGGTTTTGGCGACAGAGCCGTCTCGCCGATCCTCTTGATCTTCGGCGGCGGTCTGGTCGCGGGTAATCTGCTGGGTGGCAGGCTGGCCGACCGCAACCTGATCGGCACGATTCTCGGCACGCTGGCGGCGCTCGCCCTGGTGCTCGGGCTCATGACCTTCGCCCTCGACAGCAAGATTGCCGCCGTGATCTTCACCGGCCTGCTCGGCGCGGCAGGCTTCGCCACCGTCGCACCCTTGCAGATGTGGGTGCTGTCCAAGGCCGAAGGCGCGGGCCAGAGCCTCGCGTCCAGTTTCAACATCGGTGCCTTCAATCTCGGCAATGCCATCGGGGCGTGGGCCGGCGGCGTGGTCATCGACCAAGGGCCGGGCCTCTCCATGGTGCCGATCACGGCCGCGCTGTTTCCGCTTCTCGCCATCGCCACCGCGCTGATCGCCGTGCGGGCGAGCAAGAGCGCGGCGGTCACGCCTTCCTACAATCCCGTTCTCTAAGGAGCATTCCCATGGATTATCGACCGCTCGGCAAATCCGGCCTCAAGGTGCCGGTCCTCAGCTTCGGTGCAGGTACCTTCGGGGGTTCCGGCCCGCTCTTCGGCAATTGGGGCCATTCCGATGCAGCGGAAGCCCGCCGCCTCGTGGACATCTGCCTCGAAGCCGGCGTCAATCTGTTCGATACGGCCGATGTCTATTCCGACGGCGCTTCGGAGGAAGTGCTTGGCGAGGCGGTCAAGGGCCGGCGCGATGCTGTGCTGATCTCGACAAAGACCAGCTTGCCCATGGGCGACGGACCCAACGATGCTGGTTCCTCCCGCTTCCGGCTGATCCGGGCTGTCGAAGATGCGCTACGCCGCCTCCAGACCGACTATATCGACCTGCTCCAACTTCACGCCTTCGATGCAGCAACGCCGGTCGAGGAAGTCCTTTCGACGCTCGATACGCTCGTTCGTGCTGGCAAGGTCCGCTATGTCGGCGTCTCCAATTTCTCCGGCTGGCAGATCATGAAATCGCTGGCCGTTGCCGACCGCTATGGCTGGCCTCGCTATGTCGCCAATCAGGTCTATTACTCCCTGGTCGGACGCGACTACGAATGGGATCTGATGCCGCTGGGCGAGGATCAGGGCCTCGGCGCGCTGGTCTGGAGCCCGCTCGGCTGGGGCCGGCTGACCGGCAAAATCCGCCGTGGCACGCCGCTGCCCGAAGGCAGCCGCCTGCACGAAACCGCCAGCTTCGGCCCTCCGGTGGAGGACGAATATCTCTATCGGATCGTGGACGCGCTCGACGTGATCGCAGAGGAAACCGGCAAGACGGTCCCGCAAATCGCGCTCAACTGGCTGCTGCAACGCCCGACCGTTTCCTCCGTCATCATCGGCGCGCGCAACGAGGAACAGCTGCGTCAGAACCTCGGCGCGGTCGGCTGGAGCCTGACGCCTGAGCAAATCGCAGGGCTGGACGAGGCCAGCGCGGTCACCGTGCCCTATCCCCACTTCCCCTATCGCCGGCAGGAGGGCTTCGCGCGGCTCAATCCGCCGATGACTTAGGGTCTAAGAACCCCTGACAAAACCGTTTGTTAACCATCTCGGCGCAATTTCTCAGGCATGGCCAAGAAACTGCTTTTTGATGAATTTTGGGCAGAATTGCGCCGCTGATGCCGTTCGAGGTAGCGCGCCCGAGGGGTGGTCGGCCCTGCGAGCCATGGGGACGCAGAGTCGGGCGATTGCAGCCGAGGAATGCCAGATAATCTCTTCGGGCTACCTGAGCGCCATGCTTCCGTCCCAGACGATCAGGCGAGGCGGTGGCGGCCGATTCCGAGTTCGGCGATCGCTTCCCGCAGTTCTTGCTCGGGTAGCTTGGTCAGGTCCTTGGCGACTTCCTTGACGATCGTGCCACGCAGCGTTGAAGGGAGTATACGGCGTATGACGCCGAGCAGCCGAGGCTCCGCGATGATTGCGAGCCGGTCGAACTCGCCGGAGGCATGGCGTCGTTCAAGCTCCTTGAGCAGAGTGCCGGCAAATTTTTCTTCCTGTGCCTGCACTGGATCGGACGAATATTCCATCGCTGAACGTTGCGGTCCGTGCGATGAGAAGCTGCGTCCGGGCTTGTCCGACATGATCTCGCGCAGTTTCTTGTGATCGATCTCGAAGACGAGATCCCCGGGCCGCTCACCGGATTCACGGCTTGCGCCGAGATCGCGGACGATGCGTGCACGCGCGCCATCCGCTATGAGCACCCAGGTCGTCTCTGCTTTCACGGTTCTCCTCCTTCCGTGTTTCATCCCTCTCATCGGAAATGGGCTGGCGCGTGTGATTAGGCAAGGGACGATACATGTCCCGCCGTACGCTCGCCGGGGAACAAGACGCAGCGCGCCTGCCCGGTTCCTGTTTTCGTTTCTCGCGGAACATACGCGTCTTTTCCCGGTTCGGCGTCTGTCGGAAGGGAGAAAGGATCATGAGCGCAGCGACGACGACAACCGATCACGATGAAATAAGACAATGGGCCGAGAGCAGGAGTGGCCGCCCCGCCCGAGTGAATACGGGGGAGCCGGGCGGCATCCTCAGGATCGACTTCGGAGAACCGGAAGAAGGGCTGGAAGCAATTTCGTGGGAGGCGTTCTTCGAGATCTTCGATGAAAACAGGCTCGCCTTTCTCTATCAGGACGAGACGAAGGGCGGCGGGCAAAGCAGGTTCAACAAGTTCGTCCGCCGCGAAGCCTGACCGCGACGGTCTCCCCCCACGCTACACCCCCGAACCAGAAGCGCACGGCGGAACCTGCCCGGGGGGAGCGCGTTTAATAACCGTGTTTGCGCCGCAAGAAGAGACGTCTCGGGTTTACGGCCTGGGCCCAGGGGGCTGGCCGGAGAACGAAGAATGTCGCTCTTGCGCCGTCGAAGGCAATGATGAAGAGAGGATTCCAGCGTTCGTGCTCCGCGTCTATTACATCCATCCACTGGTAGCCGGCCCCCTGGACCAATGGAAGAGCGACCTCGACAGAGTTCGGGACATGGGCTTCAGTCACGTTCTCAGCGCTCCGCTGTTCCGGCCCGGCCGGCGCGGCGACGTGTTTCTGACGGCCGACCACGACAAGCTCCACCCCGCTTTCGGACCGGATGGCACCGGCGCGGACGCCGCAATCGCTGCACTCGCCGGGGAATGCCGGAGGCGCGATCTGGCGCTGACACTGGATATCGTGATCGATCGGGTCGCGGATGATCTGCACACCGAGGGATTGGTGCGCGACTGGTTCTCCCGCGCTTCCGGCGCAGATGTTCTCGGTCCGCGAGACATTGAGGGCCGCGAAGCGCTGGCCGCTCGCTTCGGCGAACCCGGATGCGACGAGGCCCTTGCCGATTGGTGGGCGAGGCGGCTGACGCGGCTCGTCGAGGCTGGTGTCACGGGGTTCCGTTGTCTGCGTCCTACGCACGCGCCTGCGGATGTGTGGCGGCGTGTCATCGGCGATGTGCGCGGGAGGCGGCGCGAGTGCCTTTTCATCGCCGACACGCCGGGGGCGTCCTGGAATGACGTGCAGCGACTGTCGGGCTGCGGGTTCGACTATCTCATTTCCTCCGCCGCGTGGTGGGACGGCAGGGCGGAGTGGCTGCTGCGGGAGCATGAGGCGCTGAAACCGGTCGCGCCGCTGATCGCCTATCCGGAGCAGCCGTTCGGCAAGCGGGTGCGCCCCGGGACCGGCCGGCGCGCCCTCGCCATTGCCGCGGCTACTGGCGCGGGAGTGCTCGTACCGATGGGTTTCGAGCATGGCGCGACGGCTCCGCTCGATCCGGTTCGCGCGCGGCCTGCCGGCCGGGATGTGGCGGGCGTCGACAGGACAGGCGCCATTACCGGCATCAACCGCATGCTGGCGAGCGGGGACTTCCTTGGCAGTGACGATGCTCTCCACCCGCAGAGCGCGCCGGGCGCTCCGGTCACCGCCATCCTGCGCACGGACAGCGCCGATGCACGACGCGCCTCGCGGACGACGCTGATCCTGATCAATCCGCACATCGCCCGTCCAGCCGTATTCGACATGCGCACCATCGGCAGTCTGCCCCTCGGCATTGCTTCGCTTCGCGACGCAGAGCACGGGGACCTCACGCTTCCACCCGACGGCAGGATCACCCTGAAACCCGCTCAGGTGCGCTTCCTTGCGGTCGAGCCCGGCGCCCCGATCACGAAAATTCCTGCCCCCGACATCGCGCTGGCGCAGGCCGCGGCGCGCATCGTCATCGACGCGGTGGCCCCTGCGGTCGACGATGGCCGCTTCGCCGTCAAGCGGCTGATCGGCGAGACCATCGTGGTCGAGGCCGACATCTTCATGGACGGCCATGATGTGCTCGCCGCCCGGCTGCTCTGGCGGCCCGCCGACGAGAAGGAGTGGCGCGCCGCGCCGATGCGGCCGCTCGTGAACGATCGCTGGCAGGGCTCGTTCACGCCCACGCGGGTCGGCAGACATGTCTTCACCATCGAAGCCTGGCGCGACGCTTACGGCAGTTGGCGCAACGAGGTGGAGAAGAAGCATGGCGCGGGCAAGTCCGTCTCGCTCGACCTCAGGGAAGGCGTCGACCATCTGCGCAAGTCCGTCGCAGGCAAGTCCGTCGCGGGCAAGTCCGTCGCAGGCAAGCACGATCGCGCCGGCAAGGCGCTCGCCCGCATCCTCGACCGGCTCGGCCCGTCGGACGACAACAGGCGAGAGGGGCTGCTCACGGATGAGGTCAAGGATCTTGCCGCCGCCTGCGATCCGCGGCAGTTCCTCGTCCGCCATCCCGTGGAGCTGCCCGTCGTGGTCGAGCGGCGGGCTGCCGGCTTTGCGAGCTGGTACGAGCTGTTTCCCCGCTCGCAGACCGCCGATCCCGGCCGCCACGGCACCTTCGACGACGTGATCGGCCGGCTTCCGGCGATCCGCGACATGGGCTTCGACGTGCTCTATTTTCCGCCGATCCACCCGATCGGCACCACCAACAGGAAGGGCCGCAACAATGCGCTGACCGCGGCGCCCGGGGAGCCGGGAAGCCCTTATGCCATCGGGGCGGCGGAAGGGGGGCATGATGCCATCCATCCGCAGCTCGGCAGCTTCGACGATTTCCGCCGCCTGCGCGATGCCGCCGCCGCTCACGGCATCGAACTCGCGCTCGATTTCGCCATCCAGTGCGCGCCGGACCATCCCTGGCTGCGGGAGCATCCCGGATGGTTCGCCTGGCGCGCGGACGGCAGCCTGCGCTACGCCGAAAATCCGCCGAAGACCTATGAGGACATCGTCAACGTCGATTTCTACGCCGAGGCGGCGCTGCCCGGTCTGTGGCTGGCGCTGCGCGACGTCGTGGCGCTTTGGGCCGGGGAGGGGGTGCGGCTGTTCCGGGTCGACAATCCGCACACCAAGCCGCTGCCGTTCTGGGAGTGGCTGATCGCGGATATCTCCCGGCGCTATCCTGACGTGGTCTTCCTGTCCGAGGCCTTCACCCGGCCCAAGATGATGTATCGCCTCGCCAAGGTCGGCTTCTCCCAGTCCTACACCTACTTCACCTGGCGCAACGAGAAGGCGGAGATCACGGAATACCTGACCGAGCTGACGACGACCTCCGCGCGGGACTATTTCCGGCCGCATTTCTTCGTCAACACGCCGGACATCAACCCTTTCTTCCTGCAGCGGTCCGGCCGGCCGGGCTTTCTCATCCGCGCCGCGCTCGCAGCGACGCTGTCGGGTCTGTGGGGCGTCTATTCCGGCTTCGAGCTCTGCGAGGCGGAGGGCCTGCCGGGCCGCGAGGAATACTGGGATTCGGAGAAGTACGAGATCAAGCCGCGCGACTGGAACACGCCCGGCAACATCATTGCCGGGATCGCGCGCCTCAACCGCATCCGCAAGGCCAACCCGGCCCTCCATAGCCATCTCGGCCTGACGTTCTACAACGCCTTCGACGACGCCGTGCTCTATTTCGGCAAGACGACCCCCACGCGCGACAATACGATCCTCGTCGCCGTCAGCCTCGATCCGTATGCGAGCCGGACCTTTTCCTTCGAGGTGCCGCTGTGGGAGTGGGGCCTTCCCGACAGCGGCAGCCTGCATGTGGAGGACCTCGTGGCCGACAGCTCGTTCGTGGTCGCGGGGAAGGTCCAGCAGATGACGCTCGATCCGGGCCAGCCCTTCGCCATCTGGCGGGTGCGGCCCGAAGGGGAGCTCTGAGCCATGCCCAGAAGCCGCAAGAGCCAGATTCCGTTCGATCCGCTGTGGTACAAGGACGCGGTCATCTACCAGCTCCATCTCAAGTCGTTCTTCGACGCCAATAACGACGGTATCGGCGACTTCGCCGGTCTCATGTCCAAGCTCGACTACATCAGCTCGCTCGGTGTCACGGCGGTGTGGCTGCTGCCCTTCTATCCTTCGCCACGCCGCGACGACGGCTACGATATCGCCAACTATCGCGACGTGCATCCCGACTACGGGACCATGGCCGACGTGCGCCGCTTCATCGACGCCGCCCATCAGCGCGGCATCCGCGTCATCACGGAACTCGTGATCAACCACACCTCGGACCAGCATCCGTGGTTCCAGAGGGCCCGGCGCGCGAAGCCCGGCTCGGCGGCGCGGAATTTCTACGTCTGGTCGGACAACGACCAGGCCTACAAGGGCACGCGGATCATCTTTCTCGACACCGAGAAATCGAACTGGACCTGGGACCCGGAGGCCGGGGCCTATTACTGGCACCGTTTCTATTCTCACCAGCCCGACCTCAACTTCGACAATCCCCAGGTGGTCCGCGCGGTTCTCAGCGTCATGCGCTTCTGGCTGGATCTCGGCGTCGACGGCCTCAGGCTCGACGCGGTGCCCTACCTCGTGGAGCGCGAGGGCACCATCAACGAGAACCTGCCGGAGACCCACGCCATCCTCAAGCGTATCCGCGCCGAGCTCGACGCCCAATATCCCGGCCGGATGCTGCTGGCGGAGGCCAACCAGTGGCCGGAGGACACCCAGCAGTATTTCGGCGACGGCGACGAGTGCCACATGGCGTTCCACTTCCCGCTGATGCCCCGCATGTACATGGCAATCGCCCGCGAGGACCGCTTCCCGATCACCGACATCCTGCGCCAGACGCCCGAGATCCCCGCCAACTGCCAGTGGGCGATCTTCCTGCGCAATCACGACGAGCTGACGCTGGAAATGGTCACCGACAGCGAGCGCGACTATCTCTGGCAGGTCTATGCGGCCGATCGCCGGGCCCGCATCAATCTCGGCATTCGCCGCCGGCTCGCGCCCCTGCTCGAGCGCGACCGCCGCCGCATCGAGCTCATGAACGGTCTGCTGCTGTCCATGCCGGGCACGCCCGTCATCTATTACGGCGACGAGATCGGCATGGGCGACAACATCCATCTCGGCGACCGGGACGGGGTGCGCACGCCCATGCAGTGGTCGCCGGACCGGAACGGAGGCTTCTCGCGGGCCGATCCCGAGCAGCTCGTCCTGCCGCCCATCATGGACACGCTCTACGGCTTCGAGGCCGTCAACGTGGAATCGCAGAGCCGCGATCCCCATTCGCTGCTCAACTGGATGCGCCGGCTTCTCACCGTGCGGCGGCGACACAGCGTCTTCGGCCGCGGCACGCTGCGCTTCCTCTATCCGGGCAACCGCAAGATCCTCGCCTATTTGCGCGAGCACGAGGACGAGACGTTGCTGTGCGTCGCCAATCTGTCGCGCTCGCCCCAGGCGGTGGAGCTCGATCTCGGGGCCTTCGCCGGACGGATCCCGGTCGAAATGACCGGAGATTCATCCTTCCCGCCTATCGGCCAGCTCACCTATCTCCTCACCCTGCCGCCCTACGGCTTCTACTGGTTCATCCTGGTTTCGGAAGGAGAGCTGCCGAGCTGGCACGAGCCCGCCCCGGAGCCGCTGCCGGAATTGGCGACGATCATCATCCGCAACCGCATCGACGAGATCATGAGCCCCGCCAACCGCAAGATTCTGGAGGGGGAGGCGCTGCCGGCCTATCTGGCGAAGCGGCGCTGGTTCCCGTCCAAGAACGAGTCCATCGGCAAAGTCGAAATCACGGCCGCCGCCGTCCTGCCCAAGGTCGCGGACAGCCTCCTCGCCGAAATCGCGGTGACGACAGGACGGGGAACCGATCGCTACCTCCTGCCGCTCGGCATCGCCTGGGAAGACGATGCCACCGCCGCGCTGCCCCAGCAGCTCGCCCTGTCGCGGCTGAGGCGCGGGCGCAGGGTCGGCCACCTCACGGACGCGTTCGCCCTGGAATCCTTCCTGAGGGCTGCAGTGGGTGCCCTGCGCGCGGGCAGCACACTTGCCCTGGGAGACGATGCCATCAGCTTCCTTCCCGAGCCGGGGCTGCGGGAGACCGAGCTTGAGGCGGACGCGGACATCAACTGGCTGGCCGCGGAACAGTCGAACAGCTCGGCAATGGTCGGCGACGCTCTCGTGATCAAGCTGATCCGGCGCATGCAACCCGGTGTCCATCCCGAGGCGGAGATGAACCGCCGTCTTACCGAACTCGGCTTCGCCCATTCGGCGCCGCTGCTCGGCGAAGTCGTCAAGGTCAGTGGTGACGGCGAGCATGCGACCATCGCCATCGTCCAGGGGTTCGTGCACAACCAGGGCAACGGCTGGGACTGGACGCTCGACTATCTGCGCCGCGCCAGCGACGACTTCGTCAGCCGGGATCCGGCCGATGCGGACGAACGAGGGGAATGGCTTGCCCCCTATCGGATGGTCGCCACGTCCATGGGCCAGGCGCTCGCGCAGATGCATGCGCTGCTCGCCGTTCCAAGCGACGACCCGGCCTTCTCGCCTGTCCGGACCGGCAAGGCACGGTGCCAGCAGTGGGCGAAGGCCGTGATGCGACAGGTGGATGAAGCCTGCAAGGTGCTGGAAGCGAGAAGCGAATGGGCCGACGAAGAAGAGGGCAGGCTCGCCCAGGACATCCTCGCCCGCCACGACAGGCTGCTCACCAGGATCGCGGACCTGGCCTCGGCAGGAGCCGGTTCGCTCGAAACGCGTATCCACGGCGACTTCCATCTCGGCCAGGTCCTGATCGCCCAGAGCGACGTCTTCATCATCGACTTCGAGGGCGAGCCGAACCGCAGTCTCGACGAACGCCGCGCCAAGGCAAGTCCCTACCGCGACGTGGCCGGGCTTCTGCGTTCCTTCGACTATGTGGCCGCGGTCGCCTCCCGTTCGGAGCTGGGAAGCGAGCGGGCGGGGGAGATGGAGCACAAGCAGCGTCTGATCGCCGAGTTCCGCGAGGAGGCCACGGCGGCTTTCCTGCAGGGCTACCGCGCGGCGTTGCCGGCAGACCTGCACGACTGGGCCGATCCGGAAGGAGAGCGCGCCCTCATCCGGCTCTTCTCTCTCGAGAAGGCCGCCTACGAGCTCTGCTACGAGGCCGCCAGCCGCCCCGCCTGGATCGGCGTGCCGCTGCGCGGACTGGCGCTGCTGATCGGCTCCCTCGTCGATTCACCTGTCCGGGAAATCGCATGATGAACGACCGTCGCGACATGCCCTCCGGTCCGTCCGCCGATCCCTCGCTCCTCGTCGCGCCGGAGGTGGCCGCAGCGCTGGCGGATGGACGCATGGGCGATCCCTTCGCCGTACTCGGACCACATCGTGTGGGAGAGGCCCTGATCCTGCGCGCCTACGTTCCCGGCGCCCTCGGCGTGGAGGCCGTTTCGCGCGGGGACGGCGGCGTGGTTGCCACGCTGGCCGAAACGACCGCGCCGGGTCTGTTCGTCGGGCAGCTCGCGCGGGAGGAACCTTATGCGCTGCGCATCCGCTGGCCGGACGCGGGTGGAGAGGTGATCGAGGAGCGCGCCGACCCCTACTCCTTCGGGCCGTCGCTGGGCGATCTCGATATCCACCTCATCGCGGAGGGCCGGCATCGCGAGTTGTGGCGCGTGCTCGGTGCGCGGCCGATGACGATCGACGGCGTTGCCGGTGTGCGGTTCGCCGTCTGGGCGCCGAACGCGCAGCGGGTGTCCGTGGTCGGCGACTTCAATGGCTGGGACGGCCGCCGCCACCCGATGCGGCTGCGTCACGACGCTGGCGTGTGGGAGCTCTTCATACCCGGTCTTGCCAACGGAGAGCGCTACAAATACGAGATCCGCGGCGTGCACGGCGTGGTCCTGCCGCTCAAGGCCGATCCCGTCGCCCTCGCCACCGAGGTGCCGCCGGCGACCGCTTCGGTCGTGGCCGACAGGCTCGACTTCGACTGGAACGACAGCGACTGGATGGCCTCGCGCGGCGCGCGGCAGGCCCGGGGCGCTCCGATCTCGATCTACGAGGTGCACACCCTGTCCTGGGTCGGGCGAACGGCCGCCGACACGGCCGGAGGCGAAGCAGCGCTCGACTGGGACGATCTGGCGCGGCGGCTCATCCCCTATCTCGTCGATGCGGGTTTCACCCATGTGGAGCTTCTGCCGGTGATGGAGCATCCGTTCGGCGGATCGTGGGGCTACCAGCCGCTCGGCCTGTTCGCGCCGACTGCCCGGCACGGTCCGCCTGAAGGCTTTGCGCGCTTCGTGGATGCGTGCCATGCCGCCGGCATCGGGGTGATCCTCGACTGGGTTCCCGCCCATTTCCCCGCCGATGTCTACGGTCTCGCCCGGTTCGACGGCACCGCGCTCTACGAGCACCAGGACCCGCGCGAGGGCTTCCACCAGGACTGGAACACGTTGATCTACAACTTCGGCCGCCGGGAGGTGGCCGGCTTCCTGATCGCGAGCGCGTTGTGCTGGCTCGAGCGTTTTCATGTCGACGGCCTGCGCGTCGACGCGGTCGCCTCGATGCTCTACCGCGACTACAGCCGCGCGCCCGGCCAATGGCTGCCCAACATCCATGGCGGTCGGGAGAACCTGGAGGCCATCGATTTCCTGAAGCACCTGAACACGGTCGTGACCGAGCGCTGCGAGGGCGCCATCACCATCGCCGAGGAATCGACAGCCTGGCCGGGCGTGACGCAGCCGGCCGCAAGCGGGGGCCTCGGCTTTTCCTACAAATGGAACATGGGGTGGATGCACGATACGCTCCACTACGTGGCCCGCGATCCGATCCATCGCGCCTATCATCATGGCGAGATCACATTCGGCCTGGTCTATGCGTTTTCGGAACGCTTCGTGCTGCCGATCTCCCACGACGAGGTGGTGCACGGGAAAGGCTCCCTTCTCGGCAAGATGCCGGGGGACCGCTGGCAGCGCTTCGCGAACCTGCGCGCCTATCTCGGCTTCATGTGGGGCCATCCGGGCAAGAAGCTGCTCTTCATGGGCTGCGAGATCGCGGCCCCGCGCGAGTGGAACCACGAGGGCGTGATCGACTGGGATCTCCTCGCCGATCCGCACCATGCGGGGATCCAGCGGCTCGTGCGCGACCTCAACCGCGTCTATCGCCAGTGGCCGGCGCTGCATCGCGGCGATGCCGACAGCAGGGGTTTCCGCTGGATTGTCATCGACGACAACCGCAACAGCGTCTTCGCCTTCCTGCGCGCGGACGAAGGCGAGGCGCCGGTGCTGGTCGTCGTCAACATGACGCCGGTCCCGCACAGGGATTATCGGGTGGGCGTGCCGGTCGCGGGTTTCTGGCGCGAGATCCTCAATACCGACTCGCGGCTCTACGGCGGCAGCGACATGGGCAATGCAGGGGGCGTGATCGCCGCCGATGCGCCGAGCCACGGCCAGCCCTTCTCCCTGGATCTGACGCTGCCGCCGCTCGCCACCATGTTCCTGACGCCGGAGGCCTGATCCATGCCCGCGATGCCTGACCGCCTGGAGCCCGGTTCTCCCTATCCGCTCGGGGCAAGTTGCGATGCGCTCGGGGTGAACTTTGCCGTGTTCTCGGCCCACGCCGAGAAGATCGAGCTGTGCCTGTTCGAGCCGTCCGGCCGACGCGAGATCGCCCGCCTCGCCATGCCGGAATGCACTGACCAGGTGTTCCACGGCTATCTGCCGCTCGGCCGCCCCGGCCTGGTCTACGGCTATCGGGCCTACGGTCCCTACGATCCCCGGAATGGCCACCGCTTCAACGGCTACAAGCTGCTGCTCGATCCCTATGCCCGGGCGCTGGCGGGGCAGGTTCGCTGGTCCGACGCCCTGTTCGGCTACCGGCTCCATTCCAATCGCGGCGACCTGTCCTTCGACCGGCGGGACAGCGCGGCCAGCATGCCGAAGGCGGTCGTGACCGACGACCGGATCGACCGGGATCCTCTGCGCCCGCCGGCCCCCGGTGTCCCCTGGGGCGAGACCGTGATCTACGAGGCCCATCTGCGCGGCCTCACCATGCTGCGCGAGGACATGCGGCCCCATGAGCGCGGCACCTTCGCCGCGTTCCTCGAGCCCGCGGTCATCGACCATCTGGTCAAGCTCGGCATCACCGCCATCGAGCTGCTGCCGGTGCACGCCTTCCTGCAGGACCGGCATCTGCTCGAGAAGGGCCTGCGCAACTACTGGGGTTACAACACACTGGCCTTCTTCGCGCCCGAGCCGCGCTATCTGTCGACGGGCTCGCGCGACGAGCTGCGCATGGCGGTCGCCCGGCTCCATGCCGCGGGCATCGAAGTGATTCTCGATGTCGTGTACAATCATACCTGCGAGGGCAGCGAGCTCGGGCCGACCCTGTCGTTCCGCGGCCTCGACAACGCGAGCTACTACCGGCTGGTGGACGGCGACCCGCGCCACTACGTCAACGACACCGGCACCGGCAACATGCTCGACCTCTCGCATCCGCGCGTGCTGCAGATGGTGATGGATTCCCTGCGGCACTGGGTGAGCTATTACGGCGTCGACGGCTTTCGCTTCGATCTCGGCACTACTCTCGGCCGCGAGAGCTACGGCTTCGATCCCGGTTCCGGTTTCTTCGACGCCCTGCTCCAGGAGCCGGTGCTGGCGGGCCGGAAGTTCATCTCGGAGCCTTGGGACATCGGCCTCGGCGGCTATCAGCTCGGCAACCATCCGCCGGGCTTCGCCGAATGGAACGACAGGTTCCGCGACGGCGTGCGCCGGTTCTGGCGCGGCGATGCCGGCCTGCGCGGGGACCTTGCCGCACGCGTCACCGGCTCGGGCGACTTCTTCGACCGGAATGGCCGCGCCGCGTGGTCCTCCATCAACTTCGTCACCGCCCATGACGGTTTCACGCTCGACGACGTGGTGAGCTACAACGAGCGTCACAACGAGGCCAATGGCGAAAACAACGATGACGGCCACGGTGAGAACCACAGCAGCAACTGGGGCGAAGAGGGACCGACGGAGGACGCCGGCATCCGCGAGACACGCGCGCGCGTGAAGCGGGCCATGCTGACCACGCTGTTCGCTTCCCACGGCACGCCCATGCTGCTCGCCGGCGACGAGGCTTGCCGCACGCAGCAGGGCAACAACAATGCCTATTGCCAGGACAATCCTATCTCCTGGGTGGACTGGGAGCGCGCCGCAACGCCGGAGGCGCAGGCGCTTGCCGCGTTCGTGGCGCGTCTCGTGACCATCCGCCGCGCCTATCCCGTGCTGCGCTGCAGGGCCTTCATGCACGGCCGGAAGGAGATCGCTCCCGGTATCCCGGACATCGGCTGGTTCGACGAGCGCGGCGAGGCCATGACGCCGGAGGCATGGAACGACCCGGCCGGCCGGCGCCTCACCCTGCGCCGCGCGGGCGAGGGCATGGACGGCGGCATCGACGTCGTCGTGCTCGCCATCAACGGATCGAACGAGGCGGCGCCGTTCGTCCTGCCGCCCGTCGGGCTTTCATGGCGGCTGCTCGTCCACAGCGCCGATCCCGAAGCGGAGGAGGCGCATGTCGGGGGAGAGTTCATCGTCGAGGCCCACAGCGCCGCCATATTGGCAGCGCGACCGGAAGGAGAGGGATCATGACCGGTGAACACTTTCGCAGAGCCATGCCGTTCGGCGCCACCGTCACCGACCGTGAAACAGTGTTCCGCCTGTGGGCGCCCGCGCAGCAGGCCGTGTCGCTCGTCGTGGAAGGACAGCCGCCCGTGCCGATGGAGGCGGAAGGCGGAGGCTGGTTCGAGGCGCGGCTTCCCGTCGGCCACGGCACGCCCTATCGCTTCAGGCTCGACGACGGCTCGCTCGTCCCGGACCCGGCGTCGCGGGCTCAGGCGGAGGGCGTCCACGGCCCGAGCCTCGTCATCGATCCGACGGCCTACCGCTGGCGCAACCCCGGCTGGATGGGCCGCCCCTGGGCCGAGACGGTGCTCTACGAGCTGCACGCCGGCGTATGCGGCGGCTTCCGTGGCGTGGCCGCACGCCTGCCCGGCCTCGCGGAGCTCGGTGTCACGGCCGTGGAACTGATGCCGGTCGCCGACTTTCCGGGCCAACGCAACTGGGGGTATGACGGTGTGCTGCCGTTTGCACCCGACACTGCCTACGGCTCGCCGGAGGATCTCAAGGCGCTCGTCGACCGGGCGCATGATCTCGGCCTGATGATCTTCCTGGATGTGGTCTACAATCATTTCGGACCCGACGGAAACTATCTCGCCGCCTACGCGCCGGATTTTTTCCGGCACGACAAGGCGACGCCCTGGGGGCCGGCGATCGACTTCCGCCAGCCGCAGGTGCGCCGCTTCTTCACCGAGAACGCGCTCTACTGGCTGATGGAATACCGGTTCGACGGCTTGCGTCTCGACGCGGTGCACGCCATCGGCGAGCCGGATTGGCTCGACGAGATGGCTGATGAAGTGCGGCGCGCGGTCGAGCCCGGCCGGCGTGTCCATCTGGTGCTGGAGCATGACGGCAACGTCGCCTCTCATCTGGCCGGCGGCTTCGATGCCCAGTGGAACGACGATGCCCATCACGCCCTGCATGTCCTGCTCACGGGCGAGACCGAGGGCTATTACGGCGACTATGCATCGGCTCCGTCGAAGGCGCTGGCGCGGGTCCTGGCCGAGGGGTTCGCCTATCAGGGAGAACCGTCGCCCCATCGCGGCAACGCGCTGCGCGGCACGCCGAGCGGCGCGCTGCCGCCGACGGCCTTTGTGCTGTTCCTGCAGAATCACGATCAGATCGGCAACCGGGCGCTCGGCGAGCGGCTGACCACCCTCGCCGATGCCGGGGCCATCGAGGCGGCCGTCGTCCTGCAGCTTCTGGCGCCACATATCCCGCTGATCTTCATGGGCGAGGAATGGGGGTCGAAGGCCCCGTTCCTGTTCTTCACCGACCACGGCCCGGAACTGGCCGATGCAGTGCGCGAGGGAAGGCGAGGGGAGTTCGCCTCCTTCGCTGCCTTCAGCGACCCGCAGGCGCAGGCACGCATTCCGGACCCGAACGACGAGGCGACCTTCCTGCGGTCCGACCCGGCTCCCTTCGACCCGTCCGATAGGGGGCAGGCGAAGCGGCTGTCCCTTTATTCCCGGTTGCTCGCGATCCGACGGGAAGCGCTGGTTCCGCGGCTCGACGGGGCGTGCGCACTCGGGGCGGAAGCGATAGGCCCCGCCGCCGTCGCCGCCCGCTGGCGCCTCGGCGACGGCGCGATCCTGACGATCGTCGCCAATCTCGGCGAGGACGCCGTCGTGACGGCGCCCGCCGCAGGCCCGCTCCTGTTCGAGAGCCGGGAGGGTGCGGCGTCCGCGTTGGCGGGCGGTCTCGTCCCGGCGCGTACGACCGTCGTCCTGCTCCCCCCGGTGAAGGAGGAGGGTGCATGACCACAGTGCCGGACGAAGCCCTGCGCGCCCTGGCCGCCAGGGCCGGAATCGCCGTGGAATGGGAGGATGCCGCCGGTGCGCCGAAGGTGGTCGGCGTCGATACGCTGCGCCACCTGCTCGCGGCCATGGACCTTCCTTGCGGCACGGCGGGGCAGCTGAAGGCGAGCCTGCACCGGCTCGACGAAGAGGCTTCGGCTCCTCCCGCGCTTGTGGTCGGGCACGCCGGGACGGGCACGCGGTGGCCCGCCGGCCTCGCGTCGGGGCCGTTCCGCATCACCCTGGAGGACGGCCGCATCCTGGAGGGACAAGCGGGCGCCCCGGCCCTGCCGGCCATCGACCTTGTCGGCTACCACCTTCTGGAAGTCGCAGACCGCGCAGTCACCCTTGCCATCGCGCCGCCGCGCTGCTTCGGCATCGCCGACGCCTGCGCCAGCCAGCGGGTGTGGGGGCTCGCGGCCCAGCTCTACGGCCTGCGCCGCCGGGGAGACGGCGGTATCGGTGATTTCACCGGCTTGGCAACGCTCTGCGAGAGCATAGCGGAATGGGGATGCGACGCCGTGTCCATCGGCCCGGTCCATGCGCTGTTCACGGCCGCGCCCGGCCGGGCGAGCCCCTACTCACCGTCGAGCCGCCTGTTCCTCAACCCCCTCCATGCGGATCCACGCGCCATTGCGGACGCGCGGACCCTGGATGCCGCGATCGGTGTCGCGGGCGTTCGCAACACGCTCGGGCGGCTGGAGACGGCGCCGCTCGTCGACTGGGATGCCGCCGGCCGCGCCAAGCTCGCCGTCCTGCGGGAGGTGTGGTCGCTCATCGCCCCTTCGCTCGCGGAAGGCGCCAGCGGGCTCGGCGACGATCTCCGCGCCTTCACGGCGCGCGGCGGCCAATCCCTGCGCGATCATGCGACCTTCGAGGCGCTGCATGCCGGGCGATTGGCCGCGGATCCGGCGGATGGGCATTGGCACCGCTGGCCGGGCGAGTTCAAGGACCCGCGCAGCGGAGCCGTCGCCGTCTTCGCGCGCGAGGCAACCGATGAAATCGCCTTCCACATCTTCCTGCAATGGCTCGCCGACCGCAGTCTTGCCGGCGCCCATGCCGCCGCGCGCGCGGCCGGCCAGCGCATCGGCCTCATCGCCGATCTCGCCGTCGGCACCGACGGCGACGGCAGCTATGCCTGGAGCCGCCAGGGCGACGTCATGAACCGGGTCGAGATCGGCGCGCCGCCCGACCTGTTCAACCCCCAGGGGCAGGCATGGGGACTGACTGCCTTCTCCCCGCGCGCGCTGACGCGGCAGGGCTTCGCCCCCTTCATCGAGGCATTGCGCGCGGCCCTGCGCCATGCGGGAGGCCTGCGCATCGATCACGTGCTCGGCCTTGTCCGGCTGTGGCTGGTACCCGAGGGCGCGCCGCCAAGCGACGGCGCCTATCTGCGTTTTCCTTTCGAGACCCTCTGCGCATTGATCGCTCTCGAGTCCCATCGTCACCGCGCCGTCATCGTCGGCGAGGACCTCGGCACGGTGCCGCGCGGTCTGCGCGCGGACCTCGCCGCCGCGGGGCTTCTGGGCATGCGCGTGCTGTGGTTCGAGCGCGACGGCGAGGATTTTCTCGATCCCGCCGCCTGGCCGTGCCCGGTGGCCGCCATGACCTCTACCCACGATCTGCCGACCGTGGCCGGATGGTGGAGCGGGCGTGATATCGCCTGGCGCCGGCGGCTCGGTCTGTCCGCAGCAGCCGGGATCGACGCCGCGGAGGAGGATGAACGCCGCTCCACGGACCGACAGGCCCTGTGGGCGGCCTTCCGCCGGGCCGGAACCGCATCCGGCCCGGCGCCGGCGCCGGACGCGGCTGCGGGCGCTGTGGCGACGGCAGCCATCGACTTCGTCGCACGCACTCCGGCCGAGCTTGCCCTCATTCCCGTGGAGGATCTGCTCGCCATGCCCGAGCAGCCCAACCTGCCGGGAACGACAGACGAGCATCCCAATTGGCGGCAGCGCCTTCCGGGGGAGACGGCGGGGCTGCTTGCAGCACCCGGTCCCCGCGAACGGCTCCGCCGGCTCGCCCGCGAAAGGCCGCGCTCATGATCCCGCATGCCACCATGCGCCTGCAGCTTCACGCTGGCTTCACCTTCGCCCACACCGAGCAGCTGGTGCCTTATATGGCCCGGCTCGGCGTGAGTCATCTCTACGCCTCGCCGATCCTGACCGCGCGGCCGGGCTCGCCGCACGGCTATGACGTGGTCGATCCGACACGCGTCAGCACCGACCTCGGCGGCGAGCCGGCCCTTGCCGCGCTTGTCCGCGCGCTGCGAGCCCACGGGATGGGACTCATCGTCGACAGCGTGCCGAACCACATGGGTATCGGACCGGATAATCCCTGGTGGATGGACGTTCTGACCTTCGGACCCGACAGTGCCTATGCCGGGTTCTTCGACATCGACTGGCAGGCCGCCTTCGAGGACGGCCGGCCGCGGATCGTGCTGCCCGTGCTCGGGGCGCCGCTGGCGGAATGCATCGCGAAGGGAGAGTTCCGCCTTAAGGTTGGCGCCGACGGGGCGCTCGCCATCGCCCATGGCGCGCAGCGCTTTCCGCTGACGCCGGCCAGCACCGCCGGGTTCGATCCGAACGAGGACATCGCGCCCGAGCGGCTGGCCGATCTGCTCAACCGGCAGCATTACCGCCTCGTCCATTGGCGCGAGGCCGGCGACCGCCTCAACTGGCGGCGATTCTTCGATATCAACGAGCTGGCCGGCCTGCGGATCGAGGAGCCGAAGGTCTTCGAGGCGGTTCACGCCACCCTGTTCCGCCTTTATGGCGAGGGCCTGATCGACGGGTTTCGAATCGATCATATCGATGGCCTGACCGATCCGCGGGGTTACTGCCGCCGCCTGCGCGACCGGCTCAGCCAACTGGCGGCCGAGCGTCCCGCGTCCGCACCGGCCGGCTGCTACCTGGTCGTCGAGAAGATCCTGGCGGACCGCGAGGAGCTTGCGGCCGATTGGCAGGTCGACGGAACAACGGGCTACGACTTCATGAGCGACGTGACGGCGCTGCTGCATGACCCCGCCGGAGAGGAGCCTCTGACTGCGCTCTGGCGCTCCACAAGCGGCCGCGCGGCCGATTTCCATGCCGAGGAGCTGGCGGCGCGGAGCGAATTGCTGGACGGCAGCCTCAAGCCCGAGTTCGAGCGCGCCGCGAAGGCGCTCGATGCTGTCGCGGGCCGCGATCCCGTCGGATTGCGGCGGGCGCTGCGCGCCTTCGCTGTGCATTTTCCGGTCTATCGCACCTACGCGGGGCTCGACGGCCGGCCCGCCAGCGACGGCTGGGCGGTGAGGGAAGCGCTCGACGGCGCAGCGGAGGGAGGCGGGGCAGCTCTGCTTGGCGATCTGGATCGCTGGCTTGGCGGCGAGGCTCCTTCTACTCTTCCGCCCGGTCCGGAGCGGACCGGGCGCCTTGTCGCCATCCAGCGTTTCCAGCAACTCACCGCGCCCCTGGCCGCCAAGGCCGGAGAGGACACCGCCTTCTATCGCTACGGCCGGCTGCTGTCGCGGAACGAGGTCGGCTCCGATCCGGGACGTCTCGCGCTGGCCCCCGGCGAGTTCATCATGCGGGCGCAGCGCCGGGCGGCACGCTTCCCGCATGCGATGCTCGCGACCGCGACGCATGACCACAAACGCGGCGAGGACGTGAGGGCACGCCTCGCGGTCCTCTCCCACTGTCTGGATCTCTGGGGGCAGACGGCGATGCGATGGATCGCGGCCCACGCGCCGCTGCGCGAGCGTCTCGCCGCGCCGGAACCCGCCGATGCCTATATGCTTTATCAGACAATCGTCGGGGCTTGGCCGCTCGATCTCGATCCAGGGGATGCACAGGGCCTCGCGGGCTTCACCGAACGTCTCGCCGGCTGGCAGGAAAAGGCCCTGCGTGAGGCGAAACTGCGCACAAGCTGGTCCGCGCCGGACGCAGCCTACGAAGCGGGCTGCAGGGCCTTTCTCGCTGCCCTGCTCGATCCGTCGAATACCTTTGTGAAGGAGGCGGCGGCCTTCGTCGCGACGATCGCGCCCGCCGGCGCGGCCGGGAGCCTCGCACAGGTCCTGATCAAGCTGACCACGCCCGGCGTACCCGACATCTATCAGGGAACGGAATTCTGGGATTTCAGCCTGGTCGATCCGGACAACCGCAGGCCCGTTGATTTCGCTGTGCGTGACGCCACCTTGGCCGGGGAGATTCCCCCTGGCGATCTTCTCGATCACTGGCGCGACGGGCGGCTGAAACAGGCCGTCATGGCCCGCATCCTGGCCATACGGCAGATGCAACCGCAACTCTTCGCGGACGGCAAGTTGCTGCCGCTCGACGTCTCGGGCCGCCACGCCGACCGTATCCTCGCCTTCGCACGCGCGAAGGGCAAGGACATGGCCCTCGTCGTCGCCTTGCGCGCGCCTTGGGGTCTGGTGGATCGTGAAGCGCCACGCGTCGTTCCCGACGCCTGGGAAGATACCGCCGCCGAGATGCCGGCCGGACTGCGAGGTCCGTGGCGCAATCTCTTTTCCGGCACGAGATACGACGGCAGCCGCCTCATGCTCGGCGCCATCATGGAAGGACTACCGATCGCGTTGCTGGGCGCCTGATCAGCTTCCGTACAAATCCCTCCGCGGCACACAGGTCTGGGGAGGTCTTTATTCAATGCTTGAGGATCTGGCTGAGGAAGAGCTTCGTCCGCTCGTGCTGCGGGTTGTTGAAAAACGCGTCCGGTTTGCCCTGTTCGACGATCTGGCCGGCATTCATGAAGATCACCCGGTCGGCGACCGCGCGGGCGAAGGCCATTTCGTGGGTGACGCAGACCATGGTCATGCCCTCGCGGGCGAGGCTCGTCATGGTTTCCAGCACCTCGGAGACCATTTCGGGATCGAGCGCGGACGTGGGTTCGTCGAAGAGCATGACCGCCGGCTGCATGCAGAGCGAACGGGCAATCGCCACGCGCTGCTGCTGGCCGCCGGAGAGCTGCACCGGATACTTGTTCGCCTGCTCGGGAATGCGCACGCGCTCCAGGAACTGCAAGGCTGTCTTGCGGGCTTCCACTTCGGAGACGCCCTTGATCCACATCGGCCCAACCATGCAGTTCATCAGCACGGTCATGTGCGGGAAGAGGTTGAAGTGCTGGAACACCATGCCGACGTTCTTGCGCACCTCGCCAACGTTGCGCATCCTGTCGTGCAGGGTGATGCCGTTGACGACGATATCTCCCTGCTGATGCGCCTCCAGCCGGTTGAAGCAGCGGATCAGCGTCGATTTTCCCGAACCTGACGGCCCGCAGATGACGATGCGCTCGCCCCTTTCCACCGTCATGCTCACGTCGGTCAGCACGCGGAAGGCGCCGTACCATTTGGAGACGTTGCGGACGTCGATGATCTTTTCGCTCATCGCACTTTGCTCCTCGCGTAATGACGCTCGATGCGTGACTGGATGAGCTCGAGGCAGATCGACACGGTCCAGTAGAGCATGGCGGCGGAGATCAGCATCTCCATGTGCTGGAAGGTCTTCTGGCCGAGCGTGCGCGCCAGGAACATCAGCTCCCAGACCCCGATGACCGAGACGAGCGAACTGTCCTTCAACATCGAGATGAACTGGTTGCCGGTGGGCGGGATAATGACGGGCAGCGCCTGCGGCAGGATGATCTTGCGCATGGTGAGCCCGAAACCGAAGCCGATGGAGCGCGAGGCTTCCCACTGGCCACGGTCGATGCTCTGGATGCCGGAGCGGAAGATCTCCGTCATGTAGGCGCCGTAGCAGAGCGAAAGCGCCAGGATGCCGGCCGGCACCGCATCGATAATGAAGCCGAGCTGCGGCAGGCCGAGATAGATGAGATAGACCTGCATCAGCAGCGGCAGGCCGCGGAAGAAGGAAGTGTAGAAGCTTGCGATCGCGTAGGCGAAACCATTCGCGGAGAGCTTCGCGACTGCGCCGAGAATGGCGATGGCAGACGCGATCACGATCGAAATGGCAGACACGTATATCGTCGTGAAGAGACCCTGCGCGATGAGAAAGGGCAGCTTTTCCGCGATGAACGGCAGGCTGAGATTGAAGGTCTTGAAGAAGGCGAGGAAGAGCAGCAGCAGTTCAAGCCAGACGACCGCGACCTGCACCTTCAGCGGCGCGAAGCCGATCAGCACGATGTTGAGGCAGAAGACCACCGCGACGACGAAGGCGATGGCGAGGCGGCCGTAGAGGCCGCTCTCTGCCGGCTCGCCGATCACGGGCCGCATCAGCTCGCCCATCGTCGTTCCCGCCAGGTCGAAAGCGAGGAAGAAGACAAAGACCACCGCAAACAGGACGGCGACGAACCAGGGTTTGTGGACGAGGACTTCAGATTCGACGGTATCCGGATACAGCATCTCCGCTCCTTCAGGATTGAGCGCGGGCCCGAATCCGGGCCGCGCGCGCCGGTGGATGTTACTGCGTGACCGTGTAGTCGACACCGTACCACTTGACGGAGAGCTTGCTCAGCGTGCCATCGGCCTGCATGGCCTTGACGGCCTCGGCGATCTTCTCGCTCAGTTCCTTGTCGCCATGCTCGACGGCAACCGCCAGCGGCTCGAAGAAGACCGGCTTGCCGAGCTGCTTGATCGGGTAGCCAGCCTTTTCGGCATCAAGGATGCTCGGCAGCGAGGAGACGACGGCGTCGAGGCGCGTGCCGTCCCCGAGGCGCAGGTCGTCGAAGGCAGTCGTGGAGTTGGCGTAGGATTTCACCTCACCCGGCTTGAACTCGTAGGTGAAGGCGGGCGCACCGGCCGCATCCAGCGTCAGGTCCTGGTTCGCATAAGATTCGAAGGTCGAGGTCGCCGTCACGCCCACCCTCTTGCCGTCGAGATCGGCAAACTTTTCGGCCTTGCTATCCCTGTGCACGGCGACGGCGGCGGGGGTGTAGTAGTAGACGGCCGGGAAATCGAAGAGTTCGCCGCGTGCCTTGGTCGGCGTCATCGAGCCCACATGCATGTCCCAGCGGCCCTGCCACTTGCCGGCCGTGATGATGTCCCAGCCGGGCGTCACGAACTCGACAGAGACGCCGAGATGCTTGCCGATCTCCTTGGCGATGTCGACATCGAAGCCGTCCATCTCGTTCTTGTCGTTGACGAAGGACTGCGGCGCCCAGTTGGCGTCGGTCGCGACCTTCATCGTCTTGGCGGCGAGTACGCGGTCCAGCACGGCGCCGGCCCTTGCCGGCACGGCCGCGAGCGAAAGGGCGAGAGAGGCGGCGAGCGCGGTAATTGTAGAAGTCCTGATCATGCGTTTTATTCCCTCTGTCTGTTGTCGTTTCGTCGACGGCGCGGGATCCTCTCCCTGCCGTTGTGTGTGATCTTGCGGCCTGTCGTCCATCCCGTCTTCCGGCGTTCCCAAGCAGCGCCCGCCGCCCGGCTCCGCCGAAATGACGGAAATCAAATCGCATCCTCCGCCGAACGGCTTCGCCCCTTTTTGCGCAGCGTCTCATTCATGAGCTGGCTCCGTATGGCTCAGGAAATCGCCGATGGCATCGGCAACCACATCGGGCGCTTCGATGAGGATGGAATGGCGGAGGCCCGGCAATATGGCGAGCTGCGATCCCGGGATGCGCTCGTGCATATAGCGGGCCATGCGCGGGTTGGAACCCACATCGTCCTCGCCGGTGGCGATCAGCGTCGGACAGCGGATCTGATCGAGGAAGCCGCCGAAATCCGTTTCGGCCAGCACCCGGTAGGCGGAGGCGTAGCAATCCGGATCGTTTTCCGCGTCTCGCGCCCGAAGCCAGGCGATGACGTCGGGATGGGCTTCCTGGAACGCCTCCGTCAGCCAGCGGGAGAGCGAGGCGTTGTGGTGGTCGGCCGGCGTGCCGGCCTGGAGCGCGGCAAGCCGCGCCAGCACGCGCTCGCGTTCCTCCGGCGTGCGACCCGCGACGGTGGAGAGCAGCACGAGCCGGCGCAGGCGCGGAAGATGCGTCAGCGCGAGGCGCTGGGCGATGAGGCCGCCGAGCGAGAAGCCGGCGAGGTTGAAGGTCGAAAAGCCTGCCGTATCGGCAAGCGCCAGCGTCTCGGCCACGAAATCATCGATCTCGTAGCGGCCCTTGATGCGGCTGGACCCGCCATGCCCTCTCAGGTCGAAGGTGAGGATCGTGAAACAGTCCTTCAACCGTTCGACGACGCCCGACCAGGCTTCCAGATAGGAGCCGACCCCGTGGATGCAGACGAGGGGCTCGCCACCATCGCCGTCGATGCGATAACGGAGCGTGATATCGCCGACCCGGTGCTCTTGCATCTCCGCCATGATCAGCGCCCCGCCGCCGCCCGCTTCTGCTCGCTCTCGCGCGCAGCGAAGACGGGCATGACTTCCTTGGCGAAAAGCTCGATGGTCCGCTTCTGCAACTCGAAAGGCAGGTTGAAGATGAGGCCGAGGCAATACTGGTCGACGCCGGCCGCCTCATAGGCCATGAGCTTTTCGATCACTTCATCCGGCGTGCCGAACATCAGGTTCTTGCGGATGCTCTCGGGATTGTAGTTTTCCTTGCCCCTCACGGCCTCGTAGGGCACCGCCTCGGGGAAACCATCCTTCACCGTGCCGATATTCTGCATCAGGTTCTCGAAGGCGCGGCCATAGTCCATGCTGTGCTGCACGGCCCGTTCCCAGCCGTCCGGCCGGTCATAGACACAGGTGCGCCGCTGCATCATGAAACGCGGGCGCGGCACTTCCGGATGGTCGGCAACGGCCTTGTGGAACTTGTCGGAGAGCACCTGGATTTCCGCGGCCGGCGCCGAGAGCGGCGTCGAAAGGATGCTGGCGCCGTTGGTGATCGCCCAGTCGAAGGTGCCGGGATCGCGGGCGGCCACCCAGATACGCGGATGCGGCTGCTGGAGCGGCTTGGGCACGGCGGCCGTGATCGGAAACTTCCAGTAGTGCCCGTCATGGGCGTAGTCGCCAGCCCACAGTTTCTTCACCACCGGCACGAGCTCCTTCATGTAGGCGACGCCCTCCTGCTGCGGCACGCCGCCCGCCATGCGGTCGAATTCGTACTGGTAGGAGCCGCGCGCGATGCCGAATTCCAGGCGCCCGTTCGTCAGGTGGTCGCAGAGTGCGGATTCTCCGGCAAGCCGGATCGGGTTCCAGTAGGGCGCGACCAGCGTCGAGGTGCCGAGCCGGATGTTTTGCGTATGCTGCGCCAGCCAGACGAGCGTCTGGAACGGGTTCGGCGAGATGGTGCATTCCAGCGTGTGGTGCTCGGCCGTCCAGAGCATCTCGAAACCGCCCTCATCCGCCATGCGGGCCAGCGTCAGGAGATTGCTCTTCACCGTGTCCATCGACACATCCGGCGAGAAGCGTTCCATCGTGAGCGAAACTGCGAACTTCATGGGTTCTGCCTTTCCGTGTCTGTCTATTTGAGGCGGATGACGAAGGGGTCCTGCATGACGCCGGAATAGTCGATGATGACGTTCTTCAGCCGCGAGAACTCGTACATGACCTCGAAACCGCCGCGCCGGCCGTAGCCGCTCTCCTTGAAGCCGCCGTTGGCGGACATGAAGGAGGCAGAGCGGTAGGTGTTGATCCAGACCGTGCCCGCATCGATGCGGTTCGCGAAGCGCAGCGCCCGGTCGATATCCTTCGTCCAGATGCCGGAGGCGAGGCCGTAGCGCGTATCGTTGGCCAGCTCGATCATCTCCTCCTCGTCGCGGAACGGCATGACGCCCACCACCGGCCCGAAGAGTTCGTCGCGCATGAAGGTCATCTCGTTTTGCGCATCGACCATGACGGTCGGCTCGAAATACCAGCCGCCCGGCGCAAGCTCCACCTTCTGCGGCCGCCCACCCCCAATGGCGACCTTCGCGCCTTCCTTCACACCTGCAGCGACATAGGACTCGACCTTGGAGAGCTGATCTGCCAGCGCCAGCGGGCCGATATCGGTATCGTCAACCGTCGGAAGACCGACCCGGATGCGCCGGGTGCGCGCAACCAGCGCATCGACGAATTTGTCGTAGGCGCTCGCCTCGACGAAGCAGCGCGAGCCGGCGACGCAGGTCTGGCCGGCCGCGGCGAAGACCCCGGAGACGACGCCGTTCACCGCATGCTCGATGTCGACATCGCCAAAGACGACATGGGGGGACTTGCCGCCAAGCTCCATGGAGCAGGGAACGAGGTTCTGCGCCGCATTGCCCGCGATGCGCCGGCCGGTCGCTGTGCTGCCGGTGAAGACGTATTTCGCGACGCCCGGATGACGGGTCAGGGCCTCGCCCGCGCTCTTGCCGGTCCCCGTTACCACGTTGACGACGCCCGCCGGGAAGCCGGCCTCGTGAATGAGTTCGGCAAGCGCCAGCGTCGAGGCCGTCGCATGCTCGGAGGGCTTGATGACGACCGTGTTGCCGATGGCGAGGCACGGCGCGAGCGTGCCGGTGAGCAGCATCAGCGGCGAGTTCCACGGCGTGATCATGCCGACGACGCCGAGCGGTTCGCGCAGGTTGATGTTCAGCGTGTCGAGCCGGTTGATCGGGATGGTGTCGCCCTGCAGCTTGTCGGCCATGCCGGCGAAATAGTGGTAGCTGTCCGGCATGGCGCGCATCTGGGCGCGCGTCTCCTTCAAAAGTTTGCCGTTGTCGCGCGTCTCGATCTCGGCGAGCGCATCGGCATTGGCGTGGACAAGTTCGGCGAGACGCCGCACGAGGGCGCCGCGGTCGGTCTGCGTCATACGCCGCCAGGCGGGGTTGCGGAAGGCAGCGCTGGCGGCCGCAACGGCGGCCTCCACGTCGTCCGCGTCGGCTTCGGCGAATTCGTACCAGGGCTTGCCCGTCGTCGGGTCGTAGCTCTCGATGTAGTTGCCGTTCTTCGGCGCCACGAATTCACCGCCGATGAACAGGCGCCGGCGCGAGCCTTCGATGGTGCTGACTGTCGTCTTCATGTCATTGTCCTTGGTCTTGGGAGGCCGGGAGCCAGGCACGGGCTTGCCCGTCGAGCATCGCGACGCGGCCGCCGTCGTCGGAATCCATGTAGATGCCGAAGCGGCCCGCCTGCCGTTCCTGCACGTAGCGCCGCAGCATGGAACGCAGTTCGTGCGTCGCGATCGCGTCGTAGGGAAGGTCGTCGAGGGGGAAGAAACGGAGGGTGTCCGGCAGGCTGATCGCCATCCCCGCGCTCGCGAGCCGGGCGCGATAGACGAGGTAGCCGGGATCGCTGTCGGCGACGTCGAAGACGGAATAGAGGAAGGTCTCCTCCGGCACGAGACGCAGCGCATCGCCACCGTCCAGCACCAGTTCGCTGTCGGCCTTGCGGCGCCGCGCCGAGGGCAGCACCCAGCCGCCCTTGCCGTCCGAACGCAGCAGCAACCCGTCGCCGGCTTCGATGAGATAACCGATGATCATGCCGTGCGAGGCCAGCCAGCCGTTCGGCAGCGGATCCTTCACGCTGGCGTAGCGTCCGCGGCAGAAGCCGAGCGGCGCGGTGGGGCTGGTGCCGAAGGCACGCACCCGACCGATCAGAATTGCGTGGTCGCCGGCATCGACCGAATCGTGGAGGCTGCAATCGAACCAGGTCAGGCTGTCCGTCAGCACCGGCGCGCCCGTATGCACCCGGTCGTGGTTGACCGACTGGAACTTGTCCGGCGACTTGGAGGCGAAGATCGCCGACACGTCAACCTGACCTTCATGCAGGATGTTGACCGCGAAACAGTCGGCCGCCGTGAAGGCCGTGTAGCTGGAGGCCGACTTGGCGACGCAGACGAGCAGGAGCGGCGGGTCGAGCGAGACGGAGGTGAAGGAATTCGCCGTCATGCCGCGCGGCGTACCGTCAGCCTCAAGCGTGGTGATGACCGTGACGCCGGTGACGAAGGTGCCGAAAGCCCGGCGAAGCGCGATGGGATCGATCGGTGCATCCTGTGCTGCCGCCTGCTCCGCCATGCCGTCGATCTCCTCCTCGGTTCGTTGGGAAGAAGCTATCCACCACAGACGGCTGCTGCTTCCTGCTGAACGGAGGATGTGGAGAAGGAGTTCTGCTGCGGTTCGGAGGAGAGGACGAACAGGCCGGCAAAGCCTTCCGCGCGCTCAGCGCTCGCCGAAGGCGTGGTTGTCGATGACGCTATAAAGGCGAAGGGCAAGCTCCACAGAAAAGCGCCGTTCCGGTGTTTCCATATCGATGCCGAAGAGTTCCTGGATGCGCGCCAGGCGGTAGCGCAGCGTCGTCACGTGCAGGCCGAGGCGGTCGGCGCAGGCCTGGCTGCGGCAGCCTTCCTCCAGATAGGCGGAAAGCGTGTCCAGGTAGGGCGTGCCGTTCTCCCGATCGTGTTCGGCGATCGCCCCGACGCTATCGCGGACGAAACTGCGGACGTCGCCGACATCGGCGGCGGAAACGAGCATGGGCAGCGGCCCGAAATCCTGCGTGGAAAGCGCACCCGTCAGCCCGAAGGAGCGGCCGATGCGGATCATCCGGCTGCACCGCTCCCAGGCCGTGGCGTAGTCGTCAAGACCCGTGCAGCGGCTTCCGACGACCACGATCGGCGCCTCGTCGAAGTAGCGGCCGAGTTCGTCGGCGATGCGGCGCATGAGCCTGGTCGTGCGCTCCTGCCGGCGGCTCGCCTCATGCCGCATGAGGCAGACGACGCCGCCTTCGATGGCCACAAGCCCGGCTTCGATCGAGGCCTGCTGCATGATGCGGGACAGCGTGTGCTCCACATCGACGGAGCCGCCGCCGAAAGCCTTGGCGCGCTCCGGGAAGTCAACCACGATCATCTGCTGCGGCAGGGCGAGATCGAGGCCGAGCCGTGCCGCGCGCTGGCCGACATCGGCCGCATCGCGCCAGCGCCGCTCGACGATCTCGAAGAAGAGTTCGCTCTGCGTGTGCGTCTCGAAGCGGAAGCGCAGGAAGCTGCGCATCATCTGGACGCTGAGCGCGAACTTGGCGCTGTCGAGCATGAGCTGGTCCAGCTCGCCTTCGGCGGCCGCGGAAGGGAAGATGACGAGCGCGCCGACCAGCTGGCGGTCCACCGTCAAGGGTTCGACACGGGCGGAGACGCGCAGCCGCCGCGCGCCGTCATCGAGGAAGATCGGTGCTGTCTCCGTTCTGCCGCGTTCCACCGCCTCCCGCGCCGCCCGGGTGAGCACCCGAGCAAAAATCGTCTGTGCCGCTTCCTGCCAGGCCGCATCGTCGAAATCCGCGGGCAGCGGCGAGCGGCCGGCGATCACCTGGTTGACCGTGAAGTCCACGACGATGAGCGAATTGGGCAGCAACCTTCCCACCATCATGGCGAGCGAGGAGACGGAACCGTCGCTGAGCACGTGCTCCAGCAGCGAGGTGTGCGCCGCCAGCGCCCGGTCGAGCCGCTCCGAAGCGCGTTTCTCCGCCGCCAGGCGATGCTGCTTTTCCACCGCGATCGCGCCAAGATGGATGATCGTTCCGAGGAAGGCGAGGTCGTCCTCCGTCACCTCGGTCACCGTGCGGGCGATCACGCTCAGGACCATCGGCCGGCCTTCCGCATCGGCGCAGTCCATCGGCATGACGAGCACGGTCCGGTAGTCGCGTTCGAAGGCCTCCCTGCGGTAGCCGGGGAACTCGACGCTCTCGCGCGCATCGCGGATATAGACGGGCTCGTTGCGCTGGAGCGCGATCAGCGATGGGCTGGTGGCAAGCTCCCAGCGGTCTGGCAGGTCGCGGTGGATGAGCGTCGGATCGTGCCGGACGATGACATGGGCGTAGCCGTGCGCTGCGTCGATGCCCATGATCGAGCCGAGCGCCCAGTTGGCGTGCCTGCAGGCGGCCGCAATCAGGTGCTGCAGCACCGTCGCGAGGTCGCCGCCGCTGTTGATCTGGCTCGCCGCGTCGCGCAGCGAGAGTATCCGTGATTTCTGATCCAACGCGCCGCGCACTCCCGTCGTTAGCCTGGATAATGCGCCGCAACACCTGTGAAATCTACTTGTTTTCGGAGGAGGACGAGCGAGAGCTTTCCTGCGTATGAGAGGAAGACCGCGCGCCACCCTGCGTTAGGCTGGCGGCAAGTTCAACAGACGGCGGAAAAGACATGGCGCTCGGCATCAGAAAGATCTGCACCTTCCTTGAGGAAACCCATATCGAGGGCGGCAAGGCCACACCGCGGCCGGTCAACATCGTCGTCGTCGCTGCTGTCATCCGGAATCCCTGGGCCGGACAGGGGTTCGTCGAGAATCTCCGGCCGGAGATCATCCGCATCGCCGGGCCGCTAAGCGAGGAGATGACGCGCCGGCTGCTCGCGCAGATGCCGGCGGAAAAGATCGAGAGCTGCGGCAAGGCGGCCGCCGTCGGCGTCAACGGCGAGATCGAGCACGCCTCGGCGATGATCCATACCCTGCGCTTCGGCAATCCCTTCCGCACCGCAATCGGCGGCACGAACTACCTGGAATTCGCCAATACGCGCAACGCGGCGGGTGCGCTCCTCTCCCTGCCCATGATGCACAAGAGCGAGACCGGCAAGCGTTCCCATTTCCTCACCGCCAACTTCCAGATCGCAGACGCGCCCCATCCGGACGAGATCATCGTGTCCATCGCCGCCGCCGACGGCGGGCGCCCGCATGCCCGCATCGCCGACCGGTTCCAGGACATCGCGGAGATGGAGGCGGAGATCGCCGCAAGTGTCGGCAAGGCCTGAACCGGGCAGTGCAACCCCGTGCCCGAAAGGTCGCTTACCTGCCTCCGCCCGAAGACGGGGATCGCAGGCCGGCGAGAAGGCAACTTACATGCCGATGGTGTTGTGACGATCACTCAACGGAGTAGCCGGCGGAATTCTTATGGCGACTCGCAAAAGGGGGAGTGGACATCCCAGGGTGGACATCCCAGGACTGCGGAGCGACGTGTCGCTGTGAGCGATGTTCAAGGCTTCGGGCCACGGGTGGGACGAAGCCTACATGATACGGCATCCCGACGATCCGCCTTGTTTTTCCTATGCGGACGCTTCCTCGGCATAGTGCGATCGTAAGGTATTGCCACGATAGTCGGTCCTGTAGAGACCGCGCTTCTGGAGGATTGGAATGACGTTGTCGACGAAGTTGGTCAGTCCCGTTGGGTTCAGGTTGCCCATGTTGAAGCCGTCAGCGGCCCGGCTGACAAACCAGTCCTCGAAATCGTCCGCGACTTGCTCGGGCGTTCCGACAAGCACCCTGTGGGTTCCGCCTGCGCCCGAAGGCTGTCGCTCCAGCAGTTCGCGCACCGTTGGCTGTTCCTCGCGGATCAGTCCGAGAAGCGCCTGAATGATCCCCTGCTTTGCGGCGCGTGACGGTGCGCGGCGAATGATATAGTCCGGGACTTTGCGGTCCAGTTCAAGCTCGGACGGTTCCGCGCCCAAAAGCTTGGCGAGGTTTCTGACGGCAGCGTCCTCGCTGGTCGCGCTGCGGAGCGAATCCTTGAGGTCTCCGACCTCCTTTTGCGTGCTGCCCAGATAGACATAGACGCCGGGGCAGATTTTAAGCGCATTCGGATCGCGGCCGAATCGCGCCATTTTTGCTTTGACGTCGGCATAGAAGGATTGACCGTCCGCTTTGACCAGGGCGTGAGCAAAGACCGCATCGGCGGTTCTGGCCGCCAGCAGCCTGCCTTCCTCGGATTGGCCCGCCTGAAAGAGGATCGGATGCTTCTGAGGCGTTCGCGGCAACTGGAGGGGCCCGCGGACATCGAAGAATTCGCCTTTATGGTGGAGCGGCGTCGGACGCGTGACCCCCAGCTTGGCGGCAACCTCCTCATCGAGCTGGTGGGCGCCGTAATCCCAGGATTCCCATAAGCCGATCACGACATCCACGAACTCTTCCGCGCGGCGGTAACGATCCGCCGGGACCGGCAGCGCCGAAAGGCCGAAATTGAACGCGGCCTCCTCGTTGTAGGACGTGACGACGTTCCAGCCCGCGCGTCCTCCCGAAATATGATCGAGCGTCGAGAACTGACGGGCGACATTGTATGGTTCGCTGAATGTGGTCGATGCGGTTGCGACGACGCCGATCTGGCTGGTCACGGCGGCGATCGACGACATGACCATTGCCGATTCCAGCGAGGGCTGCTTTTTCTTGCCGTCGCGCAGTCCAAGGGTATCGGCGAAGAAGATGGCATCGAACTTCCCGCGTTCCGCGATTTTCGCGATTTCCTGATAATAAGTGATGGCGAAGACGCCGTCCCCCTTCGCGAAAGGGGGACGCCAGGCCGGGCCGTGAACGCCGGCGCCATTGCCGTGGAAATTCAGCTTCAGTTGTCTCTTTGACATGACGGCACCACGAGCCTCCTGGGGTTGCTTACTTCGCCGTTCCGAAGATCGGCTCGACGATTTCCTCGAAATACCGCCGTTGGGTGTCCGCGCTTTCAGCGGCCGCGAGCGGCTGATAGCTGTAGTCGGATTGGTCGGGCAGGCCCGTTGGCGTGGGAGCGCCCGGCGTTGTGGGATACTCGTAGAGCGTCGCGTAAAGGCGCTGAGCCGTCGGCGTATAGAGCCAGGTCAAAAGAAGCTTGCCGGCGTCCGGCGATGGAGCGTCCTTAAGCAGGCCGAGCGGGGACAGCCGGAGAACACCTTCCTTGAAGGGTGCGGCAGCGATCGGCGCGCCGCGATCCGCCAGGCGTGCTGCAACCTGATTGGGTCCCCAGATGCCAAAGGCATAGCGGCCCTGTGCAACGAGGTTCACACTGGAGGATGCCTTGACCTGACGATCTGACGGGGGAACGAAATCGGCCAGCTTCTGGATCGTCTCGACACTGATGGCGTCGTTGGACAGAAGGATGGCGATAGCCTCGTCGATGGATTCCACGCCGGTCGGCTGGGCGATGGTCACTTGGCCGCGCCACTTGTCGATCAGGATGCCTTCGATTGTATCGGGCACTTCGTCGGCTGGGACCAGATCGGTGTTGTAAACGAGACCGAACAGCTTCCGGACAGGCGAGGCGAAATAGCCGTTCTCGTCGCGCACATCGGTTCCCAGCTTCAAAGTGGTGACCGGTTCGAACTGCTCCACATACCCGGAATCGATATATTCGTCGGGATCGCCGACGACGTCACCCTGGCGATTTCCGCTGGCGAATTCCGCTTCGAGGCGGGCGGCGAGCGCGGCGCCGGATATTTGCGTGCCAAGGACGGTTATTCCGGGAAAGGTCCTTTCGAATTCGCGCAGGAGAATGCCGAGGCCGTCATTGGGATCGGTAGGCGCGCCCGCTGAATAAAGATTGACCGTTGTCTTGCCCGACGTGATGGCGGCCTCATAGAGTTTGGTGATCGCGGCGAGTTCCTCGTTGCTGACGCCTTCGAGCCCGGCGGCGTTCGGGTCCAGCTCGGCGTGGACTGGCCGACCGAATACGACGATCAGCAGAATAAGCGCCCCGAGCAGCGCGTAGGAGGCCTCTTTCCACCCCGCCCTTTCGCGCGAGGCCATTGCATCAAATGACATTTTCAAGCTCCCTGGTGATTGATGAGTTGGATATCGGCTGGTGGGGGGATGCGGCCCCGACATTGTGGGCCAGGAGCGGAATCACGTTTCGTGGGGCGATCGCGACGTCGATCTCGCTGCCAGGAATGACAGGCAGATCGTCCCCCCGATCCAAGACCCGCGACAGCAGGCGCCCTTCGTTTCTGAAGAGGGAATATTCCAGCGACTCGCCCAGATAGGCGATGTCCGTCAGCTGGACCGTCAATACGGTCGACCGGTTCGCTCCCGCTGTCGAAGCCGCTCCCCCTTTTCGTGCGAGCGGCACGAGCGAAGAGGCACGAAAGGCAAGCTGGAGCGGCTGGCCCTTGGGGATCGAAACCTTGCTTTCGGCGCTGAAGAGCGCGTCCAGCTTGGGTACATAGGCCTTGATGAGGTTGCCGTCCGACCCTTCCGCCACAGCGTCCAGAATGTTCTCGTAGCCAAGGAAGCGGGCCGCGAAGGCGCTTACCGGCTTGTGGAAGACTTCCCGCGGCGTGCCGATCTGCTCGATATTGCCGCCGTTCATGATCAGCACGCGGTCGGCCATGGTGAGCGCCTCGATCTGGTCATGGGTGACGTAGAGCGTGGTCGTCTGCACCTGTCGGTGAATATCGCGCAATTGCTTGCGCAAGGCTGTCCGGCGCTCGGCGTCGAGATTGGAAAGAGGTTCGTCGAGCAGCAGCAGCTGCGGCGAAGCGACGAGCGCCCGCGCGAGAGCCACGCGCTGTTGCTGCCCTCCTGAAAGATCCGTCGAAGGGCGCTTCGCCAAATGCGCCAGCCCCACAAGATCGAGGATATCGGCGACGCTTTTTCTAATCTCGGAAGCAGGAAGCCGACGAATCCGAAGAGGATACGCCACGTTTTCGAACACTGTCATATGAGGCCAGAGCGCGTAGCTTTGGAAGACAAGCCCCAGGTTTCGCCGCTGGGTCGGAACCGCTATCGACCGCGCCGTGTCGTGGACCACCTGGCTTCCGATCGAGATGCGACCGTCACTTGGTGTCTCCAGCCCGGCCAGGGATCTCAGGACCGTCGTCTTGCCGCAACCGCTTGGGCCGAGCAGAACGACGAATTCACCCTCCGAGATGAGCAGGTTGAAATTTGACAAGACCGTCGTCACGCCGAACGTCTTCCGCAATTTTTCGATACGGACGACACTCATGGCTGGACCCTTCCAATTTCTGCGGCATCGCGCTTTTCCTGTTCACGGATTCGCCACCCCCAGAACGACTTCAAGCCGCCATAAAGGGCCGCGTTTATGAGGATGAAGAGCAAGATCAGCGTCAGCAGGGCCGCCGCCTGTGACTCCAATGCGCCCTCGAAAAGATTGTAGATTTGGATGGAAACTGTACGGGTGCCCGCGGAGCTGAGCAGCAGCGGGGCGTCAAGATCACCGATGATCATGATCGCCGCCAGAAACCAGGCAAAGAGCAGGCTGGGCAAAAGCAGCCGCGCGGTAATCCCCACGAGAACCCTCAGCCGGGACGCGCCGCTGATCCGAGCCGCCTCCTCCAGTTCTCTTGAAACCTGCCCGACGGCACCCGCCGCGATCTGGACCGAAACCGCCAATATGCCCACGATGAATGCGATAAGAAGCAGCCAGATCGTACCGTAAATCTGGCGAATTCCGGGGAGGGATGCGACAGCCCAGATTAAGGCGAGGGAGCCCACGATACCCGGCATCGCCAGTTGCAGGAATGTGCTGCCTTTGAGAACGGCGCCGATCCGGGGATCGCCGTGGCGGGTCACGTAGGCGATGACGAATGAGAGCGTCACCCCGAGAAAGCCTCCCAGCCCAGCAGCGACAGCGGTGGTGTAGATGACGCTGGGCATTTCGGGATTGGCGACGATGGCCTGATAGTTGGCGAAGCTGAAGTTCCTGTAGACGCCCGGAAACGGCAGGAATGAGGAGAATACGATGGCGCCCAGGGGCAATGCGACGGCGAACACTATATAGAGAACCACGAAAATCGCCGCCGGCGCGCGCCACTGCCCAAGGCTCCACCGGGTCTGGCGATATGATTTGCCGGTGACCGTCACATAGCTGCGCCGTCCAATGACCGTGTACTGCACGATAAGGAGCAGCACGATCAAGCCGGTGAGCAGAAGCGCCAGCGCGCTGGCGTCGGAATAGCGGGGAGGGTTGTAAAGCTGGAGCGTGCGCAGAATGCGGACGCTGAGAAAGGACAGATCGGCGCTGGAGCCGAGGATGAGCGGGATGTTGAAGGATTTTATCCCGGTAACCAGTCCGATCAGAACGACGCTGGTGAAGATCGGCGTGAGAAGACGGGCGTTGATGGTCCATAAGGTGCGCGGAAGCGAAGCCCCTGCGGCAAGGGCTGCTTCTTCATGAGAGCGGTCCAGAGCCCGAAAAGGGCCCACCAGGAAGAGGTAGAGGAAGGCGGCGGTGTGTAGGGAATCGACAAAGATCATCCCCCACCAGGATTCGACGTTGACGATTGCCTGCCGGGTGCCCGTCCACTGGAAATAAAGGACATTGACGACGCCGGTATATCGGTTGGCGAGAAGACTGTAGCCAATGGCATAAAACACCGTCGACGTCGCCGCACAGACGAGAACCGCCGGGGTTATCAGCCGCCGGAAGGGAGTATCGGTACGCTCTGAGAGGAAGGCGAGAATCGCCGCGATCGCAACACCGAAGATCGTGGTCCAGATCGCGAACTCGACGGAGTTGGACAGGGCGTTGGAGCGATTAATCTCTTCCCACATCCGGCCAAACGCATCCAGTGACCACTCTCCGCCTCCCTGCAGGGGAGACGTGGTGCGCAGTGAGCCTACTGCCAGCATGATGAGCGGCCAGATCAACAGCGCGAACAAAAGTCCGATCAGCAGCCCATACCCGAGAAGGTTTGGCCACCTGCGGGCAAATGACACGACGATATCGAGCAGCGAGACGCGCCTGTCCCGATGGGGCGTGGGGGCTTCGATTTGTGGCTGTAAGAGCATCAGGATGAGGGCGGCCTAAATATATTAATTCTATAATTTTTACAGAATTTATATCCTGTTGTCAATACGCTTTCCGCTTCGTCTCGGTGCTCTAAAAGCGGGCAGGCTCGTCCCTCTTGCTTTGCGTAACCGACCCTGTTCCCTGACCCTGCCGGCGGAGAAAACGTTACCAACACGCAGGCAAACCGGATCGCGCGGACGTCCACAGCGATTTGGGCGAACGGCCGACATGGGTCGTAGAACGAACCCGCTGCGCGGGAAGGAGGATTACCGACGAGTGGCGAAGTTGCGTAGAACCTGGGTCAGGGCCGAGGCCGGGGCCGAACTGGCGTTGCGTTGGAGGACGACGAACTCGACGGTGCCCGGGTCGGGCAGCCCGGGAGCTGGCGCCACAGTGGCGAGGCCCGGCGGGATCAGGCGTCGCGAATGGGGCATGAACCCCAGGCCCGCAGCAGCGGCTGCAATCAGCCCGTTCAGGCTACCCGCCGTACAGACGATCCTCCATTCGCGCCCTGCACGGTCAAGCGCTGCCAGCGCCGACGCCCGCGTGATGCTGGGAGGCGGGTACACGACGAGCGGCAGGGGCATCTCGGGGTCGGGACTGAGCTGCGGCGCACTGACCCACACCAATTGCTCCCGCCAGACAATTTCTCCGCGCTGTTCGTCAGCCGGCCGCTTGGCGAACAGTACATCGATCTGGCCCGCGTCGAACTCCCGGTAGAGATTTCCGCTCAGACCGATCGACAGTTCGAGTTCGATATCGCTGAAGCGCGTCCGGAACAGGGACAGGATGTCGGACAGCCCGGTCAGCGCGAAATCCTCCGAAATGCCGAGGCGCACGAGGCCGCGAACGGATCTGGCGGTAACGAACTGTTCGAGCCGGTGGTGCGCGGCAATGACCTCGCGCGCGAAGGGGATCAGCGCCGCACCTTGCATCGTGACGGTGACATTATGCGTCGTACGCACGAAAAGCTGGCGGTCGAGTTGCGCTTCCAGCCTGGCGATCTTCTGGCTGACGGCCGATTGACGTGTCCCGAGCACACCGGCAGCTCCGGTGAAGCTACGCTGTTCGGTAACGGCGATAAAGGTGCGCAGCAGGTCCGGATCGGCGAAAGTGATCGTCATGCGTTGTCCATGATCGGCAGGCTGTTTTCCTCCCGGTTTTATCTCATTTTAGGATGACTGAAATCAAATTCATTCCCCTTCCAGATTGAAAGAATTAGTGCCAGAGTAGCGCCTGTTCTCATAACGGGTGCATTCATGGAATTGCTGCGCCGACTTCGGCTCGACCCCTACCTTGTCCTGCTGCTCGCAACGATCGGCCTTGCCGCGTTCGCGCCAGTGCGCGGCGGATCGGCCGTCGCCTTCGGCTATGTCGTGGAAGCCGCCATCGCCCTGCTGTTCTTTCTCTATGGGGCGAAGCTCTCGTCCAGGGCGGTTGTCGAGGGCCTCACGCACTGGCGTCTGCAGGGCCTTGTCTTCGCAGCCACCTATGTCCTGTTTCCCGTGCTGGGCCTGGCCGTCGCTTTTCTCGCGCGGGGCGTCGTGTCGCCGGATCTCCTGACTGGCCTCATTTTCCTCAGCGTCCTGCCTTCGACCGTGCAGTCCTCGATCGCCTTCACCTCGATTGCGCGGGGAAATGTCGCCGCCGCGCTGACAAGCGCGAGCCTGTCCAACATGAGCGGGGTCTTCGTCACACCGGCGCTGGTGGCGCTTCTGCTGGGAGGCAACGGCGGAGGAATTGATGCGGCTTCGATCGTCGATATCGCGATGCAGATCCTGCTGCCGTTCATACTCGGGCAGTTCTCTCGCCCCCTGATCGGCCAATGGCTGTCGAAGCACGCCGCGGTCACGTCGAGAGTCGATCGCGGCGTCATCATCCTTGTTGTCTATGCGGCGTTCAGCGAGGGCATGGTGGAGGGGATATGGTCGCGGGTCGAGCTATACGACCTGTTCTGGGTGGGCGTGGTCTGCGCCGTTCTGCTGGCGCTCGTCCTGACATTGACGGCACTTGCCGGCAGGCTTCAGGGGTTCAACCGGGAAGACCGGATCGCCATCCTGTTCTGCGGCTCCAAGAAAAGCCTTGCGACAGGCATTCCCATGGCAGGCATCCTCTTCGCTGGGCAATCCGTGGCGCTGATCGTCCTGCCGCTCATGATATTCCATCAATTGCAGCTCTTTGCATGCGCCGTTATCGCTCAACGCTATGCTGCCGAGTTGCCCAGGGCCGAGATGCAAGTCACGGTCTGATGATCGACGTCATTGCCAGAACGGAAGCCGTTCTCCCTCTTTTACCCTGCAATGTGGAAATGCAAAGTGCCGCCGCGAAAGACCGCGGCTGCGCCGATGCGGCACGATCTTCCTCGATGTTCGTTACGCGGGAGATTCGTCATGTCCAATATCGCCACGGATACGGCTCTGCAGGCCGACCTTCAGGAAGTCCAGAGCAAATGGGGATGGTTCGTCGCGCTCGGGGCCGGACTGCTCGTCGCAGGTGGCATCGCCGCTGGAAATCTGTTCATCGCCACACTTGTCTCGATCGTCTGGATCGCGGCCATGATGTTCGTGGGCGGCGTCATGCTCCTTGCCCAGGCTTTCACAACCCATCGCTTGGGACGGAGGGTCCTCTACGTGGCGAGCGGTTTGCTCTACGCAGCCGCGGGAGCGATCGCAATCTATGATCCGGTCCTGGCCTCGATCAGCCTTTCGCTGGTGATAGGCATTCTGCTCATCGCGGCAGGCGGGATGCGGATCGTGTCGGGGGTCCAGGAACATGGGCAGGAGGGCTGGGGCTGGATCGTCGCCGGCGGTATCCTCACGCTGGTCGCTGGCGCCATTGTGGTCGCCGCATGGCCGGAAATCGGTCTCTGGCTGCTTGGTGCGATCCTGTCCGTCGACCTGATCTTTCAGGGATGGGGCTTCATCGCCTTCGGCCTCGCACTGCGTCGACAGGCTGGGAAATGAACCGCCCCGCGCATTCGTGCCCTTTGGCAAGCGGCAGGGCGATCCGGGAAGAACCGCCCTCCAATCCCGTCCAGGATAGCAACGTGGCCATGATGACTATGGAGATAAGCACATGCCCGACACTCAAGACGATCTCGAGCCGATCCGCGGCGATCGCGGCGCGCCCATTCTCGGCCCGCGCAATCCCGCTCTGCAAGGCCAGAACCCCGACCTGCTTCGCTCCCCCGAAACGGACGCCGGAACGGTTCCCAATCTGAAATTTCCGTTCTCCGCTGCCCGCAACCGCCTCGCCGGTGGCGGCTGGGCGCGCGAGGTCACCGTCCGGGAGCTGCCGGTCGCAACGACCTTGGCCGGCGTCAATATGCGTCTCAAGCCGGGCGGGCTGCGCGAGATGCACTGGCACAAGGAAGCCGAGTGGGGGTACATGATCGCCGGCCACGCCCGCATTACCGCGATCGACCCCGAGGGCCGCAACTTCATCGACGACGTGCGTGCCGGCGATATCTGGAATTTCCCGGCCGGCATCCCCCATTCGATCCAGGGCCTCGACGATGGCTGCGAATTCCTGCTGGTGTTCGATGACGGCAATTTCTCGGAGAACGAAACCTTCCTCATCAGCGACTGGTTTGCCCATACGCCGATCGAAGTGCTGGCGAAGAACTTCAGCGTTCCCGAATCCGCGTTCGCCAACATCCCGACCGATGTCGAGACGTCGCGCTGGATCTTCGCCGGCGCGCTTCCCGGCCCAATTGCCGAGGAAGAGGTGATCTCCCCGGCCGGCAAAACGCCCACGCCCTACAGCTTCCGGCTTTCGGAGGTTGAACCGACCAAGGTGCCGGGCGGACAGGTCCGGATCGTCGATTCCTCGAACTTCCCGGCCGCCTCGACCATTGCCTCGGCGCTGGTCGAGATCGAGCCCGGCGGTATTCGCGAGCTGCACTGGCATCCCAACAATGACGAATGGCAGTATTTCCTGTCGGGCAAAGGCCGCATGACGGTGTTCGCCTCGAGCGGCAAGGCCCGCACCTTCGATTATCAGGCGGGTGATGTCGGCTATGTGCCGTTCGCGTTCGGCCACTATATCGAGAACACGGGCGACGAGCCCCTGCGCTTCCTCGAAATGTTCAGGAGCTCCTATTTCGCCGATATTTCGCTCAATCAGTGGATGGCGCTCTCGCCGCAAAAGATGGTCAAGCACCATCTCAACCTCGACGACGTCACGCTGGCGAAGCTCACCAAGGAAAAGCAGGTCATCGTCGGATCTCGCAAGTGATCCGGCGACGATGCAGGCTGCCGCGTCCTCCCCTCCGGCGCGGCAGCCTGTTTTCTGGCGGCATGAAAGCCCTGTCGCATGGCAAGCGTCACCGTCTCGCTGATCCTGTTGCTCTCGGTCGTGCTGAGCGGCACGGCCGCGCGGCTGCTGCCATTCGCTATTCCGCTGCCGCTGGTCCAGATCGCCATTGGCGTGCTCATCGCAGGTGTTGCGCAGCTCAGCGTGGTCCTCGATCCCGATATTTTTTTCATGCTCTTTCTGCCACCCCTGCTGTTTCTCGACGGATGGCGCATACCGAAGGAGGGCTTGTTCCACGACTGGGGGGCTATTGCGGCACTTGCGTTCGGCCTCGTCGTCTTCACCGTTCTGGGTGTCGGCCTGTTCATCCATTGGCTGATCCCGGCAATGCCGCTGGCCGTCGCCTTCGCGCTGGCCGCCGTTCTGTCCCCGACCGATCCGGTCGCTGTTTCGGCGATCGCCGCCCGCGTTCCGGTCCCCAGACGCCTTATGCACAGATGAAGACATGAGCGCTTGAAGCCATGGGCGCTGCCGCGTTCATGGCTATTTCGTTCGTGGATTTTCAGCGGGTTCGGACGTATCGACAGCCTGTGCGGCCGCACAGGCTGGTACTGACATGCCATAGGGACAGTCAGTCCTGTTGAAGAGCAGCTTCGACCGTTCTCGCAATCCAGCTCTCGATGCTCATCCCGGCCTTTTTGGCTCTTTCAGCCGCGGCCTGCGCCAGCGACGGGTTGAGAGGCACGTTGTAGATGACGTCTTCGACTTGATCTGCCGCCAGGACCTCGGTCGACACTTTCTGCGCGAACAGACGCGCATTCTCCGTTTTCTGCTCGACCGAAAGATCCGATCGGGCATCGACGGCCGGGCAATAATACCCGATCAGAAGATTGATGGTGTTGTCCGTCGAAACACCGTCCCCCCGGAGAAGAGCGATCGCCCGCTGCAGCTGCAGGGGATCGGATAGGCGCTCCCCTTTCGGGATTGCCGCCTCGATCGCCGGCGTCAGGGGCGGACCGTCGAGGTCGTGCACGACTGGACAATCCAGCCCGCCGGCATAGGCCGGCGTGCAAACCAGTGTGATGCTGGCCATGGCTATGGCAGTCGTGAGCCTGTTCATCGGGTTCCATCCAGGTTCGAGGGACGCCGGAGAAAGCGTGCCACCAGCGGCAGGACAGGATCAGGCCGCGTTGTTGGCGCTGTCCCCGCCGGTGACGTCATAGGTTGCGCCCGAGACCATGCGGGCCTCATCGCTGGCAAGAAAGACGGCAACCGGCGCTATGTCCTGGGGCGAGATCCACGGCACGCCGAGTGGCGATCGTTCTTCGAGGACATGCCGGGCCTCGGCTTCAAGCTTGTCCGTCGCCTCCTTGGTGTCGAGGTCGCCGAGGACCTGCGCATAGCGCTGCCTGTGGCGCGTGAGAGGAGTGTCGATCAAGCCCGGGATCACCGCATTGACCGTGATGCCGTAAGCGCCCAGTTCGAGCGCTGCGGATTTCATCAGCCCGATGATGCCCCATTTCGAGGCAGAGTAGGCCGCCCCGAATTTGGTGCCGTGCCGCCCCTGGGTCGACGACGTCACGATGATGCGTCCGCCTCCGTTGCGCACGAGATGCGGCGCTGTCGCGCGGATCGCATGGTAGGTGCCGGTGAGGTTCACGTCGATCTGGTCGTGCCAGTCGGCGTGGTTCATCTCCAGAATGGGCTTGAAGGACTGGATCCCGGCATTGGCGAAAAGGATGTCGATCCTGCCGAAACGCTCGACAGTGCTCTCCGTGGCGGCGCGCAAGTCGTCCAGATTGCGCTGGTCGAGGCGGAACCCGGCCCATTGCCCCCCTGCCTGACGTACCGCCTCACCCGTGCTGTCGAGTTCGTCGGCGCTCGCTGGCACCACTTCGAGCGAGGTGCTGACAGGGCCGGCGATATCGATGCCGACGACGGCGGCACCTTCCCGGGCGAAGGCGACGGCGGTCGCGCGGCCGATGCCCCGGGCCGCTCCGGTGACGATGGCAACCTTGTTTGCGAGACGCTTCGCGGCCATTGATCATTCTCCAACCCGTTGGGCGTCGCGATCGGCGACGGGTACTCAGTGGAATTCAGGCGCGAGTTCCGCCTGACGTTGTCTCCAGCGCTTCGGCGTCTCTCCAACGAACTTCTTGAAGACGGTCGTGAAATGCGCCTGGGTCTGGAAGCCGACACCCAGGGCGATATCGACGATGGACTGCGTGCTGTGGGACAGAAGGTTCCGGGCGATCTCGATGCGCCGGCGCAAGACGAAGTCATGGGGGCGATAGCCGGTCGCGGCACGGAACTGGGCGGCGAAGTACATCTTGCTCAGACCCGCCACCTCCGCGAGATCGGCAAGCGTGATCGCGCCAGTCAGGTTCTCGTCGATATAGGCTGTCACTCGCTTCAGCCGCCACTTGGGCAGCACGCAGATGCCGTTGCGGGGCTCCCTGTCGCCGCCGGCGGAACCGATCCCGAGCCAACGGGCCAGGACGGCAAGGCGGATGACATCGGCCTGCACGTCGGCAGCCCCATCCGTCTCCGCCGCGCCCTCCAGAATGGTCACGAGCCGCTTGATGACGGGATCAGTGGTGGAATCGACAAGATCCTCGGCCTGGAACAGGCTTTCGCTGGCCGCCGCCACGTCGTTACCAGCCGGTTCAGCCGTGATCGAGAGCACGACATTCATGTGCGGCAGACCGATCCGAAGCGGGGAAGAGGGGCTTTCCACCAGGCAGCCGGGGGCGTGCGTCTGATCGGCTATCGGGGCCGGTGCCCGGGTGGCGACGGGCGGGCTGAAAAACGAGACGGTCGACATTGGCATGGCCCCTGTGATTATTAGCCGGGACCGGAGCGCACAATTCACGCCGCTGCATTGCTTCAGGCTTTCAGCGTGAAGTCGGCTGTATTGCTTCCAGTGAAGCAGCCAACGGCTATCTTTCTGGCTCCGGACTGACAGGAACAGGGTAGCGATCGCACCAATCGGCTCAATTATACGCTGGTTTGGGGAGGTATCTCATGGCTTTGGAAACGCAAACCATCGTATGTATTGCCTTGACAGGCAGGTGTAGTATCGAGCGCGATGGGGGTAAACGGGAGGAGGAACAGGACAGATGCCGATCGATCTCCCTCCTCTCAGGGTCTCTCCATTCTATCCGATCGCTGCAATAGCCATTGCCGCAGCCATTTTTGTCATCGACGCGCTGTCACCACTCGGTCTGGCGATTGCGGTGCTCTATGCGCTCGTCGTCATCCTGAGCGCGAACTTTCTCGATCGCCGTGGCGTCCTCGCGGTCGCCGGGATTTGCATCATCTTCACGCTGGTCGGTTATGTCGCCGGACATCTGGGCACCTATCACTTCGACGCCGTTGTCAGGTGCCTCATCAGCCTGGTGGCGATCGCCCTGACCACGTTCCTCGCGCTCAAGAACCAGGATGCGATGCTGGACCTGCGTCGGCAGGCGTCGCTGCTCGCCTTGACCCATGACGCAATCTTCGTTGCCGATAGCGCCGGCGTCATCGCCTATTGGAACCGTGGCGCGGAAGAGCTTTACGGATGGACCGGCGCGCAGGCGGTCGGGAGGAAGGTGGCGGATCTCCTGGATACCACGGCGCCGCAGAGCTGTGCGCAGATACAGGAGCTTCTGCTGAAGAACGGCCGCTGGGAGGGCGAGCTGACACGCACCAGACATGACGGTTCCAGGGTCGTCGTCATGAGCCGCCTTTCCCTGCACCGGGACGAGGCCGGCCGCCCGTCCGCGGTCATGGAAACGAGCAACGACATCACGGACAGGCGCAGGGCCGAGGATGCTTTGATCCAGGCGCGGGCAGAGCTCTTCCACATGGCGCGCATCAGTACGCTTGGCGAGCTGACGGCATCGATCGCCCATGAGGTCAACCAGCCCTTGGGGGCGGTCGTCACCAACGGTGAGGCGGGCCTGCGCTGGCTTTCCCGCGAGCCGCCCAATCTCGACGCCGTGCGCAACTCCCTGGAAAGGACGATCTCCAACGGCCGAAGGGCGAGCGAGGTGATCGCCCGCCTGCGCGCGCTTGCCCGCCGCACTCAAGCCCACTACGCGCCGCTCGATCTCAACGGCGTCATCACCGAGACACTGTCGCTGGTGGAGCGGGAGCTTGGCCGCCAGAACATCGGGCTCGCTCTTGCGCTTGACGATGCCCCGCTGACCGTTGTCGGCGATCGGGTGCAATTGCAGCAGGTGATCATCAATCTCGTGATGAATGCCATACAGGCGATGGAAGCCGTTCAGGACCGGGCGCGCGAGCTGAAGATCAGCACCTCCTTCGAGGCCGGCGAAGAAGGGGGCCTTGCCTGCGTCGAGGTTTCAGATACCGGCATCGGGCTCGGCGATGCTGCCTCGGAGGCGCTGTTCGACGCCTTCTACACGACCAAAACCGATGGCATGGGTCTCGGCCTGTCGATCTGCCGCACGATTGTGGAGGCGCATCAGGGTCGGATAGAGTCGCGACCGGGGACACCCGCAGGCGCGACCTTTCTGATCCGGTTACCAGCAGCTTTGAAGGATTCGGCATGCGAGACAGTGTGACGGCGCCTCTGGCGCAAGCCACTTCCGACACGGTGATCGTCGTCGATGACGATTCCGAGCTCCGTGATGCGCTCGAAAACCTGTTCGGCTCCGTCGGGATCGCGGTCAGGACCTACGGCTCCGCGTCGGAAATGCTCGAGGCGAAACTCCCCGATGGCCCATCTTGCCTGGTGCTCGATGTCCGCCTGCCAGGGGTCGGCGGTCTCGAATTCCAGAACCAGCTCGCGCGCTCGGGTGTGAAAATGCCGATCGTGTTCATGACCGGGCACGGCGATATCCCGATGTCGGTGAGGGCGATGAAGGCGGGTGCCATCGATTTCCTTACCAAGCCCTTCCGGGACCAGGACATGCTGGATGCGGTCTCGGCCGCAATCGAGCACGACAGGCAGCGCCGCCAGTCTCAAGCCGCAGCCACCGAATTGCGCCAGCTCTATGCGTCGCTGACGCCGCGTGAAGCCGAAGTGATGTGGTTCGTGACCAAAGGGCTGCTAAACAAGCAGATCGCCGCCGAAATGGGCCTCGCCGAGATCACGGTGAAGATCCATCGCGGGCATCTGATGCGCAAGATGGGGGCCAAATCCGTGGCCGACCTTGTCCGCATGGGCGAGGGACTCAGTCTGCATGTGTAGAACATTTCTACTGTTCGTTGAAACGCAGGAATACTCTATCTCTTTGTTTTTACACAATTCCAGCCGGAAAACCGGTTTCCATTTTTGCCGGAATTGCTTGAGGGCCGCCGTACTCGAAACCTCCGTATAAGTTCCAAACTGCTGCGAATTGTTCCATCTGAAGAAGGGAATTCAGATCGTGGCAGCAGCCATGCCGGCTTTTGAAGGAACAATGCGAGGTGTCCGACATACCCAATATAGCCGTCATCGACGATGATGACGGCCTGCGCAGCGCCACCGAGAACCTGCTTTCGGCTTGCGGATTCAAGGCGTGCACCTTTGCGTCGGCCGAGGATTATCTCGGCTCCGGACTGGTTCCGGACACGGCATGCCTCATCACGGATGTTCAGATGCCCGGCATGGGCGGCATCGAGCTTCAGGCCGCATTGCTCAGGCAGGGGCATCGAAAGCCGATAATCTTCATCACCGCATTTCCCGAAGCACACCTGCGCGAGGAGGTGCTGGCAAGGGGGGCCGTTGCCTTCCTGAGCAAGCCGTTCGAGGTCAGCGAACTGCTGGCCCATGTCGAAAGCGCCCTGGAGCGCAACGGTTGATCCCGTTCCCGGGATCGTTCGAACAGGAAAAATGACGGTCGATCCCGGAAGATCGGACGCCGCTGCCCCCCAGACAATGCGGCCGGTTCATCATCGAAAGGAGCTGATCATGAACAAAACCGTTTCCCCCAAGACCGCTTACGAGGCCGGGCATCTGCGCACGCCTTCGCCGTTCAGTGATGAGGCGGTGCGTGACATCGCGGCCGCGCTCAACGGCGTGCTGGCGGATGCGTTCGCGCTCTACCTCAAGACCAAGAACTTCCACTGGCATGTGAGCGGTCCGCACTTCCGTGACTATCATCTCCTGCTCGACGAGCAGGGGGATCAGATTTTCGGGATCACGGATGACGTTGCGGAGCGCGTTCGCAAGGTCGGCGGCACGACGTTGCGCTCGATCGGCGGGATCGCGCGCCTCCAGCGTATCCTCGACAACGACGCCGATTATGTCGACCCCAGGGATATGCTTGCCGAACTGGGCGGCGACAACCGGCAGCTCGCTACCGGCATGCGGGCGGCGCACGAGGTATGCGGCACCCACGGCGACGTTGCCTCGACAAGCCTGCTCGAGGGATGGATCGATCAGGCCGAGCGCCGCGCATGGTTCCTGTTCGAGGCCACGCGAGGCCACCTCTCGAACAGCTGATCGTCATGAGCCGACGACAGTCACCAGCCGCCGAAACGGATCGCGGAGCCCCGAGCAAGATTGCCTTTGCGCTTCTGCTGACCGTTGTCGCCGGTTTCATCGACGCCGTCGGCTATATGGAGCTGGGCCACTTCTATCTGTCGTTCATGAGCGGCAACAGCACCCATCTCGGCATGGCCGTCGCCCAGGCAGACCGGCCGGAAGCCATGACGGCCGCGGCGCTGATCGCCGCGTTCGTCGCCGGCGTTGCGGCCGGAACCCTGATTGTCGACAGGGCGGAGTCCGAACCGGGCGTCCTTGTGCTGAGCACGGAACTGTTTCTTGTCATCGTGGCCATCCTGCTGCTGTATGCTGGCCGTCCGGTCGTCGCGCTATGCTTGGTCGCCGGCGCCATGGGAATGCAGAACGCGCTGCGCCAGTTCGTCGACGGGGCCGATCTCGGAAAGGGATTTGTGACGGGCAACCTCTTCAGCCTGGGCCAATCCTTGGCGCGGCTCGGGAGAGGCAGGCGCCCGAAGCTCGACGCCGCCCTGAACGGGCTGTCCTGGGGCGGCTTCTTTGTCGGCGTCGTCGCAGGAAGCTTCACCTATCAGGCGATCGGAATTGCCGGCTCGCTCGCAGCGATCGCGGTCCTGCTCGCCTTTCTGATTATCGCCGTCCGGGCGGGATGGCCAAACCATCACCGTTGGAAATGGGAAGGGCAGGGGCCATCCCGTGAACTGACTGACGTCGACGATCGCGCTTCAGGGGCGGCTGGCCGATAAGCGCGTCCGCTTCGCTCGCCTGTGCTTCAGCGTCGCTCGGCGATGACGTTCGACAACTCCCTCGATGCGCTGGATAATACCGACTTCACGGACGAGGAATTGCGCGAGATCGATGGCACGCCACGGGGAGCGGTGTCGATCTGCAGACCCCAATCGAAGGCTGAGTAGTATCCACCATGTATCGATGAGTAACTGCTCGATTTTTACCAATATTAAAATTATTATTATTCTAGATATGTAGAAAAAACTGACAGGCACACACAACATTTCGTGCGTTTTCGAAATTTCTCATGCGATCCGAAAAGCAGAGAGCATTGAGGGCAGCCATGATCGCGGACCTTTTCAGATGCCTGGGTGCTTGAGCGCCCGGGGCCTGAATAAATGTCGTTCAGATTTCGGGAGACAGGATATGCCCTCTAAGCCCTCGTTTCGCGCGAGCCGATTTTTTCTGTATGCCGCTGCAATCCTCATGGCGACCGTGACCGGTGCGCAGGCCAAGGAACTGACCGACGTGCTCGGCCGCACGGTCGACGTGCCCGAGACGGTCGAGCGCATCGTGCTCGGAGAAGGCCGTCTCAGCCATGCCGTCGCGCTTCTGGACCGCGAAAACCCCTTCGAGCGGGTCGTGGGTTGGCAGAACGATTTGCGTAAGCTCGATCCGCATACTTTTGAAGCCTACGCGCAGCAGTTCCCCCAGGTGAACGATATCGCCCTGATTGGAGAGGCCTCCGAAATCAGCGTCAACGTGGAAACCATCCTGGGCCTGAAACCCGATCTCGTCCTCTTCAGCGTCGCCGGCGAAGGGCCGCGAGCCCACAGCCCGCTTGCGGACACGCTCGAAGCAGCGGGCATCCCTGTTCTCTATGTCGATTTCCGCGTTGCCCCGGTCAAGAACACCCCCGCGAGCATCAGGCTGCTGGGTGAGGCGCTCGGCCGGTCCCAGGAGGCGGAGGAGTTCGCCTCTTTCTACGCCGAGCATCTTCATCGCATCGTCTCCCGGACGTCAGGGCTGGCCGACAGCGACCGCCCGGCGGTCTTCCTCGAACTGCTGGCGGGCGCATGGCCGACGCCCGGTCACACGACTGGAAAAGGCGGTCTGGGCGAGTTTCTGGACGTCGTCGGGGGTAGGAACGTCGCGGCCGGCACGGTGCCGGGAGCCATCGGGGACGTCAGCGTGGAGTTCATCCTCAGCGCGAATCCCGACCTCTATATCGCGACGGGCAATCGGGAACCCGGGCTGGTTCTTGGAAACGGGGTCGATGAAGCGAGCGCCGAGGCGTCCTTCAGGTCCGTCCTTTCCCGTCTCGATTTCGTGGAGCTTCCCGCTATCAAGGAAGGACGGGCGCATGGTCTCTGGCACGATTTCTACAATTCTCCCTATAATATCGTTGCTCTCGAAGCCCTCGCGACCTGGGTGCAGCCCGACCTGTTCCCGGATATCGATCCGGCCGCAACCGACAGGGAGCTCAACGAGCGCTTCCTGACCATCAGGCGTGAGGGCACTTACTGGATCGAGCCGCCCGCTGCGCTTTGATCGGCGGGGGCAGCGTCATGGAATTGCCTCCGACAAGATCCGCCGGGTTCACGAGTCCTGCCGTCCTGGAAGGCAGGCAGGACATCGTCGAGAATTATCGTCGTCTGGTTGCGGGACGATTGGTGATCATCGTCGCGCTGGCGGTCCTGCTGGCGGCATCCCTTGTCGTGGATGTGACGACGGGATCGTCGAGCATGTCGATCGGCACACTCCTCCAGGGCCTCACGGACCCCGCGAGCCTCTCGGCTACTGAACGCGTGATCATCTGGAACGTCCGACTGCCCTATGCCCTGATGGCCCTCCTCGTGGGGGCCTCGCTCTCGGTCGCCGGTGCCGAGATGCAGGTCATCCTGAACAATCCGCTGGCGAGCCCCTTTACACTTGGCGTGGCCTCGGCGGCCTCGCTGGGCGCTTCCGCCGTCATCGTCCTCAACGTCGCCTTGCCGTGGATTTCCTTCAACTGGATGACCTCGATCGTGGCTTTCGCATGCGCATTCGGGGCCATGCTCTTGCTGGACAGCATGAGCCGTTGGCATAGCACGAGCACCGAAACCATGGTGCTGCTGGGCATCGCGCTCGTGTTCGCCTGCAATGCTGCGGTGCTGATGATGCAGCTCATCGCAACGGAAGACGTGCTTCAGCAACTGGTCTTCTGGTCGGTGGGCAGCATCGCCCGGGCAAACTGGGAAAAGCTCATCATCCTCGCGATCGTTTTCGCCGTTATCCTGCCGTTCTCACTCGCCTCGGCGGGAAAGCTGACGGCCCTGCGGCTGGGAGAGGAGAGGGCGGCCGCCTTCGGGATCGACATTCACCGTCTGCGCTATGCCTCGCTCGTCCGGATCAGCCTGTTGTCCGCGGTTGCGGTCTCCTTCGTCGGCGCCATCGGGTTCGTCGGCCTGGTCGGGCCGCACATGGCGCGGCTGCTGGTGGGGGAAGATCAGCGTCTTGCCCTCCCGGCGAGTGCCCTGATCGGCGCTCTGCTGCTGTCGCTGTCGTCGATTGCCAGCAAGGTCCTCCTGCCCGGGGTCATCGTCCCTGTCGGCATCGTCACCGCGCTCGTCGGCGTTCCGGTTTTCGTCGTGCTCGTGTTCAAGGGAAAGCCGAACAGATGAGCCTGATCGACAACGGCCTGGTGATATCCGATCTCTCTGTGCGCTACGGACGGAAGACCATCGTTCGCGATCTGGCTTTGCCCGCCCTTCTTCCCGGCACGCTGACCGTGTTGATCGGGCCGAATGCGGCCGGCAAGTCCACCCTGCTGCGCGGCTTGGCGGGTTTCAATCCGATCAAGGGTACCATTACCCTCGACGGCACGGAGGTGGGACAGCTCTCACGCACCGAACGGACGAAACGGATATCGTACCTTCCGCAGACCTTGCCGCCCGGCATCGCCCTCACAGCCCTCGAAGCGGTCATCAGCGCACGTGTCGGGGGGTCGGCGCGCGATCAGGAGACTTTCGATCAGGCATTGGCTGCCCTTGAACAGATCCGGTGCGACCATCTGGCCCTCCAGCCGCTGGCGGAATTGTCGGGCGGACAGCGCCAGCTCGTTGGCATCGCCCAGGCGATCGTCCGGGCGCCCCGTGTCCTGCTTCTCGACGAACCTACCAGCGCCCTTGATCTGCGACATCAGATTCTCGTCATGGAATGTGTTGCGTCCCTCACCCGCAAACGGGACATGATTACCATCGCCGTGCTTCATGACATCAACCTCGCCGCCCGTTATGCCGATACCATCGCGGTGCTCGCAAACGGTCGACTCAATCGCTTCGGAAAGCCGGCCGAAGCGATCGACCCGGAGATGCTGGCCCGTGTCTACGGTGTCTTGGGCCGGGTCAACCATGAGACGGATTACGGCACACAGGTGCTGATCGACGGCGCGATTGCATGAATGGCCGGTTGCCTGACACGGCACTCATGGCGTTCCGCTGACCCGGTTTCGTGCCGGCCAGATGAAAAAGGGTGCGCCGAGGAGCGCCATCGTGACGCCGACCGGGAAGTTCTGGCCGAGCACCGACATCGCCATGACCACGGCGAAGGTCGCGTCCGTATTGATGCCGAGCAGGTCAGGGGAAGCGAGCGGAGAGATCGTGGCTGATGTCGCTCGGGCCGGAAACGTTCATGACAACCCGCCCCATTCCCTCAGACGGGATCCCACCAGTGCGGACCCGGGTCCAAAGGGAGGTTCGATGACGGGTTCTTGCCTCCGAGACTCTTTGATTTGATCATCAAGCGCTACGCAGTGACCCACATGCACCTTGCGCGCTTCAGGACGCAATTCCGCAGGTGGCGGTACACGCCTTTGATGCAATATTTTCATTAATACAGCAACGGAAAGTAATTGTTCTAATTTATAACGGTGCGATATTGGCTCAGTCGATAGCGGGGAGGCACGTGAGTGCAGGCGATCCGGAAGAGAGGTGAAGCCCGGCGATCGGGTGCGTGTATTTGAGAGGCACACAGCGTGCGCTGCGCAGACGATGGCAACCGGTCAACGAATTCTTCCCCGGAACGAAGTTTTGGTCCGTCTGATGATCACCCACCGTGTCGTTCTCGATGATTTTTCCTCGGGCATCGAAACGGCGTATAGCCGCATCGGGTCAAAGGTCACGGTGCAGCTGCCAAGCGGATGACGTGCGGAGCAATCGCCGTCTTCGCCGGGAATTGGCGACGGGAAGAGGTTGCGAGCATAGGATCGCATTGGCGGGTATGGATATGATGGACTTTGAAGGCGAGGCGTGTCTTGCGCTGTGGAACGGCATCGAGGGGAGGCGAGAGGCCGAGTATAATGTCTGGCATGCTCGCGAACATGTCCCCCAGAGGCTGACCGTTCCCGGAATGCGCAGCGCCCGCAGATATCGCAAGGTGATCGGGCCACTTGCCGACTATTTGACGCTGTACGATGCGGCTGAGCTGAAGGTTTTCGAGACTGACACCTATCGGCGCCTTTTAGAGCATCCGACTCCTTGGTCGCGGTCGATGCGACCTTCCTTCCGTGGGTTCTTTCGCCTCTGCTGCAGGCGGATCGTCTCTCACGGCGGTGGCCTCGGAACCGCCGTGGCGGCAGGCGTCTTGGGGGAGATTGACTTTTCCGATCGCGGTACGGGGCAGGAATTGAAGCAATTGCTCCACGAGCACTGCCTGACCGCCGTACATCTTCTGCAACGCGATCGAAACGTTGCCGAGGCTCCATTTTCGATCGACCGGGAGGTTTCCAATCTGCCGGACGCAGGTGCCTTGCTCTTGGAGAGTTTCGATGAGGATTGCTTGCGAGAAACTTTGGGGGTTGTTTCGGACAGCTTGTTGGACATGGGCTTCGGCACCTTTCTCAGCACCGCTACTCTCTATCGGCTGGTTTCCGCTCTTGATCGAGGGTCGCTGGCAAAGGGGCTGCCGTTTCAGGCGGCGGGCCACATGTTTCGACCGGATCATGCTGACGACTCGAATCCGCAACCGTAACTTTTCAGATCTGGACCCTTCATGAGCGACGACATTTCACTGGACACGGCAATCGTAACCGGCGGTGGCGGCTTGCTCGGCAGAGCCATCTGCCTGGAACTCGCGAAGACCGGTTTTCAACGTATCGTCATCATCGATCTTGTGGAGCAGACCGGTCAGGATTCGGCCGCAGCGGTGAGGGCGGAAGTCGCCTCGACGGAAGTCCTCGTCATCAGAGGTGACATCCTGGAGCCGCATTTGCCTGAAAGGATCATGAATGAGATCGTGCGGGACGGTCGACGCGTGAGCTGTATCGTGAACAACGCGGCCGCCAACAGGCCCGGCACCGCAGCGACGGTAAAGCGTGAAGACTGGGACCTGATGATGGGCGTCAACCTGACCGGACCCATGTTTCTTTGTCAGGCGGCAATCCCGCATTGGCGAGAGCATGGGCGGGGAGCTTCCGTCGTCAACATCTCATCTCGCGCCTGGCTGGCGGGAACGGGCGCCGCCTATTCGGCCAGCAAGGCCGGTTTGATCGGTCTGACACATGCACTTGCCGTGGAACTCGGCCCCCTGGGGGTGAGGGTCAACGCGGTCGGCCCCAGCTGGTTCGACAGTCCTTTCAACAAGCAGGCCCGCACCGAGGAAGAGCGCGTCCGCATTGCGGACGTACAAGCGCGTATGTCGCCGCTCGGTCGACACGTTCGCCCAACGGATATCGCCAACACTGTGGCCTTCCTCGCCTCTCCGAAAGCAGCGTTCATCACAGGCGAAACGATCTATGTTGCCGGGGGCGGTCAACTCGCCGTCAATGCCAGTGCGACGCGGGCATCCTGATCGGACAATACGCTCCGCGAGAATCTCCACGCTTACTCGGCTGCTGCGCCGGATGCCTGTCAATCGGCGTCGAAACGGTTCCCCCCCTCTCAGCGTCCAAAGGGGCCCCTCTGGCGGGCCCCAGGCGGCGGCATAGCTTGCCAGTTTGCCCATGCATGCGGCGGCGATCGTAGCCGTGGTGTCCGCGGGGTCTCCGCCGACGACGGGCGCGTCACATCGGGTATGCCCCGGAAGCGACCGCGCCGGCTCCTCCATGAGGCACGACGATAACGTATTCGAAACGATGAACGCATTCCCGGTATGGTCGTTTCTTCGATCCCCCCGTGATGGCGCGTAGTCCGCCCTTGTCGACGAGACTATAGAGGCTGGCAGTCAATGAGGTCACGCCGAAGGTGATGCCGCAGGCGATGACGGCGGTCGCGATGGCTTGCGCCGCTTCGAAGAAGCGAACCTCGACGTTGAGATTCTGCTCGGCGAAATAATCTTTGTCCGGAGCGATGTAGAGGTGGCCTGTCACCGGCAGATTAACCCGTCCCTACAGCAAACTTGTCGGCTGCGGGCAACCTTCCCTGCCAGCAGGACAGGTTGCCGCAGCAGCAAGTCTGGCGACTGAATTCCGTCGTTTGATGCGCTCCTCCTCCACAAAGCCGACGGACGCTCGGCGACGAGATCAAGGATATGGAGGCTGGATTGATCGATCAATTGAAGCTATTTTACCTATTCATGAACTAAATAAATGAATAGGAGGGAGGCGAATGGATATTTTGGGGCTACAGGCGTTCATACAAATCGCCGAGTCGGGAAGCTTCCGAAGTGCGGCCGTCGCCATGAACCTGTCCCAAACGGCTCTTACCCATCGGATCAAGAAGCTTGAGGCTGATGTCGGACTGAGCCTGTTCCAGCGCACGACCCGAACCTTGGCGTTGACCCGCGCCGGGCAGGAATTCTTTCCCAGGGCGCGCGAGATGATGATGCGCCTGAACGCCCTTTATGAGGATCTGAAGGTCGAAGGGCGCAAAGCGCATGAGCGGGTCAGTGTCGGTTGTCTGGGTTCGCTCGGAGAGCTGTATCTGCCCCGTGCCCTGCAGATATTTAGGGACAAGTACCCCGATGTCGTCGTGTCGGTCTTCGACGGCCACGCCGCCGAGCTCAGTGACCTTATTGCGGCGGGGGACGTGCAGTTTGCATTGACGATCCTCGGAACTCAGCGATGGGCCGAGAAGCAGCGCCGCCTCTACGACGAGGATTTCGTTGCCGCAGTCCCCGTCAATCACCCTTTGGCGAACAGGCTGGGTCTCGTCTGGGCGGATCTCGTGGGGTTTCCGTTGGCGCGGGTCGCACGCACCACCAGCCATGGTGTTATCCTCAGCGAAAGCCTGGGGGACTTGGCGGACAAGCTCGATTGGCGTTACGAGGTGCAGCGAACCTATATGGCCCATGCTTTGGTCCGCGCCGGCCTGGCCATCACCATATTGCCTCCCGCTGCACTCCCGCCGGGCGAACTGGTAAAGCTCATTCCGATCAGCAGTCCGACCGTGAAGCGTACCGTCGGAATCATCTCACAGGAAGGTGTTCCGCTTCCCATCAGATCACTGCAGTTTCAGCGCATACTTCTACGCGAGATCTCGCGCGTGCAAAAGGCAGAAGCCCAACGACCCAGCCGCACTTCCCCAGAGAATTTGCCGGCCGTCTAGCCACCGCACTGCAGGCGCCGTTTTCGACGTCTCCGCAGCGCGCATGAAGCTTCCCAACTCAGCAATCCGGATGAAAGCCTGCAGACCGGGGACGTCCATGTCTTCCTCCTATTGATGAATCATACTCATCAATGTTGCCAAAAATTTCGTTTGATCAAGCAATCTCATGTGGCTAGCGTGGCGGTTGCGGTTCCTGAATCTATAAGAAAGATGAAATAGAGTATCCATGGTGATCATGACGGGCTCGCTTGCTGCACTGTCGCAGCACATCGTCTACATGGTCCTCCTTGCCAAGCTAAGCGTCTTCGGCACGACAGGCATATATCTTTCCTTGAAGTTGCCGGGTGCTTTAATGCGACAATCTCTACGGAGGGACTACGTATGGGCTCTTTGAGCGAAGAGGGTGGGCGGCTGTTCTTCCGTTCTGAAACATTTACCGCGAAGAGAACCCGTCAACGGAAGACATCGAACGGCCTTATCCTAGAACCTTCACGACCGGTTCCTATTCACACGGAATGCGACGTGCTCGTGGTTGGTGGTGGACCGGCCGGCACCGCCGCTGCCGTTGCCGCGGCTCGACTCGGCGCAGATGTCGTACTACTGGAGCGTTACAATCATCTGGGTGGCTTGTCGACCGGGGGGCTCGTCATTTGGATCGATCGCATGACTGACTGGGAAGGCCGTCATGTTATCCGCGGGTTTGCTGAAGAGGTGCTCTCGCGCCTTACGCGTGACAAGATCTTCGGCCCCGAGAAAGGTGACTGGGGTTCCCGCGACAGATCGAAGGTCGCATACTGGTCGCTGCGCTCCGCTGCGTATCATGACACCGTTACCTATTCGCCTACACTCGACCCGGAATGGTTGAAGGCAGAATCGTTGGCGATGGTATTGGACGCGGGCGTTCATCCGCTATTCCATGCTTGGGGTGCCCGGCCGGTTATGGAAGACAATCGGGTGGTGGGCTGCATCTTCGAGAGTAAGGAAGGCAGCCGTGCCGTTCTGGCTAAAGTCACCATCGATGCGACAGGGGACGGCGACATTTTTGCTAGAGCAGGGGCGGATTTCGAAACTGAGGTCGATATCCGCGACATTCACGGTTGTATGAATACTGCTTGGCTGTTTGGCGGCATCGATATGGATGCTTTCATTAGGTTCTGCGCAGAGACTCCAGATCAGTTTGGAGACTTCATGTCGAGGGGGCGCGACAAGCTGCGCTTCTTCGAGAAACCGGTGGTTTCGTGGCGAAGGGACGTCGCTGTGTTTATGGGGCCGCGTCTCGCCGGCTACTCGGCACTCAAGGTCGAGGATCTGTCGGAGGTGGAAATACGAAGCCATCAGTTAATGTTAGAGCATCTCGCCTTCTATCGCGAGAATGCGCCTGGCTTCGGCGATGCTTTCATCATGCTTTCCGCGCCGCAGCTAGGTGTCCGCCACGGACGCCGTCTTCAGGCCCTCGGACGATTGACGCGAGAGATGTGGGACGGAAGCGTTGCCGTTGACGAGATTGGCGTATCACCATCGCTTGCTCCGAAATTTGCAAATGTTTCAGTGCCCTATGGTGCGATTGTGCCACGCGATCTCCGTGGCCTCTTGGCGCCCGGCCGCCATCTTGCCTGCGACGCCAGCAGTCACTCCTTTATGAGAGAAATACCGCAATGCTGGTTGACCGGCCACGCGGCTGGCGTTGCCGCCGCACTCGCTGTGGATCAGCGGATTGAAGTAGCTGATGTACCAATCCGCGTGTTGCGAGCGAAGCTCACCGCACAAGGTGCTTATCTCACCCCTCAAGTGGAAGTGGCAGTTCAATGATGACACAAGAACTGACAGGGATTTAAAGGAACAGAAGAATTAAACAGGGAGGGAGAACTATGATTACTGACATCCTCTGTAAAATACGATGGATGGTGGCTGTCGCAGGTGTCGCAGCGCTGGTAGCGCCAGCTGCGGGGAACGCGGCGGAGATACGACCGCTTGATCCGCCCGCAGACGTCAAGATTGCCTACGTGCCCATCATGAAGTTCGCGGCCGCCTTTGTTGCCAAGAATCGCGGCCTCTTTGAGAAGTACGGGCTAAACGTGGAATTCGAACGCGCGCGTTCCGGCACGGAGGTGGTCGCCTTTATAGATCAAGGTAGCGTTGATGTTGGTGGCATAGCTATCGTGGCTTCGCTCTGGTCGGCATGGAAGCGGGGGCTCGACGTCCGCGTGATTGCGCCGGGTGCACTCGACCCGGTCGAAAACGGTCCGACAGTATTAATAGCACATGCAGATAGAGATAATATAAAGAGTGTTGCCGATCTGAAAGGCAAGCGCATTGCTGTGGCAGGAGGCCCGGGATCGGGTGGCGAGTATCACATAGCCAAGGCATTGGAATTGGCCAACCTCACCATCCGCGACGTTGAACTAATGAACGTGAGTAATGCCGACATGCCAGCTTCAATCGAGGCTGGCACAGTCGATGCTGTCCTGACCAGTTCGCCATTCTCCGATCAAATTCTAGGTTCTGGAACGGGAAGACTGATCGGCAAGGATTTCACCCTCGGACTGATGACCGTAGCTTTCGTTGGATCGGGCCGGTTCATTCGTGAACGGCCCGAAGTAGCCGAGAGGTTTGTGCTCGCCTTAACGGAGGCGACGCGTATGATGCAGGGCGACGACTATCTTAACCCCGAGAACATCGCGGCCTATCTCGCACATACTGCCTCGACTGAAGAAGCCATCCGTATCGGCAGCCCCCCGATCTATGATCCTAATGTCGCGATTCCGATCGATGGCTTGGTCGACGCGGAGCGCGTTCACCGTGAGAACGGCCGTACCGAATATGACGAGCCACTCGACCTGTCCAAGGTTGTGGACGAGACCTTCGTAGACAAGGCAATCGGGGTATTGGGCAGATTTTAGCCAAAGCGCAGGCGGGGGCGGCCGCGCTACTTCAGCCAGGGAGGAACAATGATGGTGCTGTCAGTACCCGGGGACAAGGCGCCGAAGATTGCGGCTCGCAACGTCTCGCGAATCTATCAGACCGCCGATGGCGACATCGTTGCTCTCGACGATTTCAGCCTTAACGTCGAAGAGGGAGAGTTTGTATGTGTGGTGGGGCCTTCCGGCTGCGGAAAGTCGACTTTTCTGAGAATGATCGCGGGTCTCGACGAAATCTCGTCCGGCACGATACGGATCACACCGGGCAATGCTCCGGGAAAACCTCTCAATAGTGTGGTGTTTCAAGAATATGCGATCTTTCCCTGGAAGACAGTGATCGAGAATGTAGCCTTCGGCCTTGAAATGCGCGGCGTTGCACGAACCGAGCGTCTGAACACCGCTCGATACTGGCTTGATCGTGTAGGATTGGCGAAGTTCGCAAATTATTATCCGCACCAGATTTCCGGCGGAATGAAGCAGCGGGTCTCGATTGTTCGTGCGCTCGCAAACGATCCCGAAGTGCTGCTGATGGACGAGCCGCTCGGCGCGCTCGACGCTCAAACGCGGGTTGTGCTTCAGGAGGAGCTGCTGCGCATTTGGGAAGAAACTCGCAAGACCGTCGTCTACATCACTCACAGTCTGGACGAGGCCGTGCTGCTTGGAGACCGCGTAATTCTTATGACATCGCAGCCCGGTCGCCACCTTGCTACCTTCGAGATTGACCTACCACGCCCCCGCAACATCGAGACGACTAACACACCTCGCTATGCCGAGTACAAGGCGATGATCTGGGAAAAACTCAGCGTTGAGGTGAAGCGGGCCATGGAGGAACAACAATGAACGATGTCACTCATCCATTGTCGAACAGTTGGAAATCCCAACGTGAAACGGGTAGTATGGCCGGATCGGATCTACGCGTGATCCTGCTGGTGAGCGGCGGTGCTGTCGCCTTCAACCTTGCTTTGTCAGCCGTCGGCTTGTGGCGTCCGTTAGCTTGGCTTGGCATCATCATTGGTTTCATAGCGCTCGTACTCGTTTGCGAACGGATCGGTCGCAGTGTGTCGCCTCGTCGGCGGACTGTCTACGAGCGTTCGCTCGCATTCGGCTTTCCCGCAGCAGTATTGGCGCTTTGGCAAGTGGCCGGCGACACCGGGATGATTAACACGACATGGTTCCCTCAGCCGAGTCGCATCGCAGATGGCTTATGGGACATGATTGTGCGCTACGACCGCTTCTCCGGTACCAGCTTGATTGGTCGGCCCTGGCTCATTCCTCAATATTTTTCCGAGAGCGGTCTAGGCGGCGTATGGACGCTGCTCTCGGAAAGCCACGTATTCGCCACTATTGGGCGCGTGCTGGTGGGTTTCGTGCTTGGCGCAATTCCCGGTATTCTGCTTGGCGTCATCATGGGTATGAACCAGACGGTGCGTCTGATGCTCGATACCACTCTCTCAGCTATTTATGTGCTCCCAAAGATCGCCATTTTCCCGATAGTGATGTTGGTCTTCGCTGACCCCTTCGGAGAAGGGCCGAAGATCCTCGTGGTCGCTCTGGCCGTATTCATCCTAATGACGATAAACACAATGGCTGGTGTACGAGGCATAGAGAGGGTCTACCTCATGGCAGGCCGAAATTATGGTGCAAAAGGGTTTCAGCTGATGCGGCACGTCATCATACCCGGCGCGCTCCCAGTGATATTTGCGGGACTCAGGATATCGCTCGGCACTGCAATGATCGTCATCATTTCCGTCGAATTCCTGCGTGCGAAGCAGGGAGTCGGATTCATAACGTTCTATTACTGGGAAGTGCTGAATCCCGAGAAGATGTATGCGGGCCTCGTAGTTGTTATGTTTCTGGGGGTGCTGCTCACTTGCCTGCTGAACCAACTGCAGAGGAAGATGATGCCATGGCAGCGTTAGGCCGACCATCGTGAGCGCTTCGATAGTGTCGCCGTAGTTCTCAAAGGCCCCTCTGTTCAGCTGCCTCTACGCGGACGTCGGCACGGCTGCCGCTTGATTGTGGCTCCCTCAGGCGGTCACGCGCCCGAGAAATGGCAGAAGGTGCTCGATCACTGCGGCAGATGAGAACTCGGGCAGAAGGTGTCCGCCCTCGACCGCGCAGCCGCTGACGTCATCGGCCCAACGGCGCCAGATCTCGATGGGAGTGGGACCATTGGCATTCTGGCGCTTCGGCCATAAGATCGAAACGGGGCAAGACAATTTTCTGCCCGCCTCCCTGTCCGCAGCATCGATTTCGCGGTCCTCGAATGCAGCGGTTCGATAATCTTCGCAGATGGCATGCCGCACGGCAGGATCTTTGAAGGCTGCGCGGTAGGCGGCCAGCACTTCGGGCTCGAACCGGTCCAGGGATCCGGCCATGTTGGCAAGTGCGGCGTCGATGAACCCGACCGGATCCGCAGCGAGCAGACGCTCCGGCAGACCGTTCGGTTGGGCGAGCATGAACCAGTGGAATGCATTCATCGCGAAAGTGGCATCGACACTGGCGAAGGCATCCAGCGTCGGGATGACCGTCAAGGATACATATCCGCGAACCCGTTCGGGAAAATCCAGGGCCAGCCGATATCCAACGCGGGCGCCGCGGTCATGGCCGACGACGGCAAAGCTCGAATGGCCGAGACTGTTCATCAGATCCACGATCGTTCCAGCGACCCGTCGTTTGGTCCATCTGGAATCGTCATTCAGAATACGACTGTCGCCATACCCCGGAAGATCCGGAACGATGAGCGTGTATTTGTCGGCCAGAGCGGGCGCGACGAAGCGCCAGGTCAGATGTGTCTGCGGATAACCGTGAAGCAGCAAAGCAATTGGACCGGAGCCACCTGTGACGCCCTTGAACTGCACATCCTTTGTTTCGATATCGAGTTTTCGAAATCCCTCAAACATCGTTAGACCCTCGTTGGTTGCTTTTCGGGATCGCCAATTCTGATGCGAGTTCGGTGTGAGTCTTTTCCGCATCCCAGCGGCCGAAGCATTCAAAAAGATCCAGGACTCGCGTTGCCGACTTCACGGTGCTCGGCAGGGAATCCACGCCGCCTTCGTCTTTCTCTGTGTTCGCTTGTGTGCTCACGGCGTCATCTGCTTTGATTGAACTGGACCATCCGGCCAGCCCTTGGCTTCCCAGTCCGCTGTCTCCGCAATCAGCCTGCTGATATCCGCCCAGAATTCGTCGGACAGGTGAAAGGCGGAAAGCGCGAGGCTGTCCTCGAATTCGGCGACGGACTTCGCGCCGAATACGATCGTCGAGATCACCGGATGCCGGGCCGGGTACTGGAGCGCCGCGGCTGCAAGTGGAACATCATGCGCGCGGCAGACATCTTCCAGTCTGGCAACCTGACCCAGGACGGCCTCGGTTGCCGGGCGCATGTCGTAGAACGCATCCTCGCGCGCACCTGTGGCCAGGATTCCGGAATTGAACGGAGAGGCCGCGATCCAGGCAATGTTGCGGTCAGCGCAGTGAGATAGAAGAGGTTCGCTGGCAGTCCGCAGGAGTGAATACTCACCCGCGGGCATGACAACATCGAGTTCCGCCGCCTCGCTGAACTCAAGACAGGCCTTCCAGTCCATCGCCGCGACACCGACGGCCCCGATCACCTTTTCCGATCTGAGCTGCATAAGGACAGGGTATGCGCCATCGAGCGCAGCGTCGAGCCGCTCGCGGTAACTCTCCCCGCAAAGCCTATGATCGAGATCGTGGATATAGACCGCATCCAGATGATCGACCCCCAACCGTGCGAGGCTGCGCTCCACCGACCGCAATGTCGCATCCGCAGAATAGTCGTAATAGCTGTTCCTGTTCTCGGGATCGATGCTCGAACCGGTATGGTTCTGGTAGCGCCCCAGCTTGGTCGAAATCATTAGCTGGTCGCGCGGCAGGCCCGCAAGGGCAAGGCCCAATCGGCGTTCGCTTTCCCCGCCGAGATAGAAGGCCGACGTGTCGAAGTAGCGGATGCCCCTGGCCCACGCGGCCTGCACCGTTTCTATAAAGGCCGCTTCCCCGCCGGCATTTGCAAGACTGCCGGCGCCAATGCCCAAGGACGGGAACCCTCGATTTTCAGTAATGCTCGTCATCTGAACCCAGTCCCCAAGTCAGTTGCGGCCATGTTCGCCGGAAAGGAAAGCGCGGAGCAAACGGCCCGCTATGATGCCCTGCGTCTGATGGTCATACCCTCTCAGCGCAGCCGTCGGCGCTTCGAGACTGATTGGAATACCTGCAGGCAAGGCGTCGAGCAGTTCACGCAACGGCAATTCCCCGTCTCCGGGCAACAGCCGGTTCTCGCGCGCCTCCCGGCGCCGGTCCGCCAGCGTGGCAGGTGCGGCTTGCGGGGCATCGCAAATCTGGAGGTAGGAAAACAGGCTCGGATCATAGAGGGTGATCTGCTCTACGCCCGCGCCGGACCTGAAGAACTGGAGCGTGTCGATCAGCAGGCCGGCATTTGGCGCGGCCGAGTCGCGAATGAGCGCGTCTGCCGCCTGCAGCGAATTGATCGTGCAATATGTGATGGATTCCAGCATGATCCTGAGGCCGAGCGGCTTCGCAAGGGCAGCCAGCGCGGCAAAATTGCTCGAAAGCCGGCTCGGGTCAGGATCGTTGCCGACCACCAGCGCATAACGCGCACCGAGTCGGGCACCGGCCTCGAGTGCAGGCACAATCGTCGTTACGTCGATGTCCTCGTTAAGCCATATCGCCTCGATGTCGAGGAGTCGGACACCGGAATCCGACAGCCTCCTGCGGAGCGCATCGATCGCGCCCGGCTCGGAGAGAACGTCGATGAGCGGGTCCCCGGGGTTTGGAGCGACGAGGCGGATGCCGCAGTGGGTAAATCCGCCCGCGGCTGCGGCCTCGATCAGGGTCAGAGGATGTGCATCGATCATTGTGAGATGATGAAGCGAAAGAGGGGGCATGGGACGACTCTGAGACATAGGCTCAACTGACATTGGCTTGGGCGAAAAATTCCGCTGCGCGCGGCAGTTGGTAATTGAGGACGTTTTCGCTTGGTGCGGTCGGGTGGCCGGTTCTTTCGGCGATATCGAGCAGCCGGGTTACCGGCGGGTTCATGACGAGTTCGGCAACGAGCGTCGATTTCGCCAATCCAGAGGGGTCGAACGGCAGCGGATCCTCGGGGCGAAGGCCGAGATAGGTGGCGTTGATCGCAATATCGCATCCATCGGGATCAATGGCTTCCTGAACTACTACAGCCGTATCAGGGAAAAAGCGGGCAATCCGGGCTGCCACCGCCGAGGCGCGGTCCGCTTGCAGGTCAAAAAGCCTGATTTCGCGTGCCCCTGCCTGCGCGAACGAGGCTGCGACGGACGAGCCAGCTCCCCCGGCCCCGGCGATGAACGCCGATTTCCCGGCAACCGAATATCCCTGGGCGGCGAGCCCGGCGACAAAGGCTTGGCCATCGAGATTGTCACCCAGCCAGGAGCCATCGGGTTCGCGGCGCATCACGTTGATCGATCCGGCGGTCTGTGCGGTCCCAGTCGCCCGGTCCACGAGATCGAGAGCCGCGACCTTGTGCGGCACGGTGAGCACGAGGCCGGCCAGATTGCGTATGGCCTTGCACGCCGTCACCACCTGAGCCAGATCATCCGGCGCGACATGCAAGGGGAGCTGGACTGCATTGAAGCCATTGGCCTGCATGAGCTCGGTCAGCGGGCGTGGCGAACGGACCTGCCTGACCGGGTAGCCAAGTAGGCCGATCACGCAGGTCTCGCCATCAAGGAAGCGAAGCTGCGGCCCAGCCGTCATCGGTTTGTCTCCCCGATGAGACGATCGATCTCCGCTTTGCCAGTCTTGAACGCAGGCTCGGGATCCTTCGAGATAAGCTCAAGCACGGCCACACCCGAAAAGCCGATGCGATCCACCGCAGCCATGATTGCCCGAAAATCCACGCTGCCGCTCCCCAGCGGATCATGCCGCCATGCCGATCGCGTGCCATCGGAAAGATGTAGCTGCGACAGTCTTTTCCCCATACGCTCGATCGCGTCCGGCTGGTTCTCACCGATGAATTCGGCGTTGGCAACGTCATAGGCGATGCCCATGGCCGGATCGCCGAACCGGTCAACGAATGAGATCATGTCGTCTGCCGTCGGAATCGGTGTCAGGGGATGCGTCTCGACATGGAGCGCCAGCCCCAATTGCCGTGAGACGGCAAGCAGCGCCTCGATGCTCCCGCAAAGTCCCTCAATCACCGTTTCGCGCAGTGGGGGCCAGAGGCTGGACACACGCCCCGGCACGACGACCACACCCTTCGCTCCGAGATCGGCGGCCAGATGAAGCGTTTTGGTGTAGAGGGCGACGGCGTGCTCGCGCACATCGGCCACCGGGCTTGCCAGATTGTAGTCGATGGCCGGCGGGTTAAGCGACTCCAGCCTTGTCCCGGACCGCTCCAGTTCGTCTCGTAATTGCCTGCGATCGCTTGCGGTCATGTCGTCGGGCCAAAGATGTCCCGGCGCCATGATGACGTCGAAGTCATTGAGCCCTAAAGCGCACAGCCGCTCGATGGCAGCGGCAGCCTGCGTCGTCCACATATAGGAGAAGGTACTCCCACCAATTCTCAAGCTCATCATGCAAGGCTCCTTACGAGAGGGTTAGGGCTGCTTCGGCTGGTCCGATTTCCGGTTCGACTTCAGCCTGCTCCAAAGCGGCGTCTGTCCCAGGACGAGCACAAGGAAAAAGATCAGCAACACTGCCGATATCGGGCTGGTCAAGTACGAGCCGAGGAAGTCGAGAACCGAATTATGGGACGTGAGCACGGCGCGCCGGAACGAGGAATCGAGAAGCGGTCCCAGAATGACACCGAGGATGATCGGTCCGACCGGGAAGCCGTAGACCTTGAAGAAGTACCCAAGGACGCCGAAGGCGAACATCCCATAGACGTCGATGATCGAGCTCTGGATCGCATAGGTTCCTATGACCGAAAGCAGTATCACGCAAGGCATCAGGACCCCCCGCGGCACCTGCATGACCTTGGCCATCAGCTTTATGCCCGTCAGCCCGAAAATCAGCAGAAACACATTGGACAGGATGAGCGCGCCGACGATGAACCAGAAGAGATGCGGCGTCTCGATCATCAGCATCGGCCCGGGCCGCAGCCCGTGCACGTAGAGCGCGGCAATCATGATGGCGGTTACCGCATCACCCGGGATTCCGAGCGTCAGCATGGGCACGAACGCGCCGCCGACAGCGGCACTGTTGGCGGATTCGGGCGCAACGAGCCCCTCATAGGCGCCCTCGCCAAAAGGGCGGGAAGGGTTCTTGACCGTGCGCTTGGCCTGGTCATAGGCGATGAGCGCGGCAATATCGCCCCCGGCACCGGGCAAGATTCCGATGAACGCCCCGATCATCGAGCTGCGCAGGGAAAGCGGAAGGTACTTTTTGACTGTTGACAGGGAGGGAATGATCTCGCTCACATTCTGAATCATCGGGGGCGTTCTCAGAAAGCGGAGCTGGTAGAGCGCTTCCGCCAATCCGAAAAATCCTATCATCGCAGCCACATAGGATATGCCCCCGAGCATGATGGGGAAGTCGAACGTCAGGCGCGGCTGGGCGGTGAAATTGTCGAGTCCGACCAGCCCGATGACGACGCCCAGCGCGGCGGCGAAGACGCCCTTGCCCAGCGAGGCGCCCGCGAGCGAGCCGACCAGCAGCAGGCCGATGAGGGCAAGGATGAAAAAGTCTCGCGGCGCGAACAGCAGGGCGGTCTCGGACAGCAGTGGCGCGCCGATCGCAAGAACGGCGAGCCCGGCCATGCCCCCAACCACGGAAACGATCGTGGTTACGCCGATCGCCCGGCTGGCTTCGCCGCGCCTTGCCAGGGGATAGCCGTCCAGCGCCGTTGCAACGGCTGCCGGGGTTCCGGGAATGTTGAGCAGAATCGCCGTGCGCGCGCCGCCATATACGCCGCCGCAGAAGACGCCCACCATGAGCGCAAGCGCCTCGTTGATGTTCCAGGAGAAGGTAAAGGAGATCAGGATGGACGCAGCCATCGTCACCGAGATGCCGGGAATGACGCCCACATAGATTCCGGCGAACGTACCCGCGGCGACGAGAAACAGCAGGTACGGATCGGTGAGGCTCATCAGGAAGTAGGATAATTGGTCCATTATCTGATCCCCTAGGGCAGATAGACACGGAAAATGTACGCGAAAACGACGTACACAAATGCCAGCACGAGAACCGTGATCGCGCCGATGCGGATGGGGTTGCGCGAATAGAGCATCACAAACGAGATGGGCAGGAAGACCGCGCTCGATATCCAGAAGCCGACCGGCTCCAGTGCCAGGATATAGATGAGACAGAAGCCGGAGTAGGCCAGGATCAGGGGAGAGATGACCTCCGAAAGCGGGGCCCGGCCGTTGCCGGCATCATCCGCCTTGCTCCGGGGCGCGTACAGAATGGCCCCTGCAGACAAGCCGAGGGCGATAACCGCCATCGTGCCGGCGGCAATCAGGGGGAAGATGCCCGGCCCCGAAATGGTTGGCAGGCCTTGAATGCCATAGGCTTCATAGACCAGGATAAGCGATCCAAGGGCCAAGAACACGAAAAAGGCCAGCGTTCCCGGCAAACTGACTGATCGTTCTTCGGACATGTTACCTCCCACAGAAATGCGACGGGTGTCACGGACTGTCATGACGCCCGTCCATCGCCCTTATCAGGGACGCGAAATGCCGAACTTTTCGGGCGAGATGCTGGCAAGGCCGACCTCGTAAAGCACCCAGGACGTCAGCGAGCGCCAGTTGTCGACGAAAGTCCTGGCTTCCTCGCCAATGATATTGAGGGGCTGCATCCCGGAATTGCGGACAAACTCCCGGACACGCTCGTTGCCGGCGGCTTCAAGGTAAGCCTCCGTCAGGCGCTCGATGATGGCGTCGGGCGTGTCCTTCTTGACGAGAATGCCCTGGAACGTGCCCCAGGGAAGGTATGCGTCGAGTTCCGGCACGTCTTCGACGATGGCGGGGATGTCGGGAAATTCAGCCAGCCTCTCGTTGTGAAGCACGGCGAGCGCCCGCAGCCGGCCGGCACGAATGAGTTCGGCCGCAGCCGGAAGACTGGTCGGCATGAAATCGACGTGACCGCCCTGCAATGCCGTCAAGCCCGGCCCCTCGCCATCGAACGGCACGCTGTTGACCTCGATATCGATTGCCGAATCCAGCATCGCCAGAGAGAAAACAGGCGTTCCGGCACTACCGGTGGTCCCCGCCGTGATCCGGCCGGGATTTGCCCGGATGTCCTTGAGCAGTTCGGCGAATGTCTGCCAGGGAGCATCGTTCGCGACAGCGAACACGGCCAGGTTCGTTCCGAAGATGATCACGGGCGTGAAGGCGTCGTAATCGAGCTCGCCGATGCCGAGCACCTTGTGCACCTGCGGCGTCTCCGAGCCGTAAAGGATGTCATAGCCGTCGGCCGGGCGCGAATTGACGTATTGCACCGAAATGGCGCCGCTGCCCCCGGCGCGGTTCACCAGCACGATGCTCTTGCCGAGAATATCCTCGACGACAGGCGAGACGACACGCGCCAGCACGTCAGTTGCGCCGCCAGCGCCCCACATGATCGTGCCTTGAAGATCGCGTGCAGGATAATCCTGCGCTCCGGCGGACGCCGTCATTGCCACAGACAGCGCTGCGACAGCAGCGAATTTCTTGAATTTTATCATTGGACGCCTCCCTGCATTCCGGTTCCAAATTTGAGAGTAACAGTCGACATTAATTCCATATCATGAATTAGTTTTCAAGTGAGCATAATGGTTCGACGTGCCTTTCCATCGATCCGGAGATCGCTCTGGGGCCGCTTGAAAAAATAATAAATTATTACAATTAGATAATAGAATGAGAATGTCAGGGCAAGTGCCGTCGTCTCCTGTCACTGCGATTCTTGTCTGTACGTGTATGTGAACTGACTTGCAATGGCGTCAAGAATGATCTACAGAAAGAACTCGTTCAAAAGTGTAAACTGGAGGTACTATGAGCAATTCCGATGATCGAAGAGCTATCGATGAGCTCGTCCAGAATTGGGCTGTCTGGCGGGATGCCGGTTTTTGGGACCGTTTCAAGACTGTTTGGCATCCCGACGGGCGCATGATGGCGACTTGGTTCCAGGGGTCCGCCGAGGAGTTCATCAGGGTCAGCCGCGAAGGCTTCGAGAACGGCGTTCGGATTCTGCACTTTCTGGGAGGAAGCAGCGTCGACGTCGCGTCGAATCGGGCGATCGCCCAGACAAAGATGACGATCAGCCAAAGGGCTGACGTTCACGGAGTTGCCTGTGATGTCGTCTGTACCGGCCGCTTCTACGACTTCCTGGAGAAAGTCGACGAAAAGTGGTGCCTCGTGTTGCGCCAGCCGATCTACGAGAAAGATCGCATCGATCCGATCATTCCGGGAGCCGTCATCAAGTTTGACGTCGAGAAGCTGAACGGCTTTCCCGTCGGTTACCGGCACCTAGCCTATATCCAGTCCGAGATAGGCTACAAGGTAAAGCTCAATATGCCCAGCCTCGTCGGTCCCGAGGTCGAAGCTCTTTACGCCGAGGGCGAACGCTGGCTGTCCGGTGCGAATCTCAATTGGTCCGAATGACGGAGAGTGCCCATGCAATCTTTCGTCTACGATGCCCGGTCACCCCGCGTGGTGTTCGGTGCAGGGGAGTTGCCGGGAGGCTCCTGCCTGGGCACTGTCGGCACGGCGCTCCATCATAAGCTTTGTCCAGGGCCTTTGAAGGAGGAGGCAGTCATGCGTAATTTTAACGAGCATACGATCACCGATGCGGTCATAGCCAGTCTGGCGAACACGAAGAACCCGCGCGTCAGGGCGGTCAGCGAGGCGCTCGTTCGGCATCTTCACGCCTTCGTTCGCGAAATCGAGCCCACCGAGGGTGAGTGGATGTTCGCCATCGATTTCCTGACCCGAACCGGCCAGATCTCCGACGACAAACGCCAGGAGTTCATCCTGCTTTCCGACACGCTGGGCGTATCGATGCTCGTGGACGCGATCAATCACCGGTTCCCCGAGGGCGCAACCGAAACAACGGTCCTGGGGCCGTTCTATGTTCAGGATCCACCCGAATTCAAGAATGAAAGCTGTATTTCTCCTGGCATCAACGGAGATCCTCTTTACGTTACCGGTACCGTCAAGGATACTGCGGGCGTTCCACTTGCCGGTGCGCTGATCGATGTCTGGCATTCCGACGATGATGGATATTACGACGTACAGCAGGACGGCGAGCTCGCGATGCGAGCCCGGCTTCGCGCACGGGACGACGGCAGCTTTGCATTCTGGAGCATCATGCCCGCGGCATATCCCATTCCTCATGACGGACCGGTGGGAAAAATGCTTGAGCACCAGATGCGCCATCCTTATCGCCCGGGCCATATCCATTTCATGATCGCCCATCCCGGTTTTGAAACCCTGGTGACCCACGTGTTTGTCGCCGGCGACGAATATCTCGATTCAGACGTGGTGTTCGGCGTGAAGGACTCGCTTATTGCGGATTTCCCCCTATGCAGCCCGGAAACGATGCGCAAAGAGGATGGGCCTGCCGAGCCGTTCCGCATGTTGAACTACGATTTTGTCCTGGCAAGAAGCGATCCGAAATTATAATCGTCTTTCCGGCCGACACTTTGTGGCACGCGCTCGGAATAGAGGTGCTCGAAGGGCAGGCCGCCCATCGCATCGGGCCCGGCCGTGCGGCGGGCGCCTAGGTGGACCTCGGTATCGGCTTTCCGGAGATGGTCGCCCGTTGTCAGCCGCCGGGCCGCGAGGCGATCTTCCCGCCGAGAATGACATCCTCGACTTTGGCGAAACGCCTCCCGAGGGCGAGCAGGACCGGGACCTCATCAACGCCGGCAAGAGGCCGTGACACTGAAGCCGGGGCTGCCTTCTCCACCCCGCCGACAGCTTCGCCATGGTCATTGTCGCCTCCTTTTTCTCGATAGCGATAATTGATCGTGCAGCCGCTTGATCAGTATGGACTCCCGTCGATACATCTTCGAAGTTTCGCGGCGTGGAAAATTCATCGGGGCCACGGCATCATGCGACCGAGCAGTCGGCACAAACTAAACAATCTGGCTCAGACCGCGCTCATCTTCGCGGGCATGACGGGCATGACCTGGCTGATCGTGGCAAGCGTGGCCAGTGATAGCGTCGCCCTCGCGGCCGTTGCCGGCCTGGCAGCGGGATTGATCCTTGCGCCCACTGTTCCGAAAGAACTCCTGCTGTCGGCCTACAATGCCCGCCCGCTCACGGAGCGGGAATTTCCAAGCGGCGTTCTCATGCTGAAGGAATTGTCCCGGCGGGCCGGCCATTTGCACACGCCACGGCTCTATTACATACCGAGCGCGGTGCCCAACGCCTTTGCGCTGGGCTTCCGGACGGAAAACGCCATCTGCCTGACCGACGGCATCTTGCGGCTGCTGAACTATCGCGAACTGGCCGGTGTGCTCGCCCATGAGGTCAGTCATATCGCCAACCGCGATCTGTGGATCATGGGGCTTGCCGACATGATGTCGCGTCTGGTGTCGCTCGCCTCCTACGTCGGGCAGCTGATCATTTTCCTGAATCTCCCGTTGCTTCTCGCCGGACACGCGGTCATCCCGTGGCACGTGCCGCTGCTCCTGATCTTTTCGCCCACGATCATGGCGTTGCTGCAACTTGCCTTGTCGCGAACCCGGGAGTTCGACGCCGATCTGGGCGCCGTCGAACTGACCGGCGATCCCGAGGGGCTCGCCAGCGCGCTGCTGAAGCTCGAGCGGCGCGTCGGCCACTTCTGGGAGGATATCGTCCTGCCGGGCCGGCGCATTCCGGAGCCGTCGCTCCTGCGCACCCATCCGAAGACCGCCGATCGCGTGGCGCGCCTGCGGCGGCTGATCCCGCGCCAGCCGGCGGAATGGCACGGCGGCATTCCCGATCTGCCGGGCATTCGCCCGATCCGGAACAGGCCCCGATACCATCGGTTCGGCACCTATTTCTGATCCCGGATCCGTCGTGTGATTGTCTTATTTATAGTGGGTACCGTTTTTGGCAAATTCGATGCACAAACAGAGAGATAGAGCAAAATAGCGATTCGGATCTAATGCATTTTGCTCTATTCCGTTTTCCCGTCCCTGGATAAGCCGGGGAACATGCCGGCCAGCTCGGTCGGGAACGGGAAGACGATGGTCGAGCTTTTCTCGCCGGCGATGAAATTGAGCGAGGCGAGATAGCGAAGCTGCATGGCCTGCGGCTGCTTGGCCAGTATCTCGGCCGCCTCCAGCAGTTTCTGCGCAGCCTGCTGCTCGCCTTCCGCGTTGATGATCTTGGCGCGCCGCTCGCGCTCGGCCTCGGCCTGCCGGGCGATCGCCCTGACCATCGACTCGTTGATGTCGACATGCTTGATCTCGACATTGGCCACCTTGATGCCCCAGGCATCGGTCTGCTGGTCGAGGATCGTCTGGATGTCATTGTTGAGCTTGTCGCGCTCGGCCAGCATCTCGTCGAGGTCGTGCTTGCCGAGCACGGAGCGCAGCGTGGTCTGCGCCAGTTCGCTGGTCGCCTGATGAAAGTTCTCGACCTGGATGGTGGCTCGCTCGGGGTCGATCACGCGGAAATAGACCACGGCGCTGACCCGCACCGAAACATTGTCGCGGCTGATCACGTCCTGGCTGGGCACGTCGAGAACGATCATGCGCAGGTCGGTGCGTACCATCTGCTGGACGTAGGGCACCAGCAGGATCAGCCCTGGCCCCTTGGTGCCGGTGTAGCGGCCGAGCGTGAACACCACGCCGCGCTCGTACTCGCGCAGGACGCGGATCGCCGAGGCCAGCACGCCGAGCAGGATGGCGATGAGGGCGATATAGAAGACAAGATCGCCGAGAATATCCATGGTTTCCTCCGTTGCGCTCTAGCGGACCGCCTCGATCTCGAGCGTGACGCCGTCCAGGCCGGTCACGCGAATAGTCTGGCCGGGGGCGAGTGGGGCGGCGGAAGCCGCCCGCCAGCGCTCGCCATGGACCAGCACGTGGCCGTGACCGCCCTCCCAGCTCAGCACCTCGCCGGAGGCGCCGATCATGTACTCGCGTCCGCTCACCACCTTGCCGCTGCGCGAGGTGACGGCCAGCCGCGCCACCAGCAGCGACATCAGCAGGCCGGCGGCGGCGACCGCGCCCAGCATCGGCCAGGACACCTCGAAGCCCGGCATGTCGGTGTCGAACAGGATCGCAGCGCCCAGCACCAGCGCGATCGTCCCGCCGACGCCCAGGACTCCAAAGGAAGGCGTCAGCGCCTCCGCGACCAGCAGCGCCGCTCCCAGAAGAACGAGGCCGATGCCCGCATAGGTGACCGGCAGCACGGCGAGCGCATAGAGCCCCAGAACGAGGCTGATGCCGCCGAGCGTGCCGGGCACCAGCGCGCCGGGATTCATGAACTCGAAGATCAGCCCGTAGATGCCGACCAGCATGAAGATCAGCGCCACGTTGGGGTTGGTGACGACGGACAGGAAGCGGGTTCGCCAGTCGGGTTCGATTGCCTCGACGGCGAGCCCTTGGGTGTCCAGCGTCGCGTCCGCCTGCCCGACGCGCACGGTCATGCCATGCGCCTTGGCCAGCAGGTCGTCGATATCGGTGGCGGTGAAGTCGATGACGTTCTCGCGCGCCGCGGCCGTGGCGGTCAGGCTCACCGCCTCGCGCACCGCCCGCTCGGCCCAGTCGGCATTGCGGCCGCGTATCTCGGCAAGCCCGCGGATGTAGGCGACGGCGTCGTTGATCGCCTTGGCCTCGGCGGCGCTCGCGGGGGACGATGGCCGGCCTTCCTTCCCGTCTTCGTCTTTGTCCCGCGCGCCGAAGGGCAGGCCCCCGCCGCCGCCGATCGCGATCGGGGTGGCCGCGCCCAGATTGGTGCCCGGTGCCATGGCGGCAACATGGCTGGCATAGAGGATATAGGTGCCCGCGCTCGCCGCCCGCGCGCCGGAAGGCGTCACGAAAGTCGCAACGGGAACCGGAGAAGCGAGAATTTCGCGGATAATGGCGCGCATCGAGGTGTCGAGGCCGCCCGGCGTGTCCATCCTGATCACGACGATGGCCGCCTCCCGCTCGCCGGCGCGCTGGATGCCACGCGAGATGTAGTCGGCCGTCGCCGGCCCTACGATCCCATCCAGTTCCAGCACCACCGCGACACGATCGTTCTGGGCCGAGGCCATCGATCCGAAGACGCCGGCAAGGACCACAGCCGCCAGCGCGATCACCCACGCCGCTGCGCAGCGGCGTCCTTCCCTCCGCTCGCGCACGGCGTGGCGCCGCATCGCCCCTCCCGTCACGCGTCCGGGTAAAAGCTCCGCCAGAAGGCTTCTCGACCAGGCACGCACGGCAACCTCCCTGCTGACCGAACGCCGCAAGGACGGGGATGTTCCGGCAGTGTGGCCAGCTGAAGCGTGGAAGATCAAGAATAGAGCACCTCGCCGGAGAAAGACAGGGTCACAGCACTGACAGGATCATGAGCGTCAGGAACGACGCTCCGCTGACGGACTATCGCGGCAGCACGTCTCCCCGCCCGTTCTTTCCTGGAGCAGCGTGAGGCCATCCTCAAAACGTGAGGGCCACGATGCGCGGCAGAGGCGGCAGGTCGTATTTCCGGATGCGTCGACATGGTATTGGGTGGGTGCCAGTTTCGATGTCGCCGAAGGCGACGGCCGGGCCAGTGTCCGTTGCGCATCGGCATCGGTTCGGGGCTTGGGAAGAGGAGATGCCGCCTGCCATCGCACCGGACAATGATTGACACGGCGGATAGGTGCTGGCCGAAGGTCGCGGCTCTGTTCCGGTCATGCCTCGGCCCTGTCGCCGTTCTTCTGCTGTCGTTGCCGAGCGAGGCTTTCGCGCATGCGTTTCCGCGCCCCTACGACCTGCCGCTGCCGCTCGGCCACTGGCTGATCGGCGCGGGGATTGCGGTCGCGCTCTCCTTTGTCGGCGCAGCCGGCCTGATGCGTGGTCGGGGCGCTTCGCGCGAGAAGGTCGTCGCCTTGCCCCGCCGGGCGACGAATGGCCTGCTCGTCCTGTTGCAGTCGTCCTCCGTCGCGATCTTCTCGCTGCTCCTCCTCGCGGGCTTCGTCGGCGATCAAAGCGATTGGGACAGGAACATCCTGCCCGTCGCCGTCTGGGTCGTGTGGTGGGTCGGCATGGCCTTCGTCTGCGCGCTCGGGGGAAACCTTTGGGTGCTCGTCAACCCCTGGGCCATTCTGGGACGCCTCGCATTCGGCCAGGGCGGGCCGGCGCTGCGCCTGCCGGAGCGCGCGGGCGTCTGGCCGGCGGTCGTCCTGTTCCTGCTCTTCGCATGGACCGAGCTTGTCTGGCCGTCCAATGCCGTGCCGGCGCGGCTCGCCTGCGCGATCCTTCTCTATTCCCTCGTCACATTTGCGGCAATGGCGCTGTTCGGCGTGAAGGAGTGGCTACGGCGCGGCGAGGTGTTCGCCATTCTGTTCGACCTCTTCTCGCGTTTCGCTCCGCTCGATGGGCGCCGGGACGCGGCGGGGCATCCCCATCTCGTGCTGCGATCCTACGGGGCGGGGCTGGCGACGTCGCCCCCGCCGTCGACGTCCATGACGGCGCTGGTGATCGCGATTCTGGCGGCGGTGAGTTTCGACGGTTTTTCCGAGACGCCTGCCTGGGCGCGGCTCTCGGGCGATGGGGTCGGTCTTCTCTACCGGCTCGGCGTGGTCGGGATCCTTGGCTATGTCGCGGCGCAGACGCTGGTGAAGACCGCCGGGCTTCTCCTCGCCCCGCTCCTCTTCGCTGGCATCTATCTGGTTGCCTGCCACCTTGCGGCCCGGATCGACGGCGCGCCTGCGGGGGAGGTGGTCCGGCGCTTCGTCTTCTCCCTCGTGCCGATTGCCATCGGCTACCACCTCGCCCATTATTTCTCCTACCTGATCATTCAGGGTCAGATGATCGTGCCGCTGGCCTCCGACCCGTTCGGCTTCGGCTGGAACCTCTTCGGGGCGGCGGGCCGTCCGCTCGATGTCGACGCGATCGACATGCGTCTCGTCTGGCTGGTCGCGGCGGGTGGCGTGGTGCTGGGACATGCGGCGGCCGTGGTCCTGGCGCATCGCGCGGCGACAGCGGGTTCGATGCGCCTTGTCTCACAGGCTCCGCTCGTCGTTCTGATGATCGCCTATACGGTGACGAGCCTGTGGATTCTGGCTCAACCGATCGTCGCCCATTGAAGGAGAAAACACGATGCTCCGCTTGTCGCTTCTCTTGCCCTTGCCCTTGCGCCGCGCCATGCTCACTCTCGCCTGCATCATCCCGTTCGCCGCCGCCGCGCAGGAGCCCGGCGAGTGGGCGCATCGTGCCGAACTGCTGGCCCCCAACAGCGAGTTCGCGGTCGCCGAGCTCGAAGGCCGCCTCTACATCCTCGGCGGCTATCCGGCGAACCGTGAGACGGTGACCACGGTGCAGGTCTACGACACTGCGGCCGACGAATGGGAATACGGGCCCGAACTGCCTGTGCCGAACAACCACGGCATGGCGGTATCGGTGAACGGCAAGATCTATCTCATCGGCGGGCAGACGAGCGCCGACAGTGGCGATTCCTATGTCGATACCGTCTACGAACTCGATCCGGCGGTCGGCGAATGGGTGGAGAAGGCGCCGATGCCGACGCGCCGTTCGGCGGGCGTCGCCGTCGTCCGCGACGGGCTGATCTATGTCGCCGGCGGGCGCCCGCCGCGCGGCCACGACTTCGCCGTCTACGACCCCGGGACCGACACATGGGGGACGCTTCCCGACCTGCCGAGCCAGCGCAACCATATCGGCGGCGCGGCCATCGACGGGCGCATCCACGTCATCGGCGGGCGGCTGGGAGGGGGCTTCCGCTCCGACCAGACGGCGGCGCACGAAGTGTTCGATCCCGGGAGCGGGCAATGGAGCGTCGCCGCGCCCATGCTGCGGCCCCGCAGCGGCATCAACGCGGTTCTTGCCGACGGTTGCCTCCATGCCTGGGGCGGCGAGTCGGCCGCGGGCATGTTCGCCGACCACGACTATTACGATCCAAAGAACGATAGCTGGACGAAGCTCGCCGACATGCCGCTGCCCGTCCACGGCGTCACCGGCGCGGCCTTTGTGAACGGGTCGATCCATGCGCCGGGCGGCGGCACGGAGGTCGGTGGCTCCTCGGGCAGCCTCCACAATCAGGTCTACCGGCCGGCCGTGGACTGCCGGTAGGCGCTGTTCGCCTCGGGCCCTCTCACCGACGATCCGGCGGGCCGGCTCCGCGGGCTACTCGCACGCAGGCCGGCGTGAGCCCGCCGGCCGGCCGGAGACATACCGGACCCGTCAGTCTGCCGGATCGAACAACTGGCTGAATCGCCGGGGCTGGGAGCGCAGATACTGGTTCGGTGCGCGCACGCTCGCGCCGAAATGCGCAGCCGCGTGCCAGGGCCAGTGCGGATCGTAGAGGATGGCGCGCGCCAGGGCGACGAGGTCTGCGTCACCGGTGCTGACAATCGCCTCGGCCTGCTCGAATTCCGTAATCAGGCCCACCGCGACGACCGGAATCCCGACGGCTGCCTTCACCGCCCGCGCGAACGGCACCTGATAATTGGGGCCGATGGCGATCTGCTGGTTTTCGGCCAGACCGCCGCTCGACACGTGGATGGCGTCGCAGCCGCGCGCTTCCAGCGCCTGCGCGAAGGCGACTGTCTGTTCCACGTCCCAGCCGCCTTCCACCCAGTCGGTCGCGGATACGCGAACCGAGACCGGGCGGCCCGCCGGGAATGCCTTACGGACGGCATCGAATACCTCCAGCGGGAACCGCAGGCGGTTTTCCAGCGATCCGCCGTATTCGTCATCGCGCCGGTTCGAGAGCGGCGACAGGAATTCATGCAGCAGATAGCCGTGCGCGGCGTGGATCTGGATGGCGTCGAGCCCCAGCCTGCCGGAACGTTCAGCCGCCTGCGCGAAGGCCAGGCGGATGCGTTCGAGCCCGGCCTTGTCGAGCGCGGCCGGCGCCGCGTCGCGGGCGCGGAAGGGCACGGCGGACGGCGCCACCGTCTGCCAGCCGTTCGGATCGTGGGGCGGAAACTGCGCACCCCCCTTCCATGGCACGTCCGTGGAGGCCTTGCGGCCGGCGTGGGCGAGCTGGATTGCGATCGGCACGCCGGACCATCGCCGGACGCCGTTCAGCGTCCGATGCAGCGCGGCCTCGGTTTCGTCCGAATACAGGCCGACGTCCTTATAGGTGATGCGCCCCTCCGGCGCGACCGCCGTCGCCTCGATCGTCAGCAGGCTAGCGCCGGAATTGGCGAGGCTGCCGAGGTGGATCAGATGCCAGTCGGTCGTCTTGCCGTCCTCGGCCGAATATTGACACATCGGGGCGATGACAATTCTGTTTCGCAGGGTCAGGTTGCCGATATTGAGCGGCGAAAAGAGCTTCGCGTGAGTCACAATTGCTTTCCTTCATGTCGAGCTATCCGGCGCCGGAGAGAGAACGACTGGCGGCGCCCAATCCCGCGCAGGGGAGGGACGTGGCTTCTCCATATGGCGGCACCATATCTGAAACGGCAGCTTAGGTGATATAATTTATGTTTTCGATGCTGTAGTGCTGCACTTCCCTATTGGCACGGCATGGCATGGCGGCGGGCGGCGGCGATCGTCATTTTCAGGCCGTCGTCGAACTTCCGGAAATCCGAGTTCATCTGCCGTTCGGCCCATTCGGCCCCGTCACCTGAAAACGTGGCGAAGGACACGAATTTTCCGGTGCGTATCGGCCGATGCGCACGTCGCGACCGTGCCGCCGTATCTCGGAAAGAGGCACGATGGCGGCCCGGACGTCGAGCAGCATTTCATCGCGGGCCCATGCCCTGAGGCTGCAGCTTGCCGGAACGGTGCCGTCCGGGGTGGTATGGTTCTCTGCTCTCGGTGGCCGAGCTGTCGAGCCGGGCGCTATTCGCCGAGCGTGTCCGAGCACAGGGCAAGCGGCGACGTATTCCGGCTTCGCCCGGGATACTCCGCGGGCAGAATGAAAGGAAACGGACCGGGCGCCCTGTTCACCTTTGCCGTATGAGTGACAACATCGCCCCGGTCGAATTGGTGCAACAGGAACTCGGGCGGCTCCAGCACGAAGCAGGGCGGCCCGTCCGGCCGTAGATCCAGGGCCACCTGATGGCTGACCGAAGGCGCGATCTGGCACAGGGTGCCGCCGAACATCTGCTGGATCGAGCGATGGACGTGCCCGCACAGGACGCGTCGGACCTGGCCATGAGCGGCGACGATCCGCTCCAGCTCCTCGGCCCCCTCGAATAGCCGTGCCGCGTCCATATGCGCGATGCCGGTGTTGAACGGCGGGTGATGCAGCATGATGAGGGTCGGTGCGTCGGGAGACCCCGCCAGGGTTTCCTCCAGAAAAGCGATCGTTTCAGGACCAAGCACGCCATGGCTCGATCCCGCAACGAGGCTGTCGAGGCCGACGATCCGCACCGGTCCGCACCAGACGGCGAAGTTGAGCGGCCCGCTCTCCGGAAGGTAGCCGGCGGCAGTGAAAGCGTGGCGGAAGGGCTCGCGGCGGTCGTGGTTGCCCGGCACCGCATAGGCCGGAAAGGGCAGGCGCGACAGGAGGTCCGCGACGATGGCGTATTCCTCCTCCAGGCCGCAATCCGTCAGGTCGCCCGTCACCAGCACGCAATCCGGCCGTGGATCGAGCCGCAGGAGAGCATGGATTGCATGTTCGGCAAGCAGGTTGGTCTCGGAGACGCCGTAGGCGAGTTGTCCCTTGGGGCGAATGTGGAGATCGGAAATCTGGGCGATCAGCATCAGGCTCCCGCCTTGAATTCGAGAATGGCGGCGGGGTCGATATCAAAGGCGATGATCTGGCCCGGCGTGAAGGAGAGGCTCGACGGCAGGTCGAGTTGCAGCCGGCATTCAGGCGAAACCTCGGCGACGAGCCGCTGCGTCGCGCCGAAGAAGGTCGCTGCGGCGACGCGGGCCATGATCGCGCCACCTGCGGAAGCGAGGCGTGCGGCCTCGGGCCGGAAGCAGAGCGTGGTTCCCCGGTCGGACCCGCCGACATTCAGCCGCACCATGGTTTCGCCCGCATGGATGTTCAGCACGCCGTTTTCCACGCGCCCGGCGATCCGGTTCATGGTGCCGACGAAATCGGCGACGAAGTCATTCGCCGGTCGATGATAGATCTCCTGCGGCACGTCGATCTGCGCGATTTGGCCCTTCTGCATGACGGCGATGCGGTCGCCGATGGCCATGGCCTCGGCCTGGTCATGGGTGACATAGACGGCGGTGATGCCGAACTCGCGCAGCAGGAGACCGATCTCGACCCGCAGCCGCTCGCGCAGCACGGCATCAAGCGCGGCCAGCGGCTCGTCGAGCAGCAGCACGCGCGGCTTGATCGCCAAAGCCCGGGCCAGCGCGGTGCGCTGGCGCTGGCCGCCCGAGACTGCCGAGATGCGCCGGCCGGCGTATTCCTCAAGGCCGACCAAGGCCAGCAAGCGGCGCGTTTCAGCCTCGCGTTGCGCGCGCCCGACCTTGCGGATCTTCATGCCATAGGCCACGTTTTCGGCCACGGTCATGTTCGGAAACAGCGCGTAGGACTGGAAGACCATCCCGACATTGCGCTTCTCGATCGGCACACCGCTGACATCCTCGCCGTCGAAGCGGATCATGTCGGGACCGTCAGGCTGTTCCAATCCCGCGATCAGGCGCAGGAGCGTGGTCTTGCCGCAGCCGGACGGCCCGAGCAGCACGAGGATCTGGCCTGCCGGGATTTCGAGGTCGGTGGGTTGCAGCACCATCGTTCCGTTGAAGGTCTTGCTGAGCCGGCGCGTCGTGATGGACGAGCCGCTGCGCGCGGCGGTGACAGGGGCTTGGGCGTTCATGAGTGCGTCCGTTTTTCGGTGAGGTCCGCGACCAGCTGAACGCCGATCAGCAGGGGGATGACCATGATCAGGAACACGACGGTGTAGGCCGAGGCGATCTCCAGCCGCATCGACGCATAGGCATCGGCCAGGCCCACGGGCAGGGTCTTGGTCATTGGCGTATGCATCATCCACGTGAGGTTGAATTCGCCGATCGAGAGCGTCACGACCGTGAGCGCCCCGGCAACGATACCCGGCCGCACGTTCGGCAGAATCACGTCGACGAAGCGCCGCCAGGCCGGGGAGCCGAGGCTCGCCGCGCCTTCATCCAACGTGCGCCAGTCGATGGTTTCGAGCACGGCGATGACGGAGCGCATCATGAACGGCAGGGTAAAGAGCACATGGCCGACCACGACGAACAGCGTCGATTGGCGGAAGGCTCCTGCGCCGCCGTAGCTGAGGATCAGCGCGAGTGCGAGCGCGAGGCCCGGCACCGCGACGGGCAGCGTCACGATCTCCTCGACCGCGTGGGCGAAGCGGCCGCCACGGCGCACCAGCGCGTAGGCGCCGGGCACGCCGATCAGCAGCGTCAGCACGAGCGTCAGCAACGCCACGACGAGGCTGCGCCAGACCGTATCGGAATAAAGCTCCCAGACCTGCCGTACCCAGTCGAGCGTGAAGCCGGCCGAGACGCCGCGGGCGTAGTTCACAGTCAGGCCCGCATAGACGGAGAGCAGGACGGGAACGACGAGGAACAGGGTGAGCAAAGCCGTGATGACGATGCCGGCGGCTGAGGTCCACTGACGGTGCATCTCAAGCCCCCTTCGTGTCGCGCATGGCGCGGCTGCGGGCAATGGCGAGCGCCGCCCAGGTGATCAGCCCGAGCGCGATGGAGATCGCGGCGGCCATGCTGGCGTTGGTGGCGAGCGTGAACTCGGTGTAGATCAGCATCGGGATCACATCGACGTTCGTCGCCAGCGTGAAGGCAGTGCCGAAGGCCCCCATCGCCGTGGCGAAACACAGCGCGCCGCCGGTGTACATGGCCGGGAACAGCGCCGGCAACACCACATCGCGCTGGATGGCGAGAGGGCTGGCGCCGAGTGAGCGGGCGGCCTCGACCAGCGAGGGATCGAGCTTTTCTGCCGCCGCGAGGATGGTCAGCAGGACGCGCGGCACCGAGAAATAGAGATAGCCGAGAAACAGGCCGAAGAGCGAATAGGCGAAGACGACGTTCGTGCCGACCAGGCTCTTCGTCATGGTGCCCACCAGGCCGAGCCGGCCGCCGAACAGGATGATCATGAAGCCGACCACGACGCCGGGAAAAGCCAGCGGAAAGGTGAGCATCGACAGAAGCAGCCCACGGCCGGGGAACTGCCTGTTGGCCAGCGTCTGGGCGGCGACCGTCGCCACCGCCAGCGTCGCGACCGTTGTCAGGATGGCGAGAACGAGGGTCACGATCAGGCTGTTGCGAAAGCGCGCCTCGGTCAGGATGACGAAGAAACCCGCAAGGCCCTGGGGCCCGCTGCCGGCCTCGAGGGTCAGCCGGGCAAGGGGCAGGATGAGAAAGGCCAGCGTGAATATCGCCAGCGGCAAGATCAATAAGAGGTCAAAGCGCTTGGCCTTCATCAGTGCCTCCTCCCGGCGAGTTAGGCTGCGCCGAGGGCGCGGTTCGGCCCCCGGCGCCGGGGTCTGTCAGCGCACTTCGGACAGGTAACGCTGGGAGAAGGCGGCCTGCGCTGCCTGCGCCGCGGCCCAGTCCACCGCGACGGCGCGCTCGTATTCGCTCGCGGGCAGGAAGCGTTCGGCGACTTCGGCCGGCATCTCGACCGGGAGAGCGGGCCGCAGATAGGCGCTGCTCCAGAAGAGCTGGCCTTCGTTGGACAGCAGATAGTTGAGGACCTTCTCGGCGTTTTCCCGGTGCGGCGCGCCCTTCACCAGCGTCATGACATAGGGGAAGGTCACCGACCCTTCGCAGGGCAGGACGAATTCGAACTTGCCGGATTCGGTGTATTTGGCCCGATAGGCGTTGAAGTCGTAGTCCATCAGGATCGGGATTTCGCCCGACACGGTCCGCGCATAGGAAGTCTGCTTGGTGACGATCGCTCCGTTGCCGGCAAGCTCCTTGAGATAGTCGACCGCCGGGGTGAAATCCTCGAACGAGCCGCCCAGAGCGGTGTTGATGGCGATGGCCGATCCATAGCCGACGGCGGCCGAGGTCGGATCGAGATAGCCGACGAGGCCGTTGTATTCAGGCTTCTTCAGGTCGGCCCAGCAGGCCGGCACCGGCGTATCGCCGAGCGCGTCGACATTGACGAAGAGGCCGAGCGTGCCCTGATGCACCGCCCACCAGCGGCCCTCGGGGTCCTTGACCCCTTCGGGGATCTCGTCGAAGCGTTCGGGTTTCCATGCCTCCACCAGGTCCTGCTCGGCGGCTGAGATGCCGGCATTGATGCCGAGATAGGCAATGTCCGCGACGGGGCTGGCGCGCTCGGCAATGATCTGGGCGATGGCCTGGCCGGAGTTCTTGTTGTCGCCGGGGATGCTGATGCCGAGTTCGGTGCGGATGCGGTTCAGCATCTCGCCCCAGTTCGCCCATTCCGGCGGGCAGTTGTAGCAGATGGCGTCCTGGGCCTGCGCCTGGATCGGAGCAAGGGCGAAGACGCTGACAGCGGCCGCGAGGCCGAGGGAAAGAAGACGTGATTTCATGGTCGGAGCTTTCTCTTCTTGGAGGGGATGGGGTTAACCGGAGGTTCGCCTCGCCGGGGCGGCGCGATCGTCTCCCCCGGAATGGGGATGACATCCGGGCACAACCGCTGCGGGGCCTTGTGCCCCGCAGCCATGTCCAGCAGCAGGGAGGCGGCGAGTGCTCCCATCACCTGCGAGGGTTGCCGGATCGTGTGAAGCCGGGGCGAGATCAGGCGGGCGAAGTCGATCCCGTCGAAGCCGGTGACGGAGACGTCCTCGGGAACGCTCAGGCCCGCGCGGCGCAGGGACGCGATCACCGTGACCGCCAGCAGATCGTTCGAGGCCATGATCGCCGTCGGCTTGTATGCGACGAGGACCTCGGTGAGGTCGATGTCCTTGGTCGCGTCGATGAAATCGACCTCGATCGCCGGGGCCGCCGTCAGCCGGGCGGCCGTCATCGCGTCTCGATAGCCCTCGTAACGGCGGGCCGAGCGGTCGGACGAGATGAATTTTCCGGCGAGAAAGAGGATGCGGCGATGGCCGAGCGCGATCAGGTCCTCGGTCGCGCGACGCAGGGCGTCACGATTGTCGACCATGACCGCAGCGACGCCCTCCGGTGTGTCTTCGTTGTAGATCGTCACCACGGGCAGCCCCGCCTTGCGGACGCGCTGGAGGGCCACGCTGGAGGCCGGATCACAAACCGTCATGATCATGCCGACCGGGCGTTCACCGATCAGGGTGGTGACAATGTCTTCTTCCTGCGCGGGGTCGTAGTTGGACTGGCCGAGAATCGTGAACATCCCGGCGGTTCTCGCGCGCTGTTCGATCCCCGCGACCGCGGCGGCGAACACCGGATTGGTGAGGCTGGGAACCAGAATGCTGATGACGGGGCGGGTTTCCGGGAAGGCGCGGGCGAGCGGAAAGCCTACCTCCAGAGCGGCTTTGACCACCCGTCGGCGCATCTCGTCGCTGACCGGGCCGTTGCCGGTGACGACCCGGCTCACGGTCGCGATCGAGCATCCGGCATGCGCCGCTACATCCCGTATCGTGATCTCCGTCGACGCCACCGTCCCGCCCCGTCTTGGCTGCATCCGTCCCGGGTCAGCTCGTTTCAGGGCGTGAGGTAGCACGTCATCTTATTGGCTGAATGACGCTGTTTCAGTCGTTTTCAGTGCTCATAGGCCGGAGAGATCGGGGTTGGGCTCAGGATTCGTTGACCGGAACCAGAAGGTGCACGGGTAGCGGCGATGCAAATGGCCGAGAAGCATGTGTGGGCGCATCGTGTTGCGATGCGTCGCCGGTCTTTGAGACGGCCGAACATGTTCTCGATCTTGTGGCACTGCCGGTAGAGGGCAGGATTGTGCGGGATCGGATTCTTGACAGTCCCGGAGGATGTGGGACCGATCACGTCCTGTTGCCGGGGATGGTGTACCCGCCATCCACGAGCAGCGTCTGGCCGGTGACGAAGCTTGCGCCGGAGGAGCACAGCCAGGCGGCCGCCTCGGCAATCTCGTCCGGAGAGCCGAACCGGCCGAGCGGCGTATGCGCGCGGAACGGCTCGCGGGATTCGTCGGTCGTGTTCCCCTGCAGCATCGGCGTGTCGATCACGCCGGGATTGACGTTGTTGATGCGGATGCCGGCCTCGGCGCATTCGAGGGCGAGCGCCCGCACCAGGCCGTCGAGCGCCGCCTTGGTCGCCGAATAGAGGCCCGAGCCCTTGAGCGCGCCGTGCGCCAGCCAGGACGACGTGTTGACGATGGCGCCGCCGGTTCCCTGCCGCTTCATCCGAGCGACCTCGGCTCGCACGCACAGCCACGTCCCGCGCAGGTTCACGCCGATGGTCCGGTCGAAGTCGTCCACGGTCAGCGAGTCGATCGCACCCCAGGCGCCCATGATGCCCGCGTTGTTGAACGCGGCGTCGAGCCGGCCGAATGCCTTCACCACCGTCTCGACCATCGCTGAAACCTGCTCGGGATCGGAGACGTCCGTCGGCACGCCGATCGCCGTCCCGCCGGCTGCGTTGATCTCCTCGACAACAGCCCGAACCTCGGTTTCCCGCCGCGCCGCGACGGCAACCAGCGCGCCCCGGCGCGCAAAGAGCAGCGCCGCGGATTTGCCGATGCCGGAATTGCCCCCGGTCACCAGAACCGATTTGTTTTTGAACTCATTCATTGTGTTCTCCGATAGAGGATGGCCACGATCCTGCGCGCCGGCGCCGGCGACATGGCCCCAGCGGCCGGATGGCCTCGATGAACGGCGCCGGCGGGCACGCGCCTGCTACGGCTGGTCGGTGGGCCGAATGAGAATCTCGTTGACGGCGACCCGGCGCGGGTTGGTCACGATATAGGCGACGGCCTCGGCGATGTCCTCGGCCAGCAGCCGCTCGACCTCGCCGAACATGGCCGTAAAGCCTTCCCACTGGCCTTCCTTGTTCCATAGTTCGGTCGTCGTCGCACCGGGCTCGACCACCGAGAAGCGCAGCGATTGTCGCGTGAACTCCTGCCGCCAGGCTTCGGTCGCCGCGGTCACCGCGAACTTCGTGGCACTGTAGATCGCCACCTGAGCCGCGGCGTAGCGCCCACCCACCGACGAGATGTTGACGACGTCCGCCACCTTGCGCGGGCTCGTGCCGACCGCTTCGAGCAGATGGGGCAGCGCGGCCTTCGTCACGTACATCAGCCCGCGAAAGTTCACGTCCACCATCTGGTCCCAATCGGACAGGGGCGTTTCGATGGAGGGACCGTTGAGCATCACGCCCGCGGCGTTGACCACCGTGTCGAGCCGTCCGAGGTCGGCGACGGTGCGCGCGACCGCCTCCTCGGCTTCGTGCGCGGAGGCGAGATTCGCGGCGATTGCGATGGCCTCGCCGCCGTTTGCGCGGATGTCGCTGGCGAGCTTTTCCAGCCGCTCGATGCGGCGCGCAACCAGCGCGACCCGCGCGCCCGACGCCGCCAATCGGATCGCCGTCGCCTGACCGATGCCGCTCGACGCGCCGGTGACCAATGCTACTGTATTGTTGAGTGATTCAGCCATGGCCGACGTAACCTTCCAGTTCGCTGACAGAAGACGACTGGCTGCGCAGCCCCGCTATCCGCAAAAGTGCGCGGCCAGTTCACCGAGATGTTCTAGGATCTCCACGCCTCTACCCGTTACCCTGATCCTGCCGGATTATTGCCCGATCGTCCGGCATTCCATGAATCGTCGGGCCCTTGCCGATCAGGGCAGACGACTGCGGCGGGCCGCCGCGCGTCTCGCTACTCACCGGCGATCGTGATCACGACCTTGCCGAAGATGTCGGGCGAGAGCTGCGCGTCATAGGCGGCCTTCGCCTCGTCGAAGCCGAACGTCTTGTAGATCATCGGCTTGATGCCGTTGTTCTCGATGAAGCCGACGGCCTGCTCGTGCTGCTGGCGACTGCCGACCGGAATGCCGCGCAGGCTCGTTCCCTTGGCGAGGAACAGGCCCGGGTCGATGACGTCCCCGAAGGTCATCAGGCCGATCACGGCGATGTCTCCGCCATAGGCGAGCGCCTGGAGGCACTGGTTGACCGAGCCGAACCCGGCGGTGTTGACCACCTTGTCGACCCCGCCGGTCGCCGCGAATACCGCCTTGCCCCAGTCGGGATCGGCCTTGTAGTCGAACGTCGCCGCGACGCCGAGATCCTTCAGCCGCCGGCTCTTGTCCACGCGGCTCGACGTCACGAACACCTCCGCTCCCATCGCCTTCGCCATGTCGACGGCGAACAGCGAGACGCCGCCGGTGCCGAGCATCAGGACCTTCTGGCCGCGTTCCAGCGGATAGGCGCCGCGCAGCGCCGTCCAGGCCGTGACGGCGGCGCAGGGAATGGTGGCCGCTTCGACGAGGCTCAGGTTCCGCGGCGCGCGGGTGACGCGCGACGCCGGCAGCACGACATACTCGGCCAGGACGCCGTCCTCCTCGAGCGAGCCCAGGCCGAGGCCCATGTCCGCATTCGGCGGCCAGGTGGCGAAATCGCGCAGATAGACGGTGGTGACCCGATCCCCCACCGACCATTGCGTCACGCCGTCGCCGATCGCATCGATGACGCCCGCGCCGTCGGCGACCGGGATCAGGTCGCGGTCCGTCCGCCAGCCGTCGCCGGCATTGCCCAGAACCAGATGATCCCGGTAATTCAGCGCCGCCGCGTGGACGCGCACGCGCACCTCTCCCGGACCGGGCTGCGGAATGGCGGCGGTCTCCTGGACCAGCCCATCGACCGACGTCACGCCCTTCTTCAAAATCCAACGTTTCATGAAACGACTCCGACTGCACCACTTCGATTTGCTGCGTTTCGTGCAATTCAAGCGCTTACCGTTTATCCGACTGGCCCATGTAAATCGGCGCGAGCTCCGGCCGGCGATGCGCGCCGTCATCGACACCCGTCGTCACGGATCCGCTCCGCCGGGGGCGGATCGTCGCAGGCGCAAGGACACCGCCAAGGCAAGTCAAGACCAGCCGTGCGAACGGTGCGGGCGAGGACGGCTGAGCCCCTTCACCACACTCCCGATCACTCGCGCGCGCTCAACTCGCCGTGCGGCCGGGGCGCCGGCAGCCGGTGCCTCAGATCAGCCTTTCGGGCAGGAACAGCGACCGGCGGCTGATGATCTTGCCGGACACCATGAACACGCCTTCGCCGGTATAGTGCAGGGTCTCGGGATGCTTCGGCGAAGATGCGACATGCGCCTTCACCACCTCGAAGATGAAAAAGTTGTAGCGATCGACCAGCGCATCCTCGTGCAGGCGGCATTCGAAACTGGCGTGGCATTCGCCGATCAGCGGCGCCTCGACCTTCTCGGCCTTCTGTGCCGTCAGGCCGAACTCGGCGAACTTGTCGATCTCGGCCCCGGAGGTGTTGCCGATCCGGACCACGGTGTCGGTCAAGGCCGTCGTCGGCAGGTTGATCACGCATTCGCGGCTGCCGCGGATCAGCCCGAAGCTGTGATTGCCGGCCGAGATCATCAGGCCGACGAGCGCGGGAGAGAACTCCAGGACCGTGTGCCAGCCGAGCGTCATGATATTGGTCCCGCCCTGCCATTTGGAGGAGACGAGGACGATCGGGCCCGGTTCCAGAAAGCGGCGCACCTTGCTGACCGGGAAGTCGGCCTTGGTGATGGTCTTCGTCATGCTACGGCTCCTTCAGGGAATGCACTAGCCGCGCGGCCGTCATCGAGCGCCGCGCCGGGAGGAACGCCCGGGACGGCCGACTGTTTCCTCATCGCATGTAGGACGCGATCAGCACCAGCCCGCAGGCACCGACGAGAAGCAGGATCTTCAAAGGCGAGGCGCTCTCGGCCAGGAAGGCGACACCGAACAGGATGGACGAAAGCGGCAAAGCGCTGGCCACCAGCGGCAGCGCGATGCTCAGGTTCACTCCCGTGGCGACCAGCCGGGCAAGCAGACCGATTCCGACTCCGAAGCCCAGGAACATGCCGATCGTCGGCCACAGCGCCGTCAGCCCCTTGGTGGCAGGTATCAGGAGAGCCCCCGCCACCTGGGTGGCCGTGCTCACAAGCAGCAGGATGATGACAGAAGGCGTGAACATCGGCATTTCCCTTCCTCCGACATGCTCGACGGAAATCGGCGTTGCCCGGGCTGGCGCTATTCCGTGACGGCGGTGGACCGGGACAGTTCGCGCCACCTGTCGGCTTCAGCGCGGTTCGTCTCCGCGCGAGCGATCAGGATGTCATAGGCGTCGGCGCTCGCGGCGAAGCGCACCGGCGGATCGTCCGAAGCCACCAGCGTCACGACCGCCTTGCCGAGCTTCGCCGGATCGCCGGCCTGCCGGTGGTTTATCCGGTCGAGATGGGCTCTGACGCCGGCCGAATAGTTCGCATAGTCCGGAATGGCGATGTCGCCGTAGGAGACCGAGCTCGGGTCGAGGAAATCCGTCCGAAAGAAGCCGGGCTCGATCAGCGTGGTCCTGATGCCGAACTGCGCCAGCTCGATGCGCAACGACTCCGACCAGCCTTCGAGGGCGTGCTTGGTGGCGCAGTAGATCGATCCTCCTTCGGCGCCGGCCAGACCGCCGGTCGACGATACCGTGAAGACAAGGCCGGAGCGCTGCGCGCGCATCAGCGGCAGCACAGCCCGGGTCACGGCAAAGACGCCGAAGACGTTGGTCGCGAACTGCCGGTCGATGTCGGCGACCGATTGCTGCTCGAACGCGCCGAGCTGGCCGTAGCCGGCATTGTTGACCAGCACGTCGATCCGCCCGAAGCGCCTGGAGGCGTCAGCCACCGCCGCATCGATCGACGCCTGATCCGTGACGTCGAGCCGCAGCGCCAGAAGGCGGCCATCAGCCTGGCCGGCAAGTCCGGCTTCGACAAGTCCGGCTTCGGCAAATCCGGCTTCGACCTGTTCGGGCCGGCGGGCGGTAGCGACGACCCGGTCGCCTGCCTCGAGCGCCGCACGCGCGATCTCAAGCCCGAGCCCACGGCTTGCACCGGTAATAAACCACGTTTTCATGCTCATATTCCCATGACTTCCCCGATCCACCAGGCGAGCATGACCGGGGATTGCGGGCGGCGTTAGCTCGATCCTGCCGAATTATTGCCCGATCCTCTGTCCGGCGACTTTTTTGAGAGCCGATGGGCCGCCAACTCGCTATAGTGCAGTGAGCTGAAGCGCCGTGAGACCGTGAGATGGAATACAGGACGACAAAAGAGGACGAAGCCCGGCGCCATGAGACGCTGACGATCCGTGCTGAATTGGCAAAGACGATTGCGACCCTGCTCGGCGACCGCGAGGCGCTTGAGGCACCCAATCTCGGGCTGACACTCATAAAGCTCACCAGCCCCACGGCTCCAACGCCCTACCAATACGAGCCGTCGCTGGCGATGATCATAAGGGGCCGGAAGCGGGTCATTCTTGGCGACACGACCTACTGGTACGACGAGTCCCAGTTTCTCCTCACCGCTGTCAATTTGCCGACGATCACCCAGGTCCTCGAAGCAAGTCCGCACGACCCGTACATGTCCATCCTCTGGAAATTCGATCTGTCCGCCGCCAAGCAGCTCATCGCGGAGATCGACACGGAGGAGCCATCCACGGGACCCGCGATGGCGGTCGGTCCCGCGACCAGGTCCTTGTACGATGCTCTCGCACGGCTGATCGATCTCCTGGCGACGCCGAGCGACGCGCCGATCCTCGGCGACCTTATCCAACGAGAGATGCTTTACCGCGTCCTGACCAGCCCCGCCGGTGCGCGACTGCGCCAGATCGTGCGGATCGGAACACAGAGCAACCGCGTTGCGCGCGCCGTCGCCTGGCTCCGGGAGAATTACAGGTCGCCGCTTCGTGTCGAAGAATTGGCGCGTATCTCGGGAATGGGCGTCTCAACGCTGCACCATCATTTCCGCGTCCTCACCGCGATGAGCCCGCTGCAATTCCAGAAGCATCTGCGGCTTCACGAGGCCCGACGCCTGTTGCTGGCGGAGGAGGTCGATGCGGGAACGGCCGCTCTTCATGTCGGGTATGAAAGCGCCACGCAGTTCAATCGGGAATATCGACGTCTTTTCGGGGCGCCACCTATTCGGGACGTGAAGGCTTTGCGGTCAATTTCAGCGGCCCCTACCGAAACGGCTGCGGCCATCTAGGCGCTGAACAAGGGCAGTACGCGCGCCGACCGTTGCCTTTCCTATTTTGTGGCGGGCCCACCCACTTGCGATCGCGGGCAGGGGCCCCGGCGATGTCGGCTGCCCGTGTCAGCCGCCGCGCGTCTACTTTTTGAGCGACGCCAGTTTGGCCAGCGCCTCGCTGCTGTGAATGACGTCAGCGTATTTTTGTTCGAGGTCGAACAAATTCGCCTCATGCGGCCCGACTGCTCTATCGCCGACGCAATCGCGCAACACGATCGGCCGATACCCCGCGCACAGGGCGTCGACGGCGGTTGCGCGCACGCAACCGCTTGTGGTGCAACCTGCTATAATCAGGGTATCGACCCGGCGTGTTGCCAACCAGCCGGCAAAAGTGCTGCCGACAAAGGCCGACGGAAACTGTTTGTCGATGACGAGCTCGCCGTCCACCGCTTTCAGTGTATCGACCGTCTCCGCGTGTGGTGAGCCCACGCGCAGCAGGTTGTTCGTCGGGAGCTTGATGTTGAACAAACCGAAGTTGCTGCCATCCGCGGCGTAGATGTGGCGCGTGTGTGCAATGGGAATACCGGCTGCGCGCGCAGCCTCCAGAACGGGCTGTGTGTTCGCGATGGCATCGCGGATATTGCCGCCACCGAGCACCGCCGGGTCGGCGAAGCCGTTGGTGAAGTCGATAACGACGAGGGCCAGACTTTCCCCGAACCCCAGTCGCTGCCCAAACCCCTGGCGCTGATATATCGCGATATCGTCTGTGACGTCGACCATTTTTGCCCCTTGATTATCGTATTAATGTCTTACAATATAATGCTAACCAGTATCTGGCCGGAACGCAAGCCGCGGTATCGAATGGATGGTCATGCGGGAGGGCGGGGTCGGGAGGGGAAGAACAATGGATCAGATGCCGAAATTCAAGGTGGCGGCTGTTCAGGCCGCGCCGGTGTTTCTTGATCGCGCGGCCAGCGTTGCCAAGGCCGTGAGTCTGATACGGGAGGCCGCCCAAAACGGGGCTGCCATCGTGGCGCTGCCGGAGGTGTTCATTCCCGGCTACGCCTACTGGAACTGGATCACCGATCCGTTCACCGGCAGCGAATGGTTCCGCCGCCTGTATCTGAGTTCACTGGTAGTGCCCGGGCCCGAGGTCGCCCTGTTATGCCAGGAGGCGCGCCTTGGAAACATATGGGTCGTGATCGGCGTCAACGAACGCAGCACCACCAGTACGGGTGTCATCTACAATACCAACCTCGTCATATCCAATGAGGGTGCACTGGTCGGCCGTCACCGCAAGCTCGTGCCGACTTTCGCCGAGAAGCTGACGTGGACGGGCGGCGACGGCAGCAGCCTGCGTGTTTACGATACGGGTTTCGCCCACCTGGGGACGCTGGCGTGCGGCGAGAACACCAACACGCTTGCCCGCTTCGCGCTACTGGCGCAGGGCGAGAAGCTCCATGTCGCGAATTATGTCGCTTTTCCCTTCACCGCCGACTACGACATGACGGAGGCAATCAAGATTCGGGCTGGCGCGCATGCTTTCGAGGGTAAGATCTTCAACATGGTCTCGTGTTCGGCCATGTCGCCGCAGATCGTCGACATGCTCGCAACCGATGATCGCATCCGGGAAAAGCTCACGGGAACGCCCAATGCCTTCACCGGCGTGTTCGGGCCGAACGGCCGGCTCGTAACGGAGCCGCTGATTGACGACGAAGGCATCGTCTATGCCGATATCGACCTCAATGACTGCATCGAGCCCAAGCAGTTTCACGACATCATCGGCCATTACAATCGCTTCGACATATTCAGACTGAGTGTCAATCGGGCGTCGACGCCTCCGGTCGATCTGTCTCCGGTCGCGCCGAACATGCACGAGTGGCATGCACCGTTCGACAACGCCGACGACGTTCCGGAAGGCAGTTGAGGCCTAGCCGTACCGTCGTCAGCGCTGCGGCCGGTTCTGCGGTCTCCTTGCGTATACTGGCATTATTGCGCCGGTCAGCTCCCGTCTTTCGGTCTTTTCGCGAAATCGCGATGCGACATCTCATTGGCGTACAGGGAAATGCCGAGCGCCGGCGCATGGGGCGCGGGCAACCCCTCTGTGCGCGCAAGAAATTGCTTGACCAGCGCAATGGAGCGTCGGTCATAGCCCGCTATCTGGCCGGCGAGGCGGGCGGCGAGATCGTCGAGGTCTTTGCTTTCGACTGCGCGCGCGGCAAGCCCGGCCTGAACGGCTTCGCTGCCAACGAGCGCGCGGCCCGTGTAGATCAGGTCTCCCAGCAGATTGCGCGGCAGCACGTAGCGATAGTGGCTGAGCACGATCGTGGGCGGAATACCGTGCGGAATTTCCGGAAAGCTGAGAAGGGCGTCGTTGGCGACGAGCACGATATCGCAACGTGCCGCCAGCGAAAGGCCCGCGCCCTCGGCTCGCCCGCGTATCACGGCGATGGTGACGGCGCGGCATCGCTGTACGGCTTCGTTCAGCCGCTGGATGCGCTCGAACTCCGCGGTGAGATCCAGCGGGTCGAACGACGGATCGGGAGAGCGCTGACGCCCCAAAGAGAAATCGGGGCCAACGGCGCCCAGCACGATCACGGCCGGACCGCCTTCGAGCGGGTTCACGCGCTCGAACTCTGCGGTGAGCGCCTCGATGGTCGCCTGGTCGATACGGTTGCCCGCATCGGGCCGGTTAAGCGAAAGGTACAACACACTTGATGCTTCGTTGAAAAGTATACTCATCCGCTTTTCCTCTCTGACGATATTATTCGATTCAGATCACGTATGTATTGAGAATTCGATCGCTGACGGCGATGCGGTTCGAAGCATTGAGCGCAAGCTCACGGCGCGCCTCCTCCATCTGCGCCGGGGTTTGCACGGATTGCTCCTGTTCCAGCCATTGGCGTGAAAACGTGTAGACGAAGGCGCATCTGGCGTACCGGGTGCGCGAGTAACGCATGAGCCTATCCTCGACGCTCCCGTCTCGCCGGGTCAGTTCATGCGCCAGGATCAACCCGTCCTCCGCCGCCATCGCTGCCCCCTGGGTGAGATGCGGAGGAACGACATGCGCGGCATCGCCACCCAGAACGATCCTCCCTCGATGCCACGGCCACGGAAGCAGCAGAGGTTCGAGCGGGCTGTAGACGATGTCGTCGTCATCCCGCAGCGCAGCGCTCACCTGCGCGACATAGCTTCCGAACTGGGAGAGGCGCTCCCGCAGCAGCGGCACGAGATCTTCCCGGGGGAAGAAGGCGCCGGCAGGCTCGGGGCGGATATTGAACAGGTACATCGTTTCCTTGTTGATCGGCATGGCTCCGGCCTTCCCGCCGATACCCTGAAAGAACTCCATGCCGGTGACACAGTCGGGCCGCGGCACCTGAACGCGCCAAGCGCCGAAGCCGCAATGGGTGGGCACGAACATCGTCCCGAACAGATGCAGACGCGTGGCGGAGCGGATGCCATCGAAACCGGCCACCAGATCGAAGGTTTCGGATCTGCCGTTGCTGAAATCGACCGTGACATGCGCCGGATCGTCCTCATGGAAGACGTCGGCGGTGACGCCAAGACGCACCTCGACACCCGCGCGCGTGGCGCCATCAAGCAAAATGCGATGCAACTCCGCGCGTGGCAACGCGCAGACGGGCGGAATGCGTGCGTCGCCCAGCAGGAACCGGTGCTCGGCGATCAACCGTCGATCGGCGTCGAAAATGGTCATATGATCATAAATGAAGCCTGTATCGAGCACCTGATCGAGCACCCCGCAAGCGTCATAGACCCGCAAGGCGTTTGCCGGCTGTCCCAGGCCGACCCCCGGGACATCGAAGCAGGGGCGGCGTTCGATCAGGACGACCTCCACACCCCGTTGCGCGAAGGCGACCGCCGCCGTCAGACCGCCGACCCCGCCGCCGATCACCAGGACCCGCCCGATCTCGCTCATGCCTGTGCCCCTCTCTTAATTCAAGCCGACGCTCTGACTGGCGCGCTTTGCCTGCCGTCAATGCGATAGAGTCGACGATATATAACTCAAGTTACACACCTCCCATCTCCGGTCAATACGCGCCGCTCGCATTTTGTCGGCTCAACGAGAGAAAGCGCCCGGCAGCGGGGGAAAAAAGAGCATATGATACAATACGCTAGTTTGTGTTTGACATGTATGTCTTACAATCTTAATGTCGAACATATCTTCCAAGGGGATTGTGAGGGGGCACCACATGATGAACTGCTCCGGTCATTTCCATGGCGATAGGCCTGTCGGGCCTCGCATGTAGCGTTTGATCGCGCATGCCACGCCGCTGTCCCGTCTCAAGCTGACACGCGGCGGTAAACCGCTCTGGAGGACGGTTACGCCAGCGCGGAGGTGTATTATTATCGACAATAAGGAACTGGAAGTATGAAAAAAATAGAAATTCCGAATGTCGTACCTTCGAATACCGCCGAGTGGGGCAGTGATGTCGCCGCCAGTATGCTGAGGGCGCTGGATATTCCCTATATCTCGCTCAATCCCGGGGCAAGTTATCGCGGATTTCACGACAGCATCGTCAACCATCTCGGCAATGAGACCCCGAAGATGCTGTTATGCCTCAACGAGGATCACGTCGTTTCCATCGCGCACGGCTATGCCAAGGTGACGGGGAAGGCGATGGCGTGCGTGCTGCATAGCAACGTCGGCCTGCTGCATGGGGCGATGGGCATCTTCAACGCCTGGTGCGACAGAGCGCCGATGCTGGTGATTGGCGCGACGGGGCCGGTGGCGCCCGAAAAGCGGCGGCCGTGGATCGATTGGATCCACACAGCCAAGGATCAGGGCGCCGTGCTGCGTGACTACACCAAATGGGATGACGAGCCGCGTTCGGCTCCCGGCATCGTCGAGGCGTTCCTGCGCGGCGCCCAGCTCACCAACAGCCAGCCCACCGCACCTGTCTACATTTGCCTTGACGCCGGTCTTCAGGAGCAAAAGCTCGACAGGCCCGTGAACGTGCCTGACGTCGCCCGCTATCAGCCCGCTCCTGCGCCGCGGGCGCGTGCGGGCGAGGTGGAGGCGGTCGCGGACTTGCTGGCGACGGCCAAGAATCCGCTTGTCCTGTTCGGTCGCGGGGGGCGGTCGCAGGAGGCGTGGGACCGGCGTGTGCGCCTGGCCGAACTCGCCGGCGCCGGCGTGATGACTTCGGTGCGCGAGCGCTCCATCTTCCCGACCGATCACGGCCTGCATGTGGTGCCTCCGTTCTACTGGCTGAGCCCGGCCGCCAAGGAGATCGTGCGCCAGGCCGATGTCATCGTGAGCTTCGACTGGGTCGATCTCAACGGCTTCCTGCTGCAGGTCTCTCGGGAGACCGAAGCGTTTCCCGCACGGATCGCGCACGTCTCACTCGACAGCAGCCTGCATCGCGGCTGGAGCATGGATTACTTCGCGCTGCCGCCGGTCGACGTCCCGGTCGCAGCCGACCCCGACGGCTTCATGACGGAGGTGCTGGCCTGCCTGGAAGCGAAGCTCGACGGCAGACCGAAATGGGATGGGGTGAGCAGGAATACCGCGCCCGAGCCTGCCTACAGCGCCAACGCGGCGACCGAAATGGGACCGCGCGACATCGAGGTTGCGCTTGCCCGCATTCGCGGCGCGCAGAAGTTTACCCTGGCCCATGTGACGATCGGCTGGGCGGGCGATACCTACCATTTCAGGGATCCCTACGATTTCATGGGCCACGACGGTGGTGCAGGGCTTGCGGCGGGACCGGGCCTGACGGTGGGTGTCGCGCTGGCGCTGAAGGATCAGGGGAGGCCGGTTGTATCGGTATTGGGCGACGGCGATTTCCTGCAAGGGGTCACGGCACTCTGGACGGCGGCGCATTACGGCATTCCGGCGCTTTTCATCGTTTCCAACAATCGCTCCAACTTCAATGACGAAATCCACCAGGAGGCCGTGGCGAAGGCGCGCGGACGTCCGGTCGAAAACCGCTGGATCGGCCAGCGCATGTCGGAGCCGGTGGTTGATCTGGCCGCGATGGCTCGCGCGCAGGGCGTGGAGGCGGAAGGCCCCGTCAGGACGGTCGATATGCTCGAGGCCGCCATCGAACGCGGACTGACGGTCGTGCGGCAGGGAAAGCCGTATCTGATCGATGCCCACGTCACGCCGGGATACGCCAGTCCGCCTCTGTCGCGCGGCGAATAGGAAGCAGCGCCCGGACAATCACGAACGGGATAGCCGTTCCGGGAATTCAAGGAGATCCCTGTGAGCAACAATGCCAAGTTCTACATAGATGGCCAGTGGGTCGATCCGCTAAAAGGGCAATTGTTCGATGTCATCAACCCGGCCACGGAGGAGGTCGCCGGGCAGATCAGTCTCGGTTCGGCCGCCGATGTCGATCGAGCGGTTCGGGCCGCGCGTGCGGCATTCCCGTCGTTCTCGCAGACATCCAAGGAAGAGCGCCTCGCCTTGCTGGAGCGTATCATCGCCGTCTATGAGCGGCGGTTTGAAGACATAGCCCAGGTCGTCACGGCCGAGATGGGATCGCCCATCTGGTTTGCGCGCGCGGTGCAGGCCGACACGGCGCTGGCGCATTTCAAGCAGATGCTGAAGGTGCTGCGGGACTACGATTTCGGTCACATGCTCGGCAAGACGCGCATCGTACGCGAGGCGATCGGCGTTTGCGGCTTCATTACGCCCTGGAATTGGCCCGTCAACCAGATCGCATCGAAATTCGCGCCAGCGCTGGCAGCCGGATGCACCGCGGTGGTGAAGCCGAGCGAAATTGCGCCGCTGAGCGCCATCATACTGACGGAAGTTCTGCACGAGGCCGGTGTTCCGAAAGGCGTATTCAATCTCGTCAACGGCGATGGTCCCACCGTCGGGGAGGCGATCTCCGCCCACCCCGATATCGACATGGTGTCGTTTACGGGCTCGACGCGGGCCGGTATCCTCGTCGCCAAGTCGGCGGCCGATACGGTCAAGCGGGTGCATCAGGAACTGGGCGGGAAGGGCGCCAACATTATCCTGCCGGGCGCTGACCTTGAAAAAGCGGTTTCGGCCGGCGTGCTGCGCAGCTTTACCAACTCCGGGCAATCGTGCCAGGCGCCCACCCGCATGCTGATCCACAAGAGTCAGACGGACGAGGCCGTCGCCATCGCCAAAGCGACTGCCGAAGCCGTCGTCGTGGGCGATCCGTTCGCGCCGGATACACGGCTGGGACCACTCGTGAGCAGGGCGCAGTTCGACCGGGTACAGCACTTCATCAACACCGGCATCGACGAGGGGGCGATGCTGGTGGCGGGCGGTCCGGGCCTCCCGCCGGGGCTGAACCGGGGCTACTACGTGCGCCCCACGGTCTTCGCACATGTCGACCCTCGTGCGACGATTGCGCAGCAGGAAATTTTCGGCCCCGTCCTGTCGATGATTACCTACGAGGACGAGGACGACGCCGTCAGGATCGCCAATGATACGATCTATGGACTGTCGGGCTACGTGTTCGCCGGCGATCTGCCGGAAGCCCGCCGGGTCGGCCTGCAGCTTCGGGCCGGGCGCATTTACCTGAACGGCGCTCCCCATGGCGCATTGCAGGATGTAGAAGCGCCTTTCGGCGGCTACAAACAATCAGGGAACGGCCGCGAAGCGGGCATCTACGGGCTTGAGGATTTCCTCGAGATCAAGGCCGTCATCGGCTACGAGATCTGAAAGCCGCGACATCGCTGTCGGGGAGGCGCCGGGCATCCCCGGCGCCTCCATCTCATTCACCCGCCACCGGCGGCAGGCTGAGCGCCTGATCGACGAGCGCACCCGCTCGCCTGAAGTCGTAGTTGCGGAACATGTTCATCTTCACGAGGAACGACGCCCCGCCGTAGAATTTCTCGTATTGCTGATGGCGGTTGCCGAACTCCGTGCCGATGAAATCCCAGGCCAGCCGCATGAGGGCCACGCGCTGGCGCGCGTCGAGGTGCGACGATCGATAGTAGCGCTCGATATCGGCGGCGGTTTCGGGGTTGTCGAAGTCCTTGATCGACGACGGCAGCGTGATCATGGCCGCGCCGGTGAGTTCGCGGACAATGTCGATCATGCGCGGGTTGATCTCGGACTGAAGCGCCATCACCGCATAGAGGAGCGAGGCCGACGGCCACAGCACGCCTTCGTCGTCGTAGTAGGCTGCTGTCTCCTGCGCGTGCAGCATGCCCTCGACGATCGAGGCGAGGGAAGCAAGTTCGCCCATCTGCACCTGCACGGGCGGCGCGCTGTCATTGCCGGTGGCCTCGTTCATGCGCTTGGCGAGCCCCAGCAGGAAACGCAGCTTGGTCGCGAAACGCGCCTGCGCCTGGTGATTGCCGTACAGATGCGATGGCGTCTTCCACCATTGGTCCCGGCAGAGCTCGAGATCGCGGTAGATGAAGACATGCTCCCATGGCACGAACACCTCGTCGAGCACCACGAAACAATCCGTCTCGTCGAAACGGCTCGTCAGCGGATAGTCCCATGAACTGGTGGCTTGCGGGGCGAAGGCGCGGCGCGAATAAAGCCTCACGCCCTCCGCGTCCAATGGAATGGCGACGCTGATGGCGTAGTTCTCGTCGCCGGGCTGGAGCGGATGGATGCTGCTGAGGTGCAGATAGTCCGCATAGACGCCGCCGGTAGCAAGCTGCTGCCCGCCCGATACGATAATGCCGCCATCGACTTCGCGTACCACGCCGGCGTAGAGGTGGGGATCGGACTGCTTGTGCGCCGGCTTGCTGCGGTCGATCTGGGGCGGGACGATCGCATAGGAAACATAAAGATGATTGTCGCGCAGGTAGCGATAGAAATTGACGACGTTATCAGCGTATTGCTGGCCGGACCTGGCGAATACCGAGGGCTTGGCAGCATAGCCCGTGAAGAAATTGGCCACGTGATCGGGCGTGCGGCCCATCAGGCCGAACGTCAGCTCGGCCCATTTTTCAGCGGCAATGCGCTTGGCGCGCAGGTCGGCGTGCGTTCTGGGGATCTGGTAGCAGCGCCATGCCAGGGCTTTCGTTTCAGGGTCTTCATATAGCATGACATCGCGGTTTTCGGGGGCTGCGGCATAGTCGATCAGCCGGGCGATCTGGCGTGCGCCTTCGCGGAATGCCGGGTGGATCGTGGGGTCGCTCACCCGTTCGCCGTCAAGATAGACGCGCCTGTTGCTGGCTTTCAGATCTCTGAGAAAGTCCGCTCCCGTGCGCAGGCCATGCTCGCCGTTGCGCTGATACTCCCGGACGTTTGTTCGTGCTGACATATCATGTTCCCTCGTTATTGAGCGGCTTCTTGCGTGGAGCCCTGCGACATGCGGCTGCGCCGGTCTCCCCGCCCTCGGCCCAATGGCCGGTTTGTGCGATGCCTCACATAATAGATACGATATGAATATAATTATGTATATAAAAAAATAGCTAGTATCGTACTCAAAACGATGGAGACGCGTGAAGCCCGATGCTAGTGAGGAAAGGGCGAGACAGAGAATGCATCGGCGAATTCGCTTGTCGACGAATCCACATGGAGGAAAAATGCGCTCACCCGCCCGCGCGAAAGGCGATCTATTCCGCCCTCCTGCCACCACGTCGCGGCAGTCGTTTCTTCAAAACGGCAGCGATCAGGGCTTTCGGGAGGCCATTTACATCATGGTGATGGCGCTCGATGGCCTGCTGAAGTGCCGCGATATCTTCGGCAAGGAACTCGGCCTGACGGGCAGCCAGTTCGCGGTGCTGATCGGCACGGCCTACCGGCAGGGGGCGGAAGGCGTCACTGTGCGCGACCTCGCCGAACACGTGCGGCTCGCGGCCCCTCACGTCACCACGGAGGTCGGGCGCCTCATCCGCCTCGGCCTGCTCACGAAGTGCCCGCACAGCAGCGACCGGCGTAGTGTGCTGGTGTCGCTGACGCCGGCCGGTGAGGAAGCTGTCTTGCGCGTCTCGCCGCTCGTGCGGCAGGTAAACGATATCCTTTTCGACACGATCAGCGCCGAAGACCTCACTCACGTCGTCAACGTCATGCGCACATTGGCGCTCAATGCGGAGCGGGTTTTCGCGCAGATGCGGCTGGGAGAACTGACGAAGAAATCATGAACAGCATTCCGGTCGGGTGGTGTCCAATTCTCACCGGGCGTGCTTGACGCGGCGTGGCGGGCGCTGTCAAATGACGGTAAGATTGTCAGACAAAACGTGTCGCTCGCGGGAGGCGGCGCCGGCGTCTGAACAGGTTTCTCCAGGTGATGTCGTCGATAAACGAGGCTGAATGATGAGCGATTCCGAACGGCAATTCCGGGATGTCCTGGGCCTTTTCCCCACTGGGGTTGCAATTGTCACGACGATCGCTCCCGATGGTTCTCCGTTGGGTGCGACGGTGAGTTCGTTCAACTCGGTTTCGCTTGCGCCGCCGTTGATCCTGTTCAGCATCGCGAAGAAGGCCCATGCGCTTTCCATCTGGGAAGAAGCCGAACATTACGCCGTCAATCTGCTGCGCGAGGATCAGAGCGAGCTATCGACACGTTTCGCCCGCGCGCTGAGTGATAAATGGAGTGGCATCGCCCCCGTCAACAAGGGTGACAATATCCTGTTGCCCGAAGCGCTTGCGTGGTTCGAGTGCAGCCGCTATGCCTGCCACGATGGTGGCGATCATATCATTCTCGTCGGCAGGGTCACGGCGTTCGCCGCGGCCGGCGACAGCAACCCGCGTCCGCTGGTGTTCTACAAGGGCAGCTATCGCAAGCTTGACGGTCATCAAGAGATCCAAACCCCGCGCGGCCTCGATTATCTGGTTCACGGCTGGTGATGGGCCCCGGCCGGTCAGCGGCGACAGCAAGCCCGCCGCGTGATGCAATAATTCTACGCTTGCGGTTCCGATCCGACGTAAAACCGCGAGATCTCCAGCGCTGCATAACGTTGGCGTGGAGTCACCGTTGCGCGAAAACAAGCGACCTTCACGTGAACATCGTTGACGATCGCACGTAGCCGCTCCCGGCCCTGTTCCGTCGCCGCGACGAACGTCGTTCTGCGATCGCGCTCGGAACGTATGCGCCTTACCAGCCGCGCTGTTTCCAACTGCAAGACGAGACGGGAGGCAAGAGCGGAGACGATGTTGAGGCGTTCCGCCAGATGCCCCACGGGAAGCATATGGTCGGGGGCTCCGTATATCTGGATGAGCGCCTGATGCTGCAGCGGCTCAAGCCCGTTGGCACGGCTGCAGTCGTCGATGATGCGCTGGACCTTTCTGACGATGTAGCGTGCGTCGGCAACGATCTCCATATAGTCGTCGAAGCCGTAGATGTGCTCATGTCCGTCCGTATCGTTCCATATGACACGCCCTTCAGCTTCCACAGCCCGCTTCCTCCCCATGGGTATGACATGCGATCATCGATGGGGACGTTACTGCACTGCAAGTGCGGAAACGGCAATATCGAACATGGGCCTTCGTCGCATAGTCCCTCATGGTGGCGGGTGGCACACGCTCGTAACGATTCTCCGGACGAGAGGGGTGACGGCAACGACGGCGGGAAAGGCGACGCACCACGCCGCAGGCCATGCCGTAAGCCATTTAAAGAAAAAATCCGGCGCGGGCCCGATGGAGCGAAAAGTCGCCACCCCGGTCACGATGAACGACACGAACCCCGACAGGACCGCACCGAATACGAAACGCGCGCAGGAGTGAGGTAGCCGTATGCTCACCTCTCCACCTCAATGGCCCTGACCGCTGAAATCGAGGGGAAGCACGCACTTCGCCACGCGCACGTTCCTGATTGTCGCCGGTGTGTTGCGACTGCGGCCCACGAAACGGGGCACGCCCGCCGAGACAACCGCACCCACGGCGGGGATATCGCCATTGCGCAAAGCGCTGAGGGCGTCCGTTTGCGAACCTCCGGCGCTGGCGTCGATCAGCACCACATCAGCGTCCCTGCCCGGGGCGAGGATGCCGCTGTTCAGGCGATAAACCTGCGCATTGTTGCCGGTGGCGGCAGCGACAGCGACCTCGGGGGCGATGCGTGTGAGGGAGGCAAGGTGGCTGATCGTATAGAGCATGCCGAGCGGCATGATTCCGCTGCCGGTCGGCGTGTCCGTCGCGATCAACAGCCGGTCCAGCGCATCCTTCTGATGCAGCAGGTTGGCGACGAGCAACGTCGTGCGCAGGTTGCCGGCCGTGCAGATCTGCAGGGCGATCTCCGACTCATCGACCAGTCGCGGAAAGTCCTCATCCGGAATGGCGACCGGGCCGCCGTTGACGTGATAGGAAACGCGGGGATTGATGGCCAGCACATGATCCGCCCAGATGCCGCTCGATCCGGGAATGGATGACCCGCCTGTATGCACCATTGAAATCATGTCGTACTTGTGCGCGAGGGCGACGAGCGGTGCGTAGTCGAAGGGCGAGGCAAAGGCACCGAAGCCGGCCTTCACCATCCACACGCCAAGGCGCGCGAGTTCCGCGAAATCGGACTCGACCAGGCCGGGCTCGAGAATGAGCGAGCCGGCGTGCACCCGCATGCCGCCGGGACGATACGTCTCGAAACATTTCAAGGCCGCGACGGCAAGCGCCTTGACGCCGGCCACATCCGTGGGGCGTCCGGGCACGTGGACTTCCGAGGCGCTGATGCTGGTCGTGACGCCGCCATGCACATAGCTTTCCAGAAAGCCGACGGTTCTCTGGCGCGGTGTATAATCACCGAACGTGATGTGCACGTGGGAATCGATGAGGCCGGGGATAGCGACGACGCCATCGGCGTCGATAATCACGTCGCAGCCGTCCAATGATTGTGCGGAATCGTTGCCGATGCTCGATATCCGTCCGCCTTCCATGATGATGCAATTGCCTGGAACGACGGGGTTGTTGATATCGCCGCTCAGGATGGAGGCAAGATTAACAATGGCTGTCCGCATGCTTTTCCCCTCTGGTGCTTGCGTCCCGAATGCCTCGCGGTAGTCTGGCACAAGAGCCGGTTCCATTGCCCCTTATGCCCGCTCGGTCAGGAAGCGCGGTCGCGCGCACGAACCTCCTCATGCGTCAGCCCGCCGACGCGCGCGTTCAGACGACCACGATTGGCCAGGCAGAATATCACCGCTATTTCATCCGGTGCAGGGGCATCCGGCAGCGAGAGGGTCATCGTGTTATAGTGCGAGCGCACATAGACATCATCGACGTGGTTCATGGGCACGTCGATCGGCGTGCCGGGCGCCACGACCTTGGTCACGGAGGAAATCCAGGCTTTTCCCCGGCCCAGCGCCTCGCGGAACGGTGCGGCGAATTCGGTCGTCAGCAATGCGTTGGCGTGCTCCAGTTCTCCCGCGAGACCCACGAGACCGCCTTTGCCATAACCTTCCGCCTCGTACGGACCGAGTGCTTCGATCGCTCTGCCGACCATTTGCCGGCCCAGTTCGACGCTGGCCTCAATAGCGGGACGCAGATCCTCGACATAGCCGTTGATAAGCGGATTTTGGACGACGGCAACGGTGGCGATCCGGCGCAGGGGGCGCTCGGTCACGCGTCCCGCTTCTTCCCATTTTTCGTCAATGATTGTGAATGTCCGCCGTATATTGAGTTTCATCGAATACTCCCATAAGAAAATCCGGTCGGGAAAACAGACCCGTGAAAGCGCGACCCTGCGGCGACGACAGATCTCCCAACGGAATCTGGCCCGCAATTGCCTCTTTTTGTTCAAGCAGCGTTTTTGAGAACCGGTTCTTATTTTTCCGCCGATACCCCCGACCTCCCTCACGAGCTTGACTCGCATCATGCTAGACATATACTGTCGTCAGACAATCTGTCAATCAGGGTATTTGTGATGCCGCGTCATAAGGGTGAGGCCATTCTGTTCTCGGAAATGACTCCGGGAGATGAGTTCGAGGATGAATTCAATCGCTGGTATGACGAGGAGCATATTCCCGTCCGTATGAACTGCCCCGGATTCGTCAGCGGGCAGCGCTATCGTGCCAACGGCTCGCCGGGTTATCTCGCCGTCTATGAGCTCGATCATCTCGACGTGCTGAAGACGGAAGCCTATGCGGCGATCAAAAACCAGCCCTCCGCCCTGACGGCGCTGATGCTGTCGCGGGTAACGGGGTTCACCCGTTATCTGGCGGTGGAAACGTCCGTGGTGGCGCACGATGGCGATCCGGAACGACAGATCGACGCGCCCGTGCTTTACGCAGTGTTCTTCAATGTTCCGTCTGCGAGCTTCGAGGCATTCGACGCGTGGTACGAACAGGATCACATTCCACTGCTGATGCAATCCCCGGATTGGCTGATGGTGCGGCGCTTGCGCATTGCCGATGGCGCGCCGGAAACATTCACCCATCTTGCCCTTCATTATCTCGCCGATGTGCGGGCGCTCGCTTCACCGGAGCGCGAGAGGGCGCGCAATTCTCCCTGGCGGGCCGAAATTGCGCGCAATCCGTGGTTCAAGGGCAAGTATCTCGTTTTCGATCGCCATGGCGGAAGGCAGCAGGCGACGCATGGGATCGGATCGGATCATCTTCCAGTTCGTTCCGGTTAATTGGGGGGTATCGTCCGACGGGTATGCGGACCAGGAGAAGATGCTTCATGGATCTGCGCATTGCTCCCGTGACAGTTCAGCGGCAAACGGTCGAGAGGCTTCGCGCGGCGATACTGGCCGGCATGTTTCAGCCGGGCGAGCGGCTCGTGGAAGCAGAGTTGCAGGCTCTGCTTGGTATCAGCCGTCCATCGTTGCGGGAGGCCCTGCGTAGTCTGGAAGCGGAGCGGCTGATCACGATCATTCCCAATCGCGGCCCTTATATTCCCGTGGTGCCGTGGGAAGAGGCAGAGCAGATCTACCGGGTCCGCGCGCTTTTGGAAGGGGAGGCGGCCGCACGGTGCGCTGCCTTGCGCGGCGAAGAAACCGCTGTGGCGCTGAATGGGGCCGTCGAGATGTTCGCAGCCGCCGTCCGAGAGGGTAACAGTGCTGGCTGTATAGAGGCCGCCGCCCGGTTTTATGAGGTGCTGCTCGATCAATGCGGCAACAGCATCATACGGGATACGCTGCGAAGATTGACGGCCCGCATCAACTTCCTGCGCTTCCGGTCACTGTCGCAACCGGGCAGAATGGATCAAAGTATGCGCGAAATGGAGCAGATTGCAGCGACGATCGCTCGGGGCGATGCAGAGGCCGCACGTCAGGCCGCCCGTGAGCATACGCGGCGCGCATGCTGCGCCGCACGGCAATCATACGAAGACGATTTGCTGGACTAGAGCGCTTTCCGTTCGAACGGAATCGTTTGAAAGATCATAATTCACTCAAAATCAAAAAGTTAGAGCATGTTGTCGTTTCGGTGAAAAGACAACATGCTCTAACGTTCCGTTCGCGCGGAAAACGGAGAGAAACGCGGCAGTGTTTGCTTGCGGCAGACCATCCGGCGATGGTGCGTTGACAGGCGGATCGACACCATGATTGTGAGAGACGGACATTAAACCGGCGTCACGCAGGCTGAAATCACGGAGGTTTTCTGCAGGCGGCGATCTGTCGTGGCGTTCCCGCAGCTGTCGACGGTTTCGGGGCCGCGCGCGAGCATTCGCGCAGGACGCCGGTGACAGGGACCACGATCCCCAGCCCAAATAGCGCGTCGGGCCGAAAATACAGACGCTTTCCGGCCCGATTGCTTCGCTTCTCACTGCTCCGGCTTCAGTCCGATCGACTTGACGAGCGGGCCGAAGCGATCGTGTTCGGCCACATAGAACTCCTTGAGGTCGTCCGGCGTGGAACCCACGAGGACGGCACCCCGCTCGATGAGTCTCTCCCTGAAGTCAGGATAGGCGATGGCTTTGGCGATATCCGCGCTGATCTTGTCGACGATGGTTTGCGGTGTGCCCTTGGGCGCTACGATGGACGACCATGACTGGATTTGCAGATAGTCGTACTCGGCTTCCACCGCATTTGGCACGTCGGGCAACAGCTGCGAGCGTTCCGCCGCCAGGGTCGCTATCGCCCTGAGCTTGCCGGCCTGAACGTGAGGAATGACTTCCGTCGGTACGCCGGCATAGAAGTCGATCCGGCCGGCGATCAGGTCGACAACGCCCTGCCCGCCGCTTTTATAGGGCACGTGCACCATATCGAGAGTTTCCCGCTGCGCCAGCAGTTCCCCCACGAGGTGAGAGGTGGTTCCCGCTCCCGGCGAGAGGTAAGTGACGCCGGGATTGGCACGCGCGTGCTCGACGAGCTCCTTAATGGTATGGACCGGCAGGTTCGGGTTGACCACCAGGACCATGGGATAATAGGCGACGAGCGATATCGGCTCGAAGCTCGTGTCGGTTTTGTATTTGAGATCAGGGTACACGTGCTGCGTGATGACGAACGGCGGCGGCGCCAGCAGCAAGGTATAGCCGTCGGCGGGGGCACGCGACACATACTCGGCTCCGACGGTCGTGGTTGCGCCCGGGCGGTTTTCCACAACCACCGGCTGACTCCAGACCTCGCCTAGCTGTTGAGCGAGGTTTCGTCCCATGATGTCGGAGGAACCGCCGGGCGCATATGGGACGACCAGGGTGACCGGTTTGGTCGGAAACGTTTCCGCGCGCGCGTCGCCGAAAGGCTGTGAGAACAACAAGAACAGTGCTAATGTCAACGTCCACTTCATCCCAGTTCCCCTTTGGATCACTATATTTGTTGATGTTCAGTGATTGTCGCGAAGGACGGTGGTCGGTAGCGCGGCGCGCCGACAATCGAAATGGTCGCCACTGCGCTGTCTTTTGCTGGTGCATCGAATGTCCCGAAAATCGCACCCATCTTTCAGTCTGATGCATTCGGGCGGCACTTTGGGCCGCAATCGTGCCCGCCGACCCATCTGTTTGTCCGCGTATCGGATTGTCGCCGAGTTGACGGTTCGCCCAGGGGAGCCTGTTGCCGTGGCGCCATGCTCCGTTGTCCCCTTGTGCTGACAACCACATGATGAAGATTATCTAAATGTATGACAATTTGTCAATAATAACGCAACAAGGTGCTTTTCCGCTGGATGGCGGCGCGGTGTGGTGATGAATGAGTGGCTTCAACCGGTGCGTCAGGACGTCTTGCGCATCGATGGGCCTGTGGATGACCGGACAGTCCGGTGCAAGCAGCGCGACCGCATTTCCTTGGAATCATCGAGAATGTGCAGAAAATCGCCGTCGAAGCGCTGCGGACATGAAGCAGCGGGCAGCTTGACACAGGCATTGACGCACGGACATACGTCCAGATGCCGGAAAGGACTGCACGAATTCTGCGATCGTTCACCGTAAAAACGGGGAAGAAGTCTCCCGCTTCCATCGTCGCGTGCAAAACACATCCAGGAAGGCGGAATAGTAATATATTCCAAAGGGTTATGAATTTTGCAACAGTTGAATTGTTATAAATTCTACTTGACGATACCAACCTTATGATATTGTAGATGAGGATGGATCGTCAGGCTGTTTCGGCGCGCCCTGGTGGGCGATCGAGGGGCGGACTGAAGATGCGCAAATTGGAGCCATCCGATTTTGTCAGACAGGGAGACATTTTGCAGATATGCATCCTGCAGGGTTCTCGCCACAGGGGGCGTTCACGATGCCAGCCGCGACTGAAGATTGCGTTGCGCTCGGTGCAGTGGCATTTCGCGCCGTGTTTTGGTCTGCCGTAGGCTGGGTCCAGATCGGGCGAAGAGCGTTTGCGGGACGATCCGTCGGAGTGCTGCGACACGTATGCGTAAGATCGTCCAAAGAAAATTATTAGGTGGGAATAAGGTAAGCCATGACACCCTTCGATCTTCGCGTGTCCCCCAAAACGGTACAGCATCAATCGGTTGAAAAACTTCGCGCAGCCATTGTCACTGGCGTTTTCAAACCGGGTGATCGGCTTGTCGAGGCTGAGCTGTGTAAGATGCTCGGCGTCAGCCGCCCGTCCATACGCGAGGCGTTACGCAGCCTTGAGGCCGAGCGGCTGGTGGTGATGATCCCCAACCGCGGACCGCAGATCCCGGTGCTTTCCTGGCAGGAGGCAACGGAGATCTATCAGGTGCGGGCGCTGCTGGAAGGGGAGGCGGCGGCGCTGGCCACGCGGCACGCGACGCCTGCCGATTGCAAGCGCATGCGCACGATACTGACAGCCTTCGGAAAAGCGGTGCGGGCAAACGACAGCGAGGCGCAACTGTCCGTGACGGTCGAACTCTACGATGAGATATTGCGTCTGTGTCGCAACAAGATCATCAAGGAAATCCTGCATGGATTGCATGTCCGCATCAATTTCTTGCGTGGACGCTCCATGTCGCTGCCCGGGCGTGCGAAAAACAGCCATCAGGAAATGAAGGCCATCGTCAAGGCGATCGAGGCGGGGGATGAGGAAGGCGCCCGCCGCGCCGCGATAGAGCACGTGGAGCAGGCCTATAATTCCGCCCGCGCCGCCTATGAACTCGAACAACCCGGAATCACCGCCAAAGATCCGTCCTGATCCGAGGAGGGCCGACCAACCGATAAGGACAAGCCGGGACATCGCCTGTTGCGACGGCCCGGCTCGCTTTGCGGGCTACATTTGGCCGAACCATCGCATCGGTGCCAGGGTGATGGCGGGCACATAAGTCAGCAGCATCAGCATGGCCAGGTAGATGAACAGGAAGGGCACAACCCCGCGATAGAGCGCCGGCAGCGGCGTCCTGAACAAGGCGTGCGAGGCGAACAGGTTTAGCCCGAACGGCGGCAGGAACATGCCGATGGCCAGGTTGACGGTGACGATAATGCCGAAGTGCAGCGGATCGACGCCGGCCTGGGCGGCGATCGGCGTCAGCAGCGGCGTCAGCACCAGAATGGCCGGGGGCGGCTCGAGGACGCTGCCGACGAACAGCAGCACGAAGTTGATGACGAGCAGCAGCAGCCAGGTTTCGAGGTGCAGGCCCTGAATGAAGGCGACAAGCTGTTGCGGAAAGCCGCTGGTGGCTACCAGCCATCCATAGGCGCCCGCCGCACCAACGAGTATCATGATCTGTCCGACAAGCACCGCGGAATCAAGCGTGATGCGCAGCACATCGCCCCAACTGAGTTCCCGATAGATAAACACCGATACGAAGATCGCATAGATGCATGCGATGCCGGCCGCTTCGGTTGGCGTGAACACGCCGCCGTAAATTCCGCCAAGAATCAGGATGGGCGCAAAGACGGCGAAGACCGAACGGCGCAGGGCGGCCAGGATGACATCGAGCTGCGGCGGGTCACCCGCCGCGATGTTCCTGAGACGCGCGCGCACAACGACGTATACGGCAAGCGCCCCCCCGATAAGCAGTCCCGGGACAATGCCGGCGATGAAAAGCTGCGTTACCGATTGCTGGGCAGCGATTCCGTAGATGATCATGGGGATGGACGGGGGAATGATCACGTCGATGACGCCGGTCGCAGTGATCATGCTCACCGAGAAAGTCCGCCCGTAGCCGTTTTTCTCGAGCGCGGGCAATGTCAGCTTGCCGATTGCCGCGACGCAAGCGACGCTCGACCCCGACATGGCGCCGAAAGCCGACGCCGATCCGATCGTCGCAATGCCGAGCGACCCGCGTACGCCGCCGACGGTCGACATGATGAGCGTTATCAAGCGCTGGGCGATGCCGCCGCGCGCCATGATGTCGCCAGCCAGAATGAAGAGCGGAACCGCCAGCAGCGAAAAGGTGTCGAGACTGCCGAAAACGGCGGTATGAACGGCATAGATGGGACCGATGCCGAGATAGAGGACGCCCGCTGTGCTGGCTATCAGCAGGACGAGAAATATCGGCATGCCAAGCACGAGAAGGGATACCGGAAGGCCAACAAAAACGAGCGCTGTCATGGGTTGCCTTCCTGTGCCTTTGTGTGGGCGGTTCCCGTGCCGGCGGCCGCCTGCGCCTCGGCGGCGGCGAGATCCGGGTAGCTCTCGTCGTCATGATCACTCGGACGCGCGTCCAGCCCGAAGGCAAGGAGGCGCAGCACGATCATGATTGCAAATGAAGTCAGGCCGAGCGGAACGAAGCTCTGGGGTATCCACATCGGCACTTCAAGCGCATCGCTCCGTTGGTCGAACGCATACAGCATCGAGACGATTTCAATGCTGGCAAAACTGATGACAAGTAGTACTGTAACTCCAAGCACAGCACAAAAAAGAACTACAATCCGTCTGAGGTGACGTCTCATGCGATACAGAAAAACATCCAGCTTCATGTGTATCCCACGCCATGATACTGTAATTCCTCCCACGAAAACCACGAAAATCATCAGGTACAACATACTTTCTTCGGCCCAGAGTATGGGGGCTGCGAAGAAATAACGCCCTGCGACGTTGATTCCGTTGATGGCCACGATCACCAGGAGCGCAATTCCCGCGAGATACATGCACACGTTGCTGATCGCATCTCCCGTGCGCCTGATCGTTGCCGCCCAATGTGCGTGACTGTTCACCGGTTGTGTCAGAGAACATTCTTTATGCATCACCAATCCCACTTCTCCCAGCCGTACAGGTCAGTTCTTGGTTAAGCTGGCTTTCGCCCAAGCCTGTCCTTGTTTCAGGCGCTTGCTCTGGATCTGTCTCGTCGCGCTTCGTAGCATGCCGGGCGCAATCCGTTCTTGCCATTGACCCTGATATATGTAAGACAATCTGTCAATCTGGTTATGTGAGGCGCCGAGCGCCGAACGTGCGCGATCTCGTATCGGTTGCTATCGACAAGCAAATCGGATGCCAATCCGGTTGTCGGGGTGGCGGTTGTGTTCAATAATCCAGAGAAACACCTGCAAACAGGTGTTGGCATCCGGTTAATGCTGCTTCGTTTTGAGGCGTGGCTGTTTTGCCATGGGGAACATAGCAGCTCTAATCGCGATAAACAGACGGGAACGGAGCGTTAGATGAACACGATAGTTAGATATTTCATTGCCATGCTCGGCATGGGCGTGCTGGCGGTCACTGCACCGGCCGGCATCTCCAGGGCGCAGACGGCACCGATCGTGATGAAAATAGGCACTGCGACGGTCAACGATGCGCAACATGAATGGATGAAGCGCTTTGCCGCCCAGCTCGACGAGGATACCGGCGGCCGCATCAAGGTTGAGATCTATCCTTCAAGCCAGCTTGGCCAAATCCCGCGCATGATCGAGCAGACGCAGTTCGGGGCGATCCAGGGTTTCGTCGGCCCGCCCGAATTCCTCACCGGCGTCGACAGCCGTTTCCAGTTGCTCAGCGCTCCTGGCTTGTTCACGGACGTCGCGCACGCCAACCGTACCTTGCAGGATCCCGAGTTCAACAAGGCCTTTCTTGAACTGGGCTCCGACAAGGGCCTCAAGGGACTAGGGCTTTTCATCTCCGGGCCGACCGTATTCGTATCGCGCAGGCCCATTACCAAGCTTGCCGATTTCGAGGGCCTGAAGACCCGTGTTCCGGCCGGATCGCTGCAGATCGGCCAGGTGCGTGCGCTCAAGGCTGCTCCGGTGCCGATGTCGCTCGGCGAAGTGCTGCCCGCGTTGCAGCAGGGCGCACTCGACGGCGTCATGAGCTGCGTGCCGATTTTCGTCGCCCTGCGCTTCAACGATGCAGCCAAGCATCTCATTGAAACCAACCACGGCATCATTTCCGCAACGACAGTCATCAGCAAGCTTTGGTTCGACAAGCTCCCTCCCGATTTGCAGGAGGCCGTCGTCAAAGCCGGCAAGAAAGTCAGCGAGGAACTTTTTCAGTTCTCTCTTGACGACGTGAATAACGGCTATGAGACGTGGGTCAAGAACGGCGGTGAGATTGTCCGGCTTTCTCCCGAGGAGCAGAAGCAGCTCATGGACCTTGTATTGCCCGTCGGGGAGGAGGTAACCTCGAAGAATCCCCAAGAGAAGGCACTGTACGAGATCCTGCTCGCGGCCGCGGAACGGACGAGGGACTGAGCGCATCGCCGAAAATGCGAGCCTCCAGCATGATTGACATCGTTGTCTGACAATCTTAACGTTAGATCAACGAACGGGCCCAAATTCCGGCTGCCTGCCGGCGCGTGGCGGATTCAACCCGCCTCGCGTGATGCCTGAGGCCCTGACAACCAAGAAATAAACCAGAGTGGACATGAGGGAGCGGCATGCATGTCGGTAACAGGGATTTTCTGTCGGGGCTTCTGTTCTGTTGTCTGGGGGCCGGGTTCGCCGCGATGGCGCCTGCCTATGCGATCGGGTCTCCGGCGCGGATAGGGGCGGGATTCTTTCCTCTTGTGCTTGGCATTTTGCTGGCGCTGATCGGGCTGATCATCATGCTGGCAAGCCTTGTCCGTTCAGCAGGCGGGGCGGAAGCGGGGGGCGTGCCTTCCTGGTCAGGAGTCCGCTCCCTGGGGGTGCTCGTTGGTGCTGTCGTTCTGTTCGGCATGATGCTGAACGTGTTCGGCCTTGTCGCGTCGGTCATCGCGCTGGTGCTGGCGGGAGGGCACGCCAGCCGCGAGTTCAAGCTCGGGGAAAGCTTGCGTCTTGCGGCGTGTCTTGCTCTTTCGTCGGCGCTTCTTTTCGTGGTGGCGCTCAAGCTGCCGATCGCACTGTGGCCCAGGTTTCTGTAGATCTTCACCGCCGCCTGGGTGTCATCCGGCGAACGCTGTGACGTGCGCGTCGCCAGACCGTTCCGTTAACGGCCTATAGCGTTTTCGAGCGACGTGGAAACCGGTTCGCGTGAAGAAAACGCGTTAAACCAAATAGTTCGCGTGTTTCAGCGTTTCCGTGAAGCGCTGAAACACGCTAGCGCCGGCGTAGGCCACGTTGGAGATGACGCAATGGACGTATTTTCGCATCTCGACCTCGGTTTCAGCGTTGCGTTGACGGCATCGAACATTTTGTACTGTTTCACCGGCGTGTTGTTGGGCACGCTGGTGGGCATCCTGCCGGGGCTGGGGCCTGTCGCCAGCATCGCCATGCTCTTGCCGGTCACCTATGCGCTGCCTCCCAGTTCCGCGTTGATCATGCTGGCGGGTATTTACTATGGCGCGCAATATGGAGGCTCCACGACAGCGATCCTGATCAACATCCCGGGCGAGTCGTCGTCGGTCGTTACGGCGATCGACGGCTACAAGATGGCGCTGAAAGGACGCGCCGGCCCGGCGCTCGGCATTGCGGCGATTGGCTCTTTCATTGCCGGATGCGTATCGACGCTGGCGGTGGCGTTCCTGGCGCCGGTTCTGAGCGATGTCGCGTTGAACTTCGGCCCGGCCGAGTACTTCTCCTTGATGGCGTTCGGACTTGTGGCGTCGGTCGTCCTGGCGCGCGGTTCGGTCATCAAGGCGATCGCCATGATCATTACCGGCCTTCTGCTCGGTCTTGTGGGAACGGACGTCAATTCGGGCACGGTGCGGTATGCCTTTGGTATTCCTGAACTGGCCGACGGCGTCGGGTTTATCGCCCTGAGCATGGCGTTGTTCGGCCTTGCCGAAATCGCGACCAATCTGGAGGGCAAGGTCGATCGCGACGTGTCGCCGCGCGCCGTGGGTCGCGTGCTGCCGGGGTGGCCAGATGTGAAGCAATCCGCGCCGTCCATCGCGCGTGGCACCATTCTCGGCTCATTGCTGGGCGTGCTGCCCGGCGGCGGCGCGCTGCTGGCTTCGTTTGCTGCCTATACGCTGGAGAAGCGTACCGCTCGTCCCCCGCGGACTTTCGGCGAGGGTGACATTCGCGGTGTCGCGGGGCCGGAAGCCGCGAACAATGCAGGAGCGCAAACATCGTTCATTCCGATGATCACGCTTGGCGTCCCCTCCAATCCGACGATGGCGCTCATGATTGGCGCGCTGATGATCCAGGGTATTGCACCCGGGCCTGGCATCATGACGGAGCAGCCGGAACTCTTCTGGGGGCTCATTGCATCGATGTGGATTGGCAACCTGATGCTGCTCGTCCTCAATCTGCCGCTGATCGGCATCTGGATTAGGCTTCTAAAGATCCCGTATCGATTATTGTTCCCGTCGATTCTGGTATTCTGTGCCATCGGCGTCTATTCGTCGAGCAACAACGTTTTCGATGTTTACCTGATGGCTGCGCTGACGGTACTTGGCTACATCTTCATCAAGCTTGATTGCGAGCCGGCACCCCTCATCCTGGGCTTTATCCTGGGACCGATGATGGAAGAGAATCTGCGCCGCGCGATGCTGATCTCGCGCGGCGATCCCTCTACATTCTTCAACCAGCCGATCAGTCTGAGTTTCCTGGTGGCGATTGTGGTGCTGCTTGTCATCCTGATACTGCCGTCGGTACGCGAGACCCGTGAGGTGGCGCTGCGCGAATAGGTGTGAACAAGCACCGCAGACTTCGATCTCGTCCCAATTGGGGTGCATACGGGAGTCCTGCCGGGGCGCTTTCTCGGCATCCCGACAGGAGATCCGGTCAGGCTACATCCTGAAGCCGGACTTGGCCGTTGTGCAGAAAACAGGCTTTGGAGAAGATGCCCAACTCGACGGGATTAGGCAGGCGAATGTCCCGGATACCTGGGACAGGGTCGCGCTCCGGGTCAAAGGAACGGTCGATCTGAGAGATGAACCCCAGGATGACCCCGGTCTTGCGCGCAAATTTCCGGAGAACCTGCATCTGCTCCGAAAGAGATGGCTTGCTTCTTTGCTGATCGAGAATTTGCAAATAATCGATGATGGCAACCGTTCCACGGGCCGGGCCGGCCAGATGCCGGATGATAAAATCGGCGCTGATGTCGTCCGAGGCCACAATTTCCAGCTTGTCGCCAAGGCTGTGAGCGTATCCATCCAGTGAATGGATACGCTCCCTTGTTTCACGCTCGGTATATTCCAGCGTGAAAAAGAGTGCCCTCCTGCCCTCGCGAGCCGCATCGAGCAGAATCTGAAGCCCCAGCAGGGTCTTGCCGTGTCCGGGGCGAGCACCCAGCAACAGCAACTCCCCGTTCGCAAGTTTGGAAAGCACGGTTTTCGACGGCGAGTGCATGGCGAACTGGGAAGAGAGCAGGCTCCATCCCGCAAAACCCTCCTCCCGCGCAATGCGATCCAACGCTTCGTGGAGGGCAATTTTTTCGTCCCGACCCAGTTGTTTGGCCCGGCGTTTCAGTTGGTAGATGGGGGCGGACAGCCTCATCAAGGAACCTCCATTACGAGCCAGAGACGCAATCCCTCCTTATGCGGACGCTCGAACAGATGGTTCGATGATCTCGTTACCCCGTATGTGCAATACTTCCCCGATTGGAGGGGGGAGGCGCGGGCCAAGCCTGTTTCTGAAGGATATCGCAAGGCGGCAATCCGGACAAGCGCCATGACGGCGATGCGGGATGAAGCGGCCGTTGCGGCTGCTATGGGCCGGGCGCCACCCTGATCGCAGGTGAGGCCGCCCGGCCTACGCTTCGTCCAGCGCCAAGGCGAGATCGGCAATCAGGTCGTCGGGGTGCTCGATTCCAATCGACAGCCGGATCGTCGAGTCAAGCACGCCGATGCGTTCGCGCACATCTGCCGGCACACCGGAATGCGTCGTCGTCGCGGGATGGGAGGCGAGCGACTCCGTTCCGCCGAGACTGACGGCGAGCTTGAAGATCTTCAGCGCGTTCAGGAACCGGAACGAGGCCGGCTGACCGCCATCGATATCGAAGGAGAAGGTCGAACCCGCACCGCTGCACTGGGCCGCGAATGTGCGGGCGGTGGCCGATTCCGGATCGCTGTAGGGCAGATAGTGAATCGTCTCGACCTTCGGGTGATCCCGCAGAAAGTCGGCCACGGTCTTCGCGTTGCTGTTTGCGCGCTCCATGCGGATCTGCAGCGTCTCCAGCGACCGTCCCAGCATCCAGCACGAATGCGGATCAAGCTGCGTGCCAATCGCGCCCCGCAGCGCCTTGACCTGCTTCATCAGTGCGCTGCCGCCGAGCGCGGCTCCGGCAATCAGGTCCGAATGGCCGCCGACATACTTCGTCAGCGAGTAGAGCGAGATATCCGCCCCGTGTTCGATCGGTCGCTGGAAAACCGGCCCGAGCAGCGTGTTGTCGCATGCGATGATCGGCGTATGGCCCTGCTTTTCGCCGATCGCATCCGCGATCCGGCGGATCATCGCGATATCGACCAGGCTGTTGGTCGGATTGGCGGGCGTCTCGACCAGGATGACCGAGACGCGGCCCTTCGCTGTCGCCTCGTCGGCCGCAGCCTTCACCGAAGCCTCGCTGACGCCGTCGTCAAATCCGACGGCGGAAACGCCGAGATTGAGGAACGTCCTGGCCAGCAGCGTTTCGGTGCCGCCGTAGAGCGGATGCGAATGCAGGATGACATCGCCCGGGCGCACGAAGGTGAGCAGCGTCGTGGCGATTGCCGACATGCCGGATGAGAACAGGGCACAGCTTTCCGTCCGCTCGTAGACGGCAAGGCGGTCCTCGACGATCTCGCTGTTCGGGTGGTTGAAGCGCGAGTAGACGAGGCCGGCGCCTTTGCCTTGCGGCGGTTCCTTGCGGCCGGAGACATAGTCGAAGAAATCCCGGCCGTCCTCGGCGGACTTGAAGACGAAAGTCGACGTCAGGAAGACGGGTGGCTTGACGGCGCCTTCGGAGAGCTCCGGATCATAGCCGAAATTCAGCATCTGCGTTTCCGGATGCAAGGCGCGATTGCCGATATGGGTTTGCGACGGATGCGGCGCGGTCATCGGAGGTCTCCTCAAAGACTGTCACGGGCTTCGCATTGCAGATTATATCAAATGCAGTCGCGATTTCCCGCGATTTCGCACCGCATTGGGTTACGGGGGCAACCTATTGCGGAGACGACGGATCTGGTGCATGCGCCCGTTGAGGATGTTCTTTTTCAACGCCCGTTTTTCAATATCATCAAAGCTGACTACGGAGCAGCATCAGCCTGCGCCGGCGGGGCCAATCTCTCAGCTTGAGGCTCCGCCAATCCGTCGATCAGCCAGTTCCACACGGTGCCGAAATAGGCGTCCAGCGCTTCCGGCGCGTCATAGTCGGAGCCGCCCAGCATGGCGCGTGTCGTGGGCACGGAAACCAGGCTGTGAATGAGATAGGCGGCCATGAATGCCGGATCTCCGGCCCGCAGGAAGCGTCCGGCCTGCGCCGCGCTGACGGCATCGATGAGCTTCTCCATGAGAGGATCGGGCTGTGAGACGCCCGAGTCCTGCTTGCCGAACACGATGGCCTCGCTCAGCGTGATGCGCTTCAGGGCGATGAGATCCCGCTCCATGTTGATGGCGAGAAACAGCCTCAGGAGGCTTTGCAGGCGGGTGAGCACGTCGCCTTCAGTCGGCGCGAGATCCCGCACCCGTTCCAATACCTGGTTGCGGGCATATTCGACGACACCTTCGAACAGCGCCGCTTTCGAGGGAAAGCGCCGGTAGATCGTGTCCTTTCCCGCTCCGCACGCTGCCGCGACCTGTTCAACGGATGTCCCTGCAAAACCCCGGGAGGCAAACAGCCCGAGGGCAGTCTCCAGGATACGCGAGGTCGGCTCTTTTGCCTCCTGCTTCGTTGGTCGTCCGCTTCTGGATTTCGAACGCGCCGATTTTCGGTCAGTCATATTGTCCCCATTCGTGCATGCCGCTCATACGTACGGGCCGGACTTCTTGTGCTCCCGGCTCCCGGCGCGAACCTGTGAGACCATTTTCCTCCTCGCGTCAACCGCCGGATCCGTTCCAACCCATACCACAATATCAATCAATTCCAATTCTAATATGATGATAATCAACGGAAATAAACTGGACAGGACCGTCCCGTTTGTTTATTCGTCGTGACCGGTTTCAAGGCGTGCGCCGCTGGAAGGTTCTCATGTCGCCGAACCTGCCCGAAGGCGGCATCAGGGGGATTCGATGGTTCAGGGTTCAATGCGCATCGCTTGCATCGCTTTGGTCGGCGTATCGACGCTCGGGATGGTTGCGGCGTCCGCCCAGGATGCTGCCATCCAGCTCGATACGGTCGTCGTCGAAGGCGAAGCGCCTCTTGCGGATACGCGCGACCGGCTGTTTGTCGGGCGCACGATATCGGCAACCAAGACCGAAACGCCCGTCCTCGAAACGCCGCAATCGATAACGACCGTCTCGCGCAGGCAAATCGATGAGCAGAATCCGCAGACCGTGAGCGATGCCTTGCGCTATACCGCGGGCGTGCTCTCCGATCGCGACACGAACGCGCGGTACGATTCCGTTTTCCTGCGCGGCTTCGGAGCGTTCGGCACCTCGACGACCTATGTCAACTTTCTTGACGGCCTGAAGCTGCCGCGGGGGCAGGCCTTCGCCCAGACCTCCATCGATCCTTTCCTGCTCGACCGCATCGACGTGCTCAAGGGCCCCTCGGCGGTGCTTTACGGACAGATCAGCCCGGGCGGGCTGGTCAATCAGATCAGCCGCATGCCGTCTGAGCATCCCTACAACGAGGTCCGTGTCGAGGGAGGAAGCCACGGCAGGATCCAGGGCGGGCTGACGTCACGCGGGCCGCTGACAGCCGATGGCAGGTGGCAATACGGTCTGAGCATGATCGGCCGCTCGGCGGGCACGCGTTACGAGGACGTCGACGAGAAGCGTTTCGGGGTTGCGCCGGCGCTGAAATGGCAGCCCGATCCGGATACGTCGCTCCTCGTATCAGGCTATTTTCAGCGGGATCCGGAGGGCGGCTATTTCAACTCGCTCTATCCCCGCTTTCTGGCACCTGCCGAATACCGGTCGAGTCTCAACCGCAAGCTGAACATCGGCGATCCGGCCTTCGACGCCTTCGAGCGGGAGCAGTACGGAATCGGCTACAAGTTCGAGCATCGCTTCAATGATCTCGTGACCGTCAGGTCGCACTTCCGCTATTCGCATGTCGATGTCGATTTCAGATCCCTCCAGATGTCCGGGCCGATCTCGACCGCCGGCATCATCCCGCGCCACGCCCTGCGATCGATCGAGGATGTCGACGGTGTTGCCTTCGACAATCAGGCCCAGTTCAATTTCGATACCGGAGCCATAGGCCACACCGTCCTCGCGGGGGTCGACCACCAGAATTCGACCAGCGGATGGCAATATCTGTTCGGCGCCGCCACCCCGCTCGATGTCGTCAATCCGCGTTACGGGCAGCCTGCCGGCCCGCTCGCGAAGATCATCGACAGCGATCAGACGGTCCGGCAAACCGGGCTCTACCTGCAGGATCAGCTGAAGTTCGGCGGTTTCCGCGCTTTGCTCGGCGTCCGCCACGACTGGACCCGGCAAGAGACCGACAACCGCCTCGCGGTCACGCGTTCGGAGCAGGAGAGCGACAAGACGAGCTATCGGGCAGGGCTGCTCTACCTGTTCGACAACGGCCTCGCGCCCTATGCGAGCTACTCGACATCCTTCGAGCCGGTGATCGGTGTCGGCGCCGACGGGGCGGCCTTCGTCCCCACCGAAGGCGAGCAGTATGAGGTCGGTATCAAGTATCAGCCGACCGGTTTCGATGCCCTGTTCACGTTCTCGGCCTTCGACATTCGCCAGAAGAACGTCCTGACGGCGGGTGTCATACCGGGGTTCAGCGTCCAGCAGGGTGAGATCAGGTCCCGGGGGCTTGAATTCGAGGCGAGGGGAAATCTCACGAAAAACCTCGGCCTCATCGCCGCGCTGACGCTGCTCGATACCGAGGTTTCAAGATCGGGCGACGCCTCGATCGTCGGGAACCGGCCGCAGGCTGTTCCCAATCACTTCGGATCGTTTTGGGGAAGCTATACGATCGACGAGGGGCTGCTGGCGGGGCTGACGATCGGAGGCGGGGTTCGCTTCGTCGGCGCGAGCTACGCCGACGACGCCAATACGGCGAAGGCGAGCGGCTATACCCTCGTCGACGCGGCCCTGCGCTACGACTTCGGCGCGAAAACGCCAGCCCTGGAGGGGCTGGAGGCGACGCTCAACGTCACGAACCTGTTCGACAAGGACTATTACTCGAGCTGCAGCTCCAACATCTATTGCCAGTTCGGCAACGGACGGCAGGTGCTGGCGGGCCTGCGCTACAGATGGTAGGCGCCATGGCGATCGATCGGCGCGCTTTCTGCGGTTCCGTTATTATGGGCGGCTTCCTATCCGCAGCTCCCGCGCGTTCCGGTGAAGCTTTCGAGATTACCGATGTGACGGGCCGCAGGGTATCCCTTGCCGCCCGGCCGAAACGGATCGTCCTGCTGGAGGCGCGGGATATCGTTAGCATGGCGCTCGTGCATCCGGATCCCGCGTCGTTCGTGGCCGGGTGGGCGGCGACCGACCGCATCGACAGCAACCTCCTGTTGCGGCGCTTCGATCCCGATCAAAGGATCGAGGTTGTCGGGAGCCAGACGCCCGATACCGTTTCCTTCGAGAAACTGGTCGACCTGTCGCCGGACCTTGTCGTCGCCAATCTGCTGATGGCTCCCGACGGCGGCAACGATCTTCTGGTCAGGCGGCTGGAGAGCGCCGGGATTCCGGTCATCTTCAGCGATGCATCGAGCAATGCCCGGGCCGGAGAGCGCTCGCGGCGCGGCCCCGTGGCCAATCTGCATGACGAAATGCGGATGTGGGGCGAGCTTCTCGATGCGCGGGAGAAGGCGCAGGCTTTCGCCAGGTTTTTCGATGAGCACATCGCGGGAGTGGCCGGGCGGGTAGCCGATGCCGCCCCCGTGACGACCTACCTGGAAGTCCAGTCGACCGTCGATGACTGCTGCTGGGCGGCGGGTAACAGAATCTGGGGCGAGCTGCTTGAACTGGCGGGCGGTACCACCTTGCCGGGCGTTGCCGCCCCGTGGTTCCAGAAGCTGTCGCTCGAATTTCTGCTGACGACACCCCATGACGTCTATATCGCCTCGGGCGGGGAGTGGGCAGCGGGCGGGCGGCCGGCGATCGCTCCGGGCCTCGACCCGCTCGCAGCCCGCAAGGGGCTTGAGCGCCTGATCCGGCGCACCGGTTTCGACACGCTGCCCAGCGTGCAAGGCCGGCGCGTTCACGGGATCTGGACGGGGTTGATCACGGTGCTTCCGCTCAATGTCCTGTTCGTGGAGACCGCCGCGAAGTGGCTGCATCCGGATCGCTGTCGCGATCTCGATCCGGAGGCGACGCTTGCCGAGATCAATTCGCGATTTCTGGCGACACCGATGGAGGGTCCGCTCTGGATTTCGCTGTAGGAGGACATCATGACGCAACCTGTGCGCGGCCAGCGCCTCTACCGGGCGACCGCAATTGTCGACTTTCCAAGGATTGCCGATTTTCTCGATTCCGTCCTGACCTCGATCGCCACGCACGACATGACGGTCACGCCGGAAAACGGCATTCACAGGGTGACGACGCCGTTCGGGCACGCAACCGTGGAAGCGCTGCCGGGCCGATTGAACCTGGAGGTCGAGACTGCTGACCGGAACGCGCTCAACCGGCTGAAGCACGCGCTCGTCGGGCCGATCCTGTTCATCGCCGCCAGCGAGAATCTGGACATCCGATGGTCCGGGGATGAAACAGGTCCGTCCCTTCCGGATGATCTGCGCGTCCTGCGCGTCGATCGTGTCACGCAACTGACGCCGCGGATGCGTCGCATTGCCTTTCATGGCGAAAACCTGGCTCGCTTCGATCGCCCCGACCAGCTCCACTGCAGGGTGATCTTTCAGCCGAAGGACGTCCGGCAGCCGGAGTGGCCGCGGCTCGACGATCGGGGGCATGTCGTCTGGCCGAACGAGCAAACGCTCGATACCCGCGTCTATACGATCCGGCGCATCAACGCGGAGGCGGGGGAGATCGCCATCGATTTCGCCCTTCACGACACACCCGGACCCGCCACGCGCTGGGCGCTCGCCGCCCAACCGGGCGATATCGTCGGCATTCTCGGCCCTGCGGCCCATGGCCCGAAGCCAGCGTCGTTCGTCGTGCTCGCCGGCGACGAGACCGGTCTTCCGGGGATCGCGAGGATTCTCGAAACGCTGGACGTGGACGTCAGGGGACATGCCTTCATCGAAGTGGCCGGCCGGTCCGAAGAGCAGCCATTGACCGCTCCCCCCGGGGTGCAAATTCGCTGGCTTCATCGCCCGGCAAGCGGTGACGGTGAAACCTCGCCTCTCCCCGATGCGGTCGAGACCGTCCGATGGCCCGCCGATCTGGAAACGGCCTTCTTCTGGGGCGGCTGCGAATACAGCGCCTTTCGCCGGATCCACCACTGGCTCCGCGATCGAATCGGGCTCCCGCGGGAGCGCCAGGTCCTGCATTCCCATTGGCACCGGCGGATGAGCGAGGAGGATATCATTCGCGCCGGCGCCGAGGCGTACCTGCCGTAATCCTGGGAAGCGGCATTCCTTAATGTACGTCAGAAGGCCCGCACCTACGGAAGGGACGAGGCGGCCTCCGGCACGTAGATCATCCTGCCATCGTCGAGGCGATAGGTGATCCCGGCACGCACACCCTGGCCCTCGCCGATCTTGCCGCTTGCCTCGTAGCGTTTCAGTTCCCGACCGTCCTTGACGGTGATGCGCATGTCCGGTTCGCCGGGGTTCTCCACCACCGTCACCTTCGCGGCGGAGAACGGATTGAGCGGATTGGTGACGATGACGATCATCAGGATGCCGATTACCACCAGAAACAGGTCGATGAGATTGACGACGGACAGGATCGGGTCGTCGGCATCATCATGGTCCAGAAACCGCATCAGGCAACGCCTCCCGCGCGTTCGAGGGTGCGCAACTCCTCCAGCAGCCACCGCCGCCGGATCGTCAGGATGAAAAATGTGATGCTGGCGCTGATGAGGGCGAGAATAACGGCCGAGAAGGCGACGACGAGATTGTCGCCGACAGAGGCCGCGTCGCCGCGGCTCAAGGCCAGCAGCGCGGGCCCCATCGGGATCATCGTCGCCACGAGGCCAAGCATCGGCGCGGCGCGCGAGACGATGCGCAGCCATTCCAGCCGTTTCATGATCCGCAGTTCGAGATCGTCGCTGTGCAGCGCCTGCCCGGCTTCGCCCGCGAGGACCGGACGGTACTTGCCGCGCCAGCGCTGGGCGGTCTCGGCCAGAAACATGCCGAGCGCCACGAACGTATAGGCAAGCGATGCGGCGATCAGTATGAGCACAGGCGTGAGGAACAGGCGCGACAGATCGTAGAGGCCAAGTTCGAGACCGTTCATGGGGGGGAACTCCGGCTAAAGCGTTTTCAAGCAAAGTGGGTACCGCTTTGCGTGAGGAAAACGCGTCAAATCAAAAAGATAGAGCCTTTCTGCGTTTCAACGAAACGCAGAAAGGCTCTATTCCGTGAGGCGTTGGCACGCCATTGAAGGCCCGCGCCGGCCGCCAGCAGGCCGAAAAGGACGAGAAGCGACGCCCACAGCGGCCAGCCGTCGTTCGGCTGGTCCGCCGCCATTTCTTCCAGCACCTGGCCTTGAACCGCCTGCGTCGCCCCCGCTGCCGGCTCGGCGGGCTCCAGCGGCACGCCGGCCACTCCCTGCGTGGCGGCGGGTGTTGTTGACGCAGCGAGGCCGAAGCCGGCTGCCATGCGCTCGACGAACGCCCGGGTCAAGGGCTCACCGACGTCGACATTGTGGTTGGCAGCCAATTCCTGCCAGCGTTCCGCAAGTTGCCGGCGCGTATCTGCGGGCGCGTTCCAGTATGCCTTGCGGATGGCTTCGACCATGCGCTCAAGGAGCTGTGCCTGTGCGGTGGGGTTGTGCGTCTCGAACCAGGCGTCGATGTCGAGATTGCGGATGTCCGCCACATAGGTCTCGAACAGGGCCTGCCACTGGTCGGCGCGCACGGTTGAGGGATCGACCGCCTGCCAGCCGAACAGGTTGTTGGCCGCGTTGAGCATGGCGAGCGTGCCGGCATAGCCTTCCGCCTTCATGCCCTCGATCCACTGCGGGTTGAGAGTGCGGGTGCGCAACTCATCCGACAGGACGCGGGCGAGGGATGCGGTCCGTGGTGCGCCTTGACGCAGGTCCGAGACGTAGAGCGATGGACCCTTGCCATCGAGGTGGCGGATCGCGAGCGACAGACCGCCCAGAAATTCGAACGGATGGTCGGTGGACAAGACGCCATGCAGATTGGATGAGCGCGACATGACGGCGGCCTGTGTGCCCTTCAACTGCTCGGCGAAGAGGTTGACGGAAGCCGGGCTGATGCCCCAGGCTTTGGCGCCGTAGGCATAACGGGTACCGTCGAGGAAGCGTGCGGCAAGTGCGGAATCGTCCTCCCAGGTCGTGGAGCGCAGGGTCATGTCCGGCAGGCCGGAGCCGTAGCTGCCCGGCGCGTTGCTGAAGATGCGCAGGCGCGCCTGCTCCCGCGCCTCGTCGGGCGGCAGGCCTTTCTGCGCCAGCGCGGCGGCGATGCGGGCGCTGTTGGCGGCCACCGGGTTATCCGCCTCGTCCACGGCGGCAAGGCGATCGATCGCATCGGCCAGCAGCCGCAGGAAGCCGTCGAACTGATCGCGGTAGACGCTCGTCGCCTGCACAACGACATCGACGCGCGGCCGGCCGAGCTCGGCGGCGGGCACGATCTCAAGCGCGCGGACGCGGCCGCCTTCGTCCCACACCGGCCGCAGGCCGAGCGCATGGAGTACCTGCGCCTCGGTCACGCCGAGATGGCGCACCGCCTCCGACGACCAGAGACTGAACGCGAGCTTCTCTGGCCGGGCGCCGCCGTGATCCTTGCGAAAGGCGTCAACAAGCTGCTCGAAGGCCTGCCCGCCGGCCTCCCAGGCGGCTTGCGTCGGTATCCGGTCCGGCTCGAAGGCATAGAGGTTGCGGCCGCTTTTCACATCGGGATTGCGGACCGGGTCTCCGCCCGCGCCGGGCGCGACGAAGCGGCCCTCGAGGCCCGCGAGCAGCGCCTCGATCTCGCCGGGCGCGGCAAGGCCGGCCTCGAGTGCCTCCGCGCGCCCGAGAAAGCTCTTCAACGGATCGGGGAGGGAGGAGCGGTCCGCGCCCTCGCGCAGGTATTTTCGCAAGGTGGCGAAAGGTGCCGTCTCCGTCAGCTTCGCGAAATCGTCGACGAAAAGCTCGTCGGATCCCGCGCCGACCGCCTCATAGTAGGGCTGGCCGAGCTGCTGCATGACGGTCGCCAGCCGGTGGTCGGGGAGAGCCGGCTGGCCGAACGTGTGGAGCCCCAGCGGCATGGCCGTTCTCGCCAGCGCGTGCAGGTGGTCGTGCAGGACCGGCAGGAACGCGTCGAAATCCTGCCGCGCCGCCTCCTCGCTCCAGCCAAGGTCGGTGTGCATGGTGGCCTTGATGGCGGCGTCCGTGATCGCGCGCGCCGTTCTGTCCCGGACAGCGCCTTCGTCGAGCTGCACGTAGTCGTGGATCAGGTGATGGATGTCGCGCAGCTCGTCGTAGAGGCCGGAGGGGGCGAAGGGCGGGGTCTGGTGGCTGATCGTGACCGCGCGGCCGCGTCGGCGCGCCTGCAGCGCTTCGGCGACATTGTCCTGGATGTAGGGATAGAACACCGGCACATCGCCGACAGTCAGGAACGGATCGTCATCGGCGGCAAGCCCCCGGTCCTTGCCCGGCAGCCATTCCTGCGTGCCGTGCGTGCCGAGATGGATGATGGCATCGGTGCCGAGCGCCTCGCGCAGGTAGAGATAGGCGGCCATGTAAAGGTGGTCGGGCGGGCTCGACGTGTCGTGATAGTGCCCGCCGGGCGTGCCGTCGCGCGGCATCTGCGGCATGATGACGAGCTTGCCGCGCGTGAGTGCCGGAATGACGAAACTTGGCACGCCGTCCACCACGCGCACGGCCCAATGCCTCGCCGGTTCGCCCCAGTGGGAAAAGGCGCGGCGCCTGGCCGGCGAGAGCGAGGCGAGCCAGCGTTCGTAGTCCGCGACGGGAAGGGTGACGGCGAGGTTCCGGCGGAGCAGATCCTCCAGCGGCACGGTGCGGTAGAGGCCGCCGAGCATCGCCTGACCCGTTGCGATCATCTCCTGTTCGGCGAGCGGTGGCACATCGTAGCCCGCTTGCGACAGGCGTGCGGTGATGGTTTCGATGCTGGCGGGGACATTGAGGTTCGAGGCAGAGAGGTTCTTTTCGCCGGCGGGATAGTTCCAGAACAGCAGCGCCAGACGCTTGTCGGTTGCGGGCTTGCGGCGCAGCGCGACGAGGCTCTTCAGCTTGCCGGCCAGCGCATCGAGCTGGGCGGGCAGGGGAACTTCCGCCCCATTGTCCACCGCGCTCAGCACGATGGGGTCCGTCATGCCCCAGGCTTCGGGACCGGCGAGGAAGACCGCTGCCGTGCGCATCGGGATGCCGGTCGTGGCCGCTGCCCATTCCCGCGGACCGCCCTCCCGGAAACCGGTCGTCTGGATGACGGGGATGTCGAGGGCGAGGAACTCGGCGCTGCGCGCGGTGCCGTTCTGCAAGTGGGTGAGGTTGACGAGCGCGTCCGCTCCCGCCGGCCGCAGAACCTTCGTCAGGCCCTGCGGGTCCGCGCTGTCGAACCAGAACACGATGGGCAAGAGGCCGGCAGCCTCGGTGCGGGCGATGAGAGCGTCGACAAGCCCGGTCTGCATGCCCGACACGACGCTGCTATGAACGATGAAACCGATGCGGCCGGCGGGGTTCTCCCAGCGTTCGGCCCCCCAGGCGAGGTAGGCGTCGAGCGTATCGAAGACGTGCGGCGCGGCCGGATGATAGAAGCCCGTTTCGGGCAAGCGCCGCGGCGGCGGGAATGCGGAAAGGTCGCCGCCCGTTTTCCACGCATGGACGGCGGCGAAGAACTGACGAAAATTCTCCGCCCCGCCGCCGGCATAGTAGCCGGCCAGAACCGACGCTTCGCGCGCGGCGATCCGGTGCCAGACGGGCCGCCCGCCGCCGACAACGATGACCGGCACCACTGAGGACGCAAGCCGGTCGCCCAGTGCCTGCTCGACGCGTGACCGGTCGCCCGGTCGCGGGACGTCGAGGACGATGAGATCCGCGCCCGTCAGCCAGTCGTCCGGCGATGAGTTGGCCGTTTCGACGTCGACGCTTTCCAGTGCGACATTGGCCGCGTCGGCAATGGGATGCATCGCCGCGAATTTCGCCGGCAGCACGAAACTGCTGGCAAGCACGCGCACGACCGCGCGTGCGGTCGGAGCGGCCTCCTGGGCACCGGAGGAGGCCACGAGCAGGGCCAGCGCAAGCGGGATCAAGGCAAGGGTGCGCACGATCCGAAACATCCGGCTAGAACTTCGCCCGCAGGCCGAGGAAATAGCGCCGCCCTTCGTCCGCGAAGGCATAGTCGGCGGACTCGTCGGCGAGGCGGACATCCGTGATGTTCTCGATACCCACCTGAAGATGGATCGCCTCGTTGATGGCATAATCGCCATAGACGGAAACCATCGTATACGCCGGCTGGCGTCCGGATGCGGTCGTCGTCCTCTGCGCGCCAACGTAGTTGATCCGCAGAGAGGTGGTCAGGTTTTCGAGCGGCGACCAGGCGAGCGTGGCGTTCGCCGCGTGCCGGGATCGGTCCGGCAGGCGCTCGCCCGTTTCCCTGTCGATGGGGTCGAGATAGGTGTAGTTGGCGTCGAGCCGTAGGTTCGGCAACAGCTCCACGCCGCCGCCAAGCTCGACACCGCGGATGCGCGCCTCGTCGACATTCCTGTAGGACCATTGTGCGCCGGGCGCGCCGGTGCAGCGCAGGACACAGACGGCCTGGATGAGATCCTCGACATTGTTCTGGAAGGCCATGACCCGTGCCGACCAGATGCCCTGCTGGTATTCGGCGCCGACCTCGAAGGAGAGGTTGGTTTCCGGCTTGAGATCGGGATTGCCGACGATGGTGAAGCGGCCGCCGCCGGCGATGGCCTCGTAGGTGGGCGAGAGCTGCTTCAGCGTCGGCGCCTTGAAGCCGCTGCCGACGCCGCCCTTGAAGGTGAGCGCATCATTGAAGTGGTAGAGGAGGTAGGCGCGCGGGCTCGCATGCCAGCCGAACTCCTCATGATGGTCGAAGCGGCTGCCAAGCACCAGCTCGAGTTGCTGCCCAAGCGAAATCTCATCCTGGATGAAGCCGGCATAGTGGGTCTGCTGCGCGCGCCCCGCATCGTTGACCGTCGGATCCCTCAGCTTCTCCTGACGGATCTCGCCGCCGAGCGTGAACTTGTGGTTGGTGAAGGGAGAGAAGCTGATCTGCCCGTCGCCGACGGTGTCGATGAACCTGTGCGGGCCGGAAGCCGGAGCGCCGTCGCTGCGGGCATTCTCGCGCCTGAGCGTCATGTTGTAGAAGCGCAGCCGGCTCGTGCCCCAGTCCCAGTTGCCTTCGTGCGACAACGAGAGCCGCTGGCGCCAGATCTCGTCTTCGGAGCGGTAAAAGGTCGGGAAGGGTCCTGCGCCCTGCAGGTTGCTCCACCTCTCCTCATATCCGCCGCTGTAGGAAAGATCGATGCGCTGTCGCGCATCCGGCGTCCAGGTGAGCGCTGCGGTGCCCGTGAAGGCTTTCTCGTCACCAAGCGATGACAGCCGCGGATTGTCAGGCGAGGCAAGCTCCGTCCTGCCCCGGAACTGGCCCCACAGATTGAGCCCGAGAACGCCCGGAATGACGGGACCACCGACATAGCTGCTGAGGTTGTAACCGTTGCCGCCGCGCCCGTGCTCCGGGAATGCGCCCCAGGTCGAGAACGAGCCGCGCCATACGTCGGTCGCGCGCCGGGTGATGATATTGACGACGCCCCCGAGCGCCTCCGAGCCGTACAGCGACGACATGGGACCGCGCACAACCTCGATCCGTTCGATCGCCTCGGGCGGCACCCAGCCAAGCTCGAAATCCGAATGGGCGATGGCCGAGGCCGAATTGCTGATGCGCATGCCGTCGACAAGGACGAGCGTGTGGTCGGGCAGCATGCCCCGCAGAGAAATCCCCCGCCGGCCGAGCCCGATGCCGGTCAGTTGCACACCGGGAGTGCCATTGACGGCGTCGGCAAGGTCGCGCACGGGCCGTTCCCGCAGTTCCTCACCCGGTACGACCGTGACGCTCGCCGGTGCGTCCCTGAGGGACCGCTCCCCCGATGTCGCCGTCACGACAACGGGGTCAAGGACGATTTCCGCGTTTTCCACGCTCGACTGGCCGTGGGCTGCAACAGCAGGGGCAGCGACGAAGGCGGCAATGAGGAAGGAACGGGTTTTCAACGGGCGTATGCGGGTCATTGAAGCCCCTGTGCTGGTGCCGGAGGAGGATAATGCTGAAAATGATATGTTATAACGTTGTGTAAAGTGTAGGCGCCTGTAGCGCAAGACCCGAATGTGGGATTGTCAACAACCCTCTCCCGGCAGCGGTGCAATGCAACGGCAAAACACCGTCTGGACGGCGATGGGGCGACAGGCGTCGGTCTCGTCGTCCCACTCTTCGTCTGTCGGGGTGGTTATCGGCGGCTATCCGAGCAGGCCTGCTGCCCGTAGCGTATGAAGGAAGAAGCGCGCGGGATCGGTATCCGTTCCGACGAGGAAGTAACGGCCGCGCAGGCGGGTCAACGTCGCGGAGAGTTCTTGCTGCCAGCCGTCGAAGGCCTGTCTGTAGCGATGGATCGTTTCGTCGTCGAGCACAATTGCCATAGGCTCGCCGGTCTCGCTGTCTGTCATCATCACCGCCCCCTGTGTGACCGGCGCCATGTCCTGGGAAGTGGCGATGTGGACGGCGACGAGCTCATGCCCGGCGGCGGCGAGCGGTTTCAGCGATCCGTCGATAGCATCGTCGAGCCAGTCGCTGAGCATGACGACGAGGCTCGACGGCGGCATGGCGCCGAGCGCGGCCTGCAACGCCCTGCTGAAGGGCGCGTCACCGCCGGGCTGCTGGCGTTCGAGCCACGCAAACAGTTCCCCGGCGCGGCTCGATCCATGAAGGCGTTGCGACCACCGCAGGTTGTCGCCGGCGAAGCCGAGTTGCACCTGATCGCCGGAAGCCAGGGCGACGAAACAGAACAATTGCGCCAGCATCGCCGCCAGCTCGTAGCGAGCCGCCGAGCCGCAGAGCATGGAGGCGCTGGCATCGAGCAACACGAACACCGGCAGTTTCCGGTCCACCGCATACTGGCGCACCCACGGATCGCCCAGCCGGGCCATGAGGCGCGGATCGAGATGGCGGACGTCGTCGCCTTCCCGATAGGGGCGGTGGCCGGCGAACTCGAGTCCGGCGCCCAGGGCGCGCGAGCGCCGCTCTCCGGCGTTGACGGACGGTTCGGCCGAGGTGATGCGCAGGCGGGCGCCTGCCAGCCGGTCGAGCAGTTGTGGAGACGGCTTCATGGCATCGGCCTCATGCGACCGTCCTGACGGTATGGTCGAACAGGTCGAGGACCAGTCTTTCGATGTTGATGTCTTCGGCGCGGCCCTGAAAATTGAGCTGGATGCGATGGCGCGTCGCCGGGAGCAGCACGGCGCGCAGATCCTCAAAGGCGACGTGGTGGCGGCCGCTGAGCAGCGCATGGCCCTTGGCCGCCAGCATCAGCGCCTGCGCGCCGCGCGGGCTTAAACCGAAGCGGACGAAGCGGTTGACATCCGCGCCGGCTCCGCTGGAACCCGGCTGGGTCGAAACAGTGAAAAGCGCGACCGCGCGCGCGACATGCGCGGCCACCGGCACGCTGCGCACCAGCGCTTGCAGGGCCAGGATGTCGTCCGGCGAAAGGAACCGCTTTGCCTCGCGCACGCGGACGCCCGTGGTTGCGCCGAGAATGGCGACGAGCGTTTCGGCATCCGGGTAGCTGACGTCGAGCCGGAACAGGAAGCGGTCGATCTGCGCCTCGGGCAGCGGATAGGTGCCGTCCATCTCGATAGGGTTCTGGGTCGCAAGCACCACGAAGGGACGCGGCAGCGCCATCGTGGTGCCCGCCGCGCTCACGGTTTTCTCCTGCATGGCTTCGAGCAGCGCCGATTGCGTGCGCGGCGTTGCCCGGTTGATCTCGTCGGCGAGCAGCAGCTGGGTGAAGACCGGGCCGGGCTGGAAGGTCAGGGTGTTGCGGCCCTCCGCATCCGGCGCAAGCACCATCGAGCCGGTGATGTCGGCGGGCATCAGGTCGGGCGTGAACTGCACCCGCGCGAACGCGAGGCCGGCGACGTCGGCGAGGGTCTTCACGGTCAGCGTCTTGCCGACACCGGGAGGCCCCTCGATCAGGATATGGCCGCCGGCGATCAGCCCGATCAGCAAGCGCGTGACGAGGCCCGGCTGACCGAGAACGACCTCGTTCATTTCACGCCGCGCGTTCTGAAGGGCAGCGAGCAGGTGCTCAAGGGAAGAAGTGTCGTCCGGCGTGGGTGTGGGCGGTGCCGGGGCGGGTGAAGTCGGCATGATGACTATCCTTGGTGACTATGCTTGCGCGTTTCGCGGGGAATACGGCCAGCGGGGGAGCCGGTGTGGCGGTACGCCAGCTCAAGCATGAAAAGGACCAGTGCGAGGACGAGGAAGAACGGCCACGCCCGGACGGTTTGCCAATGGCTCCTGGCGGTTGTGTCCGTACCGCCGCCCGCGCTGCCGCTGAGAAGCAGCAGAGACGGCAGATCGACGGTGTTGTCCGGCTGGTCGCGGCTGACGGAACGGGCGATATGGAGGCGCAGGCCCGCTTCGCTCTCGCCCGCGCCAGCGGACAGTGCAATGTCGCCCGCCGTTTCGGGAAAGAACGAGGCCTGCCACGCGCCGGTTTCCGCGGGGCCATCGACGTTGCCGGTCAGCGGCAACTGTTGCTCCTGACCGTCCGCCGTCTTCATTGTGAGGACCGGCGGCTCGTCGGAGCGTGCAGCCTCCGTGACGCGCACATCGATGCGGTCGCCGATGCGCCTGGCCGTGATGTCGAGGCCCGGTTGCGGGAGGACGGGCAGGAACTGGCGCATGGCTTGCGACCACAGGCGGGGATAGTCGTCCATCGCCTCCCACGCACGCGACCACGGTCCCATGCCGTCGCCCGCCACGGCGAGCACCTGCCCGAGACCGTAGCGCCAGGTGGCGAGAAAGGGCACGGGCTCCTGCCGTTCGTCGAGTACGATCCACGACAGATGCACCTGCGGCTTCGCCGTCGTGCGCACGAAGCCGTGGACGGGCGGCAGCCGCTCCGGCAGCCCGGCGAGGAATGGCTCGTCCGTTGCCACCCGTAGCGGTTGTGTCGTGATCTCCTCGATGGGGGAGCTCGCGGAGAGCAGCGTTTCCTGCGAGATGATCGAGGGCAGTGCCTCGAAATCGCCGGAGGCATGAAAGGCGCCGCCGCCCAGCCGGGCGATATCCTCGGCGATGCTGGTTTCCGCGGTCGAGCCGATGGCGATGGTCGATACGGTGATGCCCTCAGCGCGCATGTTGCCGAGCAGGGTCTGGAAATCGGCGAGGTCGCTCATGCCATCGGTCATCACCACCACGTGGCGCGCGGCCGCCGGGTTGTCGCGCAACTGGCTGTAGGCAGAGACGAGCCCTGGATAGATGGCCGTGCCGCCGCCTGCCCGCACGCCCGCCAGTGCTCGCGCGACCTCGGCAGGGTCGTTTACCGGCTGCAACGGAAACACGGTTTCCGCATCGGCGCTGAACATCACGATGCCCATCCGGCTACGGGCGTCGAGCAGGCCGGCGGCGGCCATCACCGCCTGTTTCGCGATGTCGAGGCGCGTCTTCGTGCCCACCGTCTGCAACATGGAGCCGGAGCGGTCGAGCACGAAGACGAGCGCCGTTTCCGGAACGTCGCGCGGGATCCGGCTCGACAATGGCGATAGCCGCTCAAGCGGTGTGGCAAGATAGCCGCCGGGGCCGAAGCTGTCCGGACCACCCAACAGGAAAAGCCCGCGGCCATGGTCGCGCACGGCCTCTTCCAGTGACGTCTGCCGGCGTGTCTCCAGCGCAATGGCCGGCACGTTCATCAACACGATGCCGTCATACGCGAGCCAGTCTTCGGTGCGCGCGGGGGCTGCGCGCGGCTCCAGTGTAATGGCATCTAAGCCTTGCTCCCTGAGCATGCGGGCGAACTCCTCGCGCTTGCCCGCCTGCGGCGAGATCACGGCGATGCGTGCCGGTTGGCGCACGGTGACCCACACACCGTTGGTTTCGTTGCCCGTCTGCGGATGGTCAGCGACAGAAAGGCTCACATTGAAGAATGTCTCGCCCGCCCGTTCAGCCATAACGGGAATATCGATGCGGTTGGCACCCGCTTGGAGAGCGATGGCGAGATCGCCAAGCGGTTCGTCATTGCGGGTGATATGGACGGTTGCGGGGGCAGCCGCGGCCGCATGTACCTTTAGGGTGAGCGCGAAGCTGTCCCCCGCATAGACCGGTGACGGAGCTTCCACGGATGAGACGCCGGTCTCGCCCATCGGCCCTGCAGGCGCGAGCGGGCTGAAGGCGACGCCGCGCCGCGCCAGCGCCGTGACGAGGGCGCCCGCAGTGTCCGCCTCGTGGGCGAGCGGCGGCGGCATCAGGATGCGGCGCACGCCGTCCCGCGGCAGCAGCGCCGCGGCGAGTTGCAAGGCGGCGGCCATGTCGCCCCGGAACGCGGCTCCGGCGGGAGGCGTCGTGGAGCCATCGGCGATCTGGGGAATGGCGCTGTTGATGACCACGATTGCATCGGGCGCAATCGCCGCATCGGCCGGACGCATACCCGGATCGAGGATGGCGACCGTCGCTTCCCGGCGGGAGGGAAACGGCAACGGCGGATCGAAAAGCGCCAGCAGCACCAGCGCCAGGATCGCGACGCGCAGCCACGGCAGGCGCCTGCTCCTGCCTTGCCGCCGGCGGAAAAGAACGCCCTCGGCCAGCAGCACCACCAGGAGCACGATGATGAAAGCCGCCGTGATTTCGGCGGGCGCGGTCGTGTCGCTTGGGGGTGTTGGCTGAGCGCCCGAGGCGTCGACGGCGCTTTCATCGGTCCTCGCGGGATTGACGGCAAGAAGCGCGGTCCTGCCGTTATGCTCCAGCCCGAACAGGCCGGCCCGCTCCGGTACGAAACGGGATGCGGCGATGGCGCGGGCGGGGGCGTCGCCGCCATCCGGGTTGCTGGCATCCATACGCGTCAGCGTTCCGCCGCTGAAATGGCGCGGGACGGCGCATTCCGTGCCGACCACGCAGGCGGGTGCGAGAAAACCACCGGGTTGAAAGCCGAGCCATTCGACGAGATTGGCCGCGAACAGCACAAGGCTCGGCTGCCGCGCCCAGTTCGATCGGCGCGGGTCGAAGGCAAGGTGGATGTCGCCGCCCTCCGGCGTCGTGCGCGCCGTCAGCGCCGGATGTCCCTGCGCCGCCAGAAGCGTGACCGCGCCGTCGAGCGGGGTAAGGGAAGCCGCGGCCTCGAACTGAAGCGCGCTCCAGTCGATGCCGCCGGTCAGCGCATGGCTGCCGTCCCATTGGTCGAGAGTTCCGCCGGGCAGCGGGCGCAGGCCTTCTCCGGCAACGCCGGCATCGCCGATCCACAGGGATGAGACCTCCGGCCGGCGCGGGACCTGCGTGTTGTCGATCACGATGAGATCGAAAGGGTCGAGATCGTCCGGCAATGCCGATGCCTGCTGGACCTCGACGCCTCCGACCGCCTGAAGAGCCTCGACGAGTGGCTGCCCACCTGGACCGATATGAAGGATCGACATCGTTTGCGGGCGGCCGGTGACGACGAAGCGGACGCGGTTGTCGAAATCGGCGGCGTCCTCGGGCAGGGCGAGTTCCACGACACCCGCACCCGGCAGATCGAGTTCGGCGGCGAAGGATGATGCGCCGCTGACCTCGAGGCGCTGTCGTTCTCGCGCGGCGGTTTGTCCCGCAGGCGTGAACTTTACGGCGATCGCCGTCGCTTCCGGTCCGGATGCGCGGTTGATAGCACCCTCGACCGTCCATCGCCCGTCTTCCGGCGCGACGGGCACGAGACGGGCGTTCAAGCCCTTGTTGCTGGCGGGCGTGCCGACAATGATCGTATCGACGGCAGCGCCGCCTGCCGCCTCGGCGGCCTCGTGCGGCAGCGGCGCGTCGGACAGGCTGACGATCCGGGTCGTTTCTCCTGCACGCAGCAAGGTGGTCAACAGGGCCGACAGTCCGGCGACGTCGGCCGCACCCTCCGTTGCTTCCACTTCGTCAATCGCCCCGCGCAGCACCTCGGGTCTGAACGGCTGGCGAGCGATCACGGGTCGCGCGGCAATGCCGGTTGTGACGAGCGACACCCGCGCTGCTCCGTTGCCGGTTGCCGCGAAGCGTGCAAGCCGCTCCAGCGCTTCCCCGAACCGCGTGGAGGAGCCCGAGCGCGTCTGCATGCTGGCAGAGGTGTCGAGCACGATGACGATGTGATCGGCATCGCCTCCCGGTCCCCACAGCGGGCGCGCCAGCGCGAGCGCCGCGAGCAGCACCGCGAGAAGCTGGAGAAGCAGCAGCGCGTTCGGACGTGGCCGACGCCGGGCGGCGGCTGTCCAGCCGGCCACGCCCTGCACACGCTTCCACAGCATCAGCCCCGGCACGACGACGGCACGGCGCGCACGTGTGTGCAGGGCGAGCACGACGGGCAGCAACGCCAGAAGGGCGAGCCATACGGGGGCGATGAAGCTCATTGTCCGGAGCGTCCCTGGCCGGGCCGGTCATCGGGGCTGGTGCCGGGCGCTGAGAAGTATCGCGTCACGATGCCGGCGCGATCCGCAGCGATGGCCTGCCGGACAACCGGTGCGACGGCGACGGGCGCCCAGACCCTGCCGGTATCCGCGTTCGCCTCCATCTGCCGCGCGCGTCGCGCGTCGCGCTCCGCCTGCGGTTCGACGTAGAGCCGCACCCTGCGGCCCTCGTTGGGCGTTGTCGTATAGACCTCAAGCTGCTGGCCCGATGCGGCTTCTTCCGGAAGGGCGTTACCCGGCGCAGATGGCGCCGCCGTACCGGTGGCGGAAAAGGCGCTGTCCCGTCGCTCGGCGTCGCCTCTCCCGCTCATGGTCATGGCGGCAGCTGCCCGAGGGTCCGATCGCCGCATGGCCCAAGGCGGAGTGGCGTCGCCGCCCTGTGCGGCTGCGTCCGGGGAGAGGCGGGCGTCGGGTGACGACCGGGGCGTCGACGTTTGCGCCATGCCGCGCGCCGCGCGCTGCTGCGCTGCATCAGCCCTCCGTATCGAATCATGAACCGCGTCATCCCCGAAGATCCCTGCATCGTCGGGACGCATTGCGGATGATCCGGTCCGGCCGGCGGGCAGGCCCGATATGTCGTCCGGCTCTTCACCATGTCGGCTGGCGGCGGCAAGCGCCTCAAACGGCCCGGCGAACTCGTCGGGCAGCCGTTCCGACATGTCGGCCCGCACGCGCGCGGCGTCCCGCTGCGGGGAAGAGTCAGGCAGGCCGCGAGGGGAAAGCGCGGTGTTATCCCGTTGGGGAAGCGTGCGCGGGCTCTGCTGCGCCGCTGCGTCCACGGCGTCGGCTGGTTTCGGAGGCTGTTCGGCTGCGACGGCATTTTCGGCCGCAGCCTCGTCACCGGACGCCGCTGCGCGCGGCCGATCGGTTGCCCCTGACGGGAGGAGCTGCGCGCCCCACAGGGACGCGCCCGCGATCAGCATGGCCACCAGCGACAGGCGCAGCGCGCGGGTGGCGAGCGGCGCTGCCTTCCGTAACGGGGTGCTGCGCGCGATGGTGCGGGCGTCTTCCAGCAGGGCTTGCGCGACGGGGCCGTCCGGTGCGGGAGCGCTGCCGATGTCAAGCGCAGTGGAAAGCGCTTGCAAAACCTGCAGACGGCGCTCGATCCGGCGGGCAACGCGGATGAGGGAAGGGCGCTGCCGGAGCGCGCCGGCGGCAAGGCATGCCGCGACGGAGAGCCCCGCCGCCATGCCCCACCAAGCCGCATCGTTGTCGGTGACTGCAACCGGCAACAGGTGGATTCTGGCGTTGAATACGACTAATGCCGCCGTCAGCAAGCCCGCGATAGCGCCGATGGAAAGCGCGACAATCAACCGTCCTGCCGTTTCGCGTCTCCTGACTGCCTGCAGGAAACGCCCGATCTCGGCTCGCGCTTCTGTATTCTCAACCGCCCGGTCCACAGGCAGTTCCTCCTGTCGAGCAGCGAAAGAAGCTTGCGCTGCAAGGAAGTGGGACGGCGGCAACCCGGTGCGGCCGTCCCGCCCTGTATTCAGATCCAGGAAATCAGCTCTTTGGTCTCGACGATCTCGAACTGGTCGTCGCCGACCTTCTCGACCTTGCGACCGTCGGAAAGCGCATAGGCAGTCTCTTTTTCTCCGGCTTCGCTGACGCTGTGCGTCTCGACGACGGTGTAGACGACGCCGGTATCGCCTTGGGCGCGGAAGGTCTTGGTGCGTGCGGTCTCGCTCATGATGGATCTCCGAAAGAGGTGCGGAACGATGGTGCGACCGGCCGTTACTGGGTCTTGACCGCGATCGGCCCGATGGGCGCAACGTTTGGAAGCGTCAGCGTGACCTCCGCGGCCTCGGCGGGCGGGGCGTCGAACTGCGCCTTCCAGTCGCCGACGCGCGGATTCTTCTTGGGGTCGTAATTGAACGTGAGTTTGAGCGCTCCGGGCGCGGCGGCCTTGCCGTTCTCGCGGTGGAGCGGGTAGCGCTTGTCGCCCGCGGTCAGGTAGATGGCGTCATCCATCGCGTCGGCAGACAGTTTCTCGTAGATCGTTTCGCCCGAGTAGCCCTCGTAGTCGGTCTCGAAGCGCAACTCGATGGCCACGGTGTTGTCCTGCCGGACAGCCTTGCGGACGGTGGCCCACGCCTTGCCGCTCTTGGTCAACGGCTTGTCGTCCGCCGCGTGAACGGCAGCCGGGATGGCGAGCGAAATCATAATGCTGGCCAGAAGGCCGGAACGGAAAAGCATGATCGGTCTCCGGGAAAGGGTGGAGGGCCTCTGCGGTCCTCCACGGACGATCGGGCATGCGCGGTGGCGTACTTGCCGGCCGCGGATCAGTTGGCCGCCGCCTTGGTCGGCGCGGCGATCCCGAAGGCATTCAGACCGGCGCGGAACACGTCGGTGTTGTCGACGTAGACCCGGCTTTCCTCCGGCACGTCATAGGCGGCAAGGCCGGGGTCCTTCTGCGCATTCTTCACGAAGAAGTCGGCGCCGACGCCGTGCGCATAGAGCGGCACCAGCTCACGCGTGTGGTTGTCGGTGTGCCAGCGGACCAGCGGCAGCGCACCCGCGCCCTGGTTGACGACTGGGCTGTAGGCGTTGACGTTGGAATCGGGCCCCTGCAGCAGGCCGTTGCCGTGGTCGGTGGTGACAATCACCAGCGTCTCGTCCCAGGAGCTCTTGTTCTCGACCCAATCGACGACGGCCTCGACCATCTCGTTGAAGTCGATCTGCTCCTCGATGAGGCGCGGCAGGTTGTTGGCGTGCGCGGCCCAGTCGACAGCGCCACCCTCGACCATGAGGAAGAAGCCGTTGTCGTTCTTCTCAAGCAGGTTGATGGCGCCGAGCGCCATGGTCTTGAGGTCCGGAGTGTTGTCGAGCCGGTTGCCGGCGGTGACGCCCGGGCGGTTGAACTGCAGGGTCTGGATGTTCTGGGCCGTGCCGATCACCTTCGACTTGCCCTTGAGGTCGAGTTCGCCCTTGGCGAGCGCCTCGAAGTCGGCCTTCGTCTCGATGTGGGCATAGTCGGTCTGGCCGGAGGTCAGGCGCTCCCAGGTGTCCCTGCCGCCGACGAAGCGGAAGGCCCGATCGTCGGGGTTCTCGACGCGCGTGCCCTCGCCCTCGTAGTAGGGATGGCCGGTGCCCATGACCACGGTGGCGAGGCCGCTGTCGACGATCTCCTTGCCGAGGCCGACATAGTCGTTACGGCTGACGTTGTGGGCGAGGAAGCCGGCGGGCGTGGCGTGCGACCACTCGACCGAGGTGACGACGCCGAGCGAGCGGCCGGATTCGACGGCATATTCGCCGATGTGCTTCAGCTTCTCGCCGGTGTTCGACCAGTTGATCGCGTTATTGTAGGTCTTGGTGCCGGAAGCGAGTGCGGTGGCGGCGGCGGCGCTGTCGGTGAAGTCGGCGCGGGTATAGTCATAGCCGGCGAAGAAGCCGGGGAAGGCGCCGAGGCTGCCCTCGAACACGGTGTCGACCTTCGCGTCGTCCCAGAGCTTGGCGGGATCGAAGGTGACAGAGCCCTCGTTGGTGTTGGTGGGTTCGTTCGAGGTGTTGAGCGGATAGGTCGAGGCGAAGACCTTGACGTCGAAATCGTCGTAGGCCTCGTGGCCGAGCGCGCCGTGGCGGAAGAAGCTTGCCGCGCGCCACGTCTCGATACCGGCGCCGTCGGTGATGAGCACGATGACATTCTTGGCCTGCGGGTTCTGCGCAAGGGCAGGCGCTGTCAGCGCGGATGCAAGGCAAAGGCCAAGCGCAATCTTTTTGAGAATGGTCATATCGGTCTCCAGAGGAAGCAGGACGGAGGTTCCATCGCCCAGACTCCGGTATCGTAATAACATTGCATCTTAACGACAGCAGACTTTGGCGCGGATCGACCGGGCGGGGCCGCGACGGCAACGGGACCGGGAAGAGGAGAGTTCGGGTCCGCCAGTGTCAAAAAAACTAAAGAAATGAGAGTGGGTTACGCAACAGACCTTGATCAACAATGATGCAACCCGCTCCAGATATTGCGGGCGGGTGCCGAAACGTTTGCGAAAGGCATCTGCCCGTCATCCGCCGCACCGGGAAACCGTTCAGCTCCGGTCCCGGCTTCATCCCCTGTACCGACTGGGGGACGTTCCCCTGGCCTCGCGGAAGACCTTGCTGAAGTGGCTGAGGCTTTCGAAGCCTACCGACAGCGCGACTTCCGTCACACTGCGTCCCTCCAGCAGAAGCGAGGCCGCTGCGTTCAGTCGCACCTCCTTCAGATAGGCGTGGATGGAATTGCCGACGATCCGGCGAAAGCCTTGCTTGAGCTGACGCTCATTCAGCCCGACCTCGCGGGACAGGCGGGCGATCGTCCAGTTTTCCGGATAACTCTCCTCAAGCAGCCGGCGAGCGTTCGCGATCTTTCGTTGTTCGTCCGGGCGTAAGGCCGGCAGACTACCGGCGGCATTCTCCAAGGTCGACACGACGATGCTCAGGGCCTCGACGGACCTGCTGTAAAGATAGAGCCGCCGCGCCAGCCCCTCGTCCATCCGACAGGCGAGCATCTCGCTGGCGACGCGTGCGAGCGCGGCATGGGCCGGAAACCCGATCAGGAAGATTCCGCTCTCCGGGACGCTGTATTCCGTCAGCAGCGCACCGCCGAAGCGGGCAAGCGGCAGCCCTCCGAGCTTGAGGAGATGATCGATTTCAAACCGTATATCGACGAAGCGCAGCTTCGCCGTCGCCAGGATGGTGTCCGTGCCGCTGCTGAATCCGTTGCTGGCGAAGAGCGCGGCAGTGCCGTCGCTGAAATGCAGTGGTGCCGCACCGTCGATGGCAAGCGTGCCCCTGCCGTCGAGAAATACGCTGATCGAGAAAGTCGGCGGTCCGGATGCACTGAAGGTGACATCCTTGGGCACCGGTGTGTCCACGGCGTAAATCGTCACCGTTTCGTCGGGCCGCTCGACACGAACTCTCTGTCGCCAGCCGAGTTCCTCTAGCTGCCGGTCGACGGCGTCTCGCCAGGTGCCGGGCACCGTCTCCGACAGGTTGGTCACAAGGCCCCTCGGCTCATAGCGAGGACCGTCGGGTGATGGGGCGGTCATGGTGTCCTGCGCGCTGCGGCGTTCCGGGTATGTGGTTTGTCGGCCACACTTAGGAGCCCGCTCATTTCAGGGGGTGGTCAAAGTCCCGATCCCGTTAATACAGGTACCGATAGCGTTAGACAACCTCTTGCGACGCTCTTTAGATCAAATGAATAGCATCGAAAAGGTCAAGGTTGTTTAGAAATGCTCTCAACAAGAACGTTTGTTTGGAATTTTTCTGTTGTTGTGCTTGCAATGTACTTTATTCCCGTGCATGCGCAGGAAAATGACGATACGCTCGTTCTGGACACCATCACAGTTACGGCGAGCAAGCGCGAGCAGTCGCTGCAATCCATTGACGGTGCTGTCTCGGTCCTGCCCGGCGAGACGCTCGAACAGCGCAACATTCTTACGGTCAATGACCTTGAAAAGGTGCTCCCCGGTCTCAAGATCGACGCGCGCGGCAATCGCGCCTACGCAAACTTCACCGTGCGCGGTGTTTCCTCCCCGGATTATTACAATCCCGGCGTCCAGGTCTATGTGGATGGCATTCCGCAGCCCTCTTCGGCGATGGTGCAGGATCTCGTCGATGTCGAGCGAGTGGAATTCCTGCGCGGGCCGCAGGGTACGCTTTACGGGCGCAATGCCTACGCTGGCGTGATCAATATCATTTCACGCAAGCCCGAGGAGCAGCGGCTGTCGCTGTCCGGAACAGCCTCCAACCGCCTGTTCGATGCAGGCGCGGCCACCACGGCGGTTGTGGTGCCGGACAGCCTCTATCTCGATGCCGCCGTGACGCAGCGGCATGATCGCGGGCAGATCCGCGATATCGATCGTGCCGACAGGCTCGTCGACTGGTCGAACACGTTCAGCGGACGCCTGGCGCTGCGTTACCAGCCGCTGAACGGCCCCCTGGATGCCGGGCTGTGGGTTTCACACGAGGCACTGCGCTCGCGCGAGGAGACCTATATTCTCGATCAGGATGTTCGCGGCCGCCGCTATCGCTCCGGCCTCCTCGGTTCCTACAACCTGCTCGATCGCGAGATGACGACGGTCGGAGCCCGTGCGAGCTATCGCTTCGGCGATTTCACCCTGTCCGGCCATGCCGGCTACCAGGATGTTTCGCTCGATCGCCGGATCTTCGGCGGTGATTATCCCGAAAGCGATCGCGGTTTTACCGGTGAGGCGAAGCTGACCTATGACGCGGGTGGCGCCCTGACCGGGGTGGCGGGCGTGTCGTTCTGGAGCAGCGACTTCACGCGCGAAACCGGCGGCTACCCGGGCTACTACGGCCCGTCTCACAACGCCGTCGACAGCCGGAGCGTCGCGGCGTTCGGCGAGGCGACCTATGCGCTGACGGACCGGCTGGATGTCACTGCCGGCGCCCGCGTGTCCTACGACCGGGCGTCCATCGATTTCCACCGCCTGGACAGCTACGGCACGGGCATGGGCCTCGACTTTGACCGGTCCGCAGATTTCACCAGCTTCCAGCCGAAGCTGTCTCTCGGCTATCAGGTGTCGGACACGGCGCGGATCTATGCACTCGTTTCGCGCGGCTACAAACCCGGCGGCTTCAACCACGCGGTTTCCTATGCCGAGGACGCGCTGCCCTACAAATCGGAGACCGCGTGGAACTTCGAGATGGGCGGCCGCGCCGCGCTGTTCGACGGCAAGCTCGACCTGTCCGCCGCTGTCTATCACATCCGCTCGCAGGACAAGCAGATCTATGTCGGGCCGGCGTGGTTCCAGGTGTTGCGCAACGCGGGCGATGCCGAGAGCACCGGCATCGAGGTCGAGGCAACGGTTCGTCCCACCGACAGGCTGACATTGACCGCAACGGGAGCGTTCGGCCGCTCGGAATTCTCGAACATGACGGACCCGTTCACGGGCCAGCGCTATGATGGCAAGCGCGTGCCCTATGCGCCGGACGCAACGGGCAACCTGTCGCTGCGTTACGACGTCGAACAGAATGTCATTCCGGCCCGCATGACCCTGACGGCGGCCGCCCATCTCGTCGGCAAGACATGGTTCAACGAGGCCAACACGCTGTCGCAATCGGCCTATGCCACCTTCGACGCCGGCCTCGAGCTCGCTTTCGACCAGGGGCTCACGGTCAGGCTCTTTGCCGACAATATTGCTGACACGACCTACAGGACCATGCGTTTCGACTATAACGGCAGCACGCTCAATACGATCGGACAGGGCCGCGTCATCGGCATGTCGATGCGGACGCAGTTCTGATGACCGGGATACTGGTGCGCGGCAGTTCTTCCGGAGCCGAGCGGCTGCCCTTTCCCCGCGTGCTGGTGGCGATTGCGGGTATCTACACCGCCCAGTCACTTGTCGGCGGGCTCACCTTTCAGGGCATTCCCGTGATCCTGCGTGATCGCGGGGTGGCGCTCGACATGATCGGCCTTGTGTCGGTCGTCATGTTGCCGTGGGCGCTGAAGTTTCTCTGGGCGCCCATGGTCGAGCGTTACCGGCTCCCCATTGGCACGCGCAGGCGTTCCCGGCGTGTCATTCTCGTCGGCGAGGCCATCGTGGCTGCCGTTCTGCTGGCGCTGGCGGTGCTCGGGCCGGATCGACACGCCGTGCTCCTGCTCATTCTGGGCATCGTCGCGCTGTCGTCAGCGACGGTCGATATCGCCTGCGATGCCTTCGCCATCGAGCAACTGCATCCGCTGCAAAGGGGCTGGGGCAACACGGCGCAAGTCGGCGGCGGCTATTTCGGCATGGTTTTCGGCAGCGGCCTGTTCGTCGTCATCGTTGCCTTCGCAGGCTGGGCGCCGGCGGCCATCGTCATGGCGGCACTGGTGCTGTGCCTCGCCATCCCGTTCATGCTGCTGAGAGAGCCGGCCCGGCCGGCCAGTACCGGCTTGCCTCATCGTCCCAACCTGCGGTTCGCATTCTCCCGGCCAGAAGTACGCTGCGGCCTTCTGCTGACCATGCTGTTCGAGCTCGGCGTCAGGCTGGCACAGGGCATGGGCGGGCCGTTTCTTGTCGATGCCGGCCTCGATCTGGCGCTGATCGGCGCGCTGACAGGGGTCGGCGGAACGGTCGCCGGCCTTGCGGGGACGTTTGCCGGCGGCCTGCTGGTGCGCCGTCTGGGCGCGCGCCGCGCCATCCTCGCGGGAGCCGCTGCGCAGGCGATCGCGCTCGCCGGCCTTACGGCTGTCGTGCTGGCTGGCAGCACCTCCCATGTGCTGCTGGCCGGCCTCTTCATCCTGCTGAGTGTCGCCATGGCAACCGGCTTCGTGACGCTCTACTCGCTGCTGATGGGGCTGGCTTCACCGCTGCAGGCCGGCGTCGATTTCACGCTGTTCCAGTGTGCGGACGCGTTCATCGCCGGCCTGTGCGGTTTCGCGGCGGGCGCCATTGCCCAGCGCTTCGGCTATGGCATCTGCTTCTCGCTCGCGGCGCTTGCCGCCGTCACGGTTGTCCTGGCCATGCCCGTGCTGCTGCGCCGGCTTCCTCCTTCCGACTACGTAAAGGAAACGCACTCATGACGCGCTCCGTTGCCGTCATCGTCGGCGCCGGCGTCGCGGGCCTCGCGGCGGGCTGGTGGCTCAACCGCATCGGCTGGGACACGGTGATTGTCGATCGACGCCGGGATCTGGAGGAGGGCGGCTACATGCTCGGCCTGTCGGGCCCCGGTTACGCCACCGCGTCCCGGATGAGTCTGCTGCCGACGCTTGAGGGCTTGTCCTACATCATCAACGAGAATGTCTACCGCGACCGGCATGGCCGCGAACTGTTGCGCCTGCGCTACCGGGAATTCCTGCGCGACCTGCCTTATGTGGCTCTCCTGAGAACCGACCTCGTCTCGACGCTGCGCGATGCACTTCCCGACAGCGCCGATATCCGCCTCGGCACGACGGTCTCCTCGATCCTGGATGACGGGGGCAGGGCGTTCGTGACGCTTGACGACGGTACGCGGATAGAGGCCGATCTGGTGATCGGGGCTGACGGCTTCCGTTCCGCGACCCGTGAGACGCTGTTCGGCAGCGTGCCCGGGCATTTCGAGCATATGGGCTACCGGTTCGCTGTCTATGATTTTGACGCACGGGTCCGGCCTGGCTCGGATTTCATGTCCTATACCGAACCCGGCCATCTCGCCGAATACTATGCCCTGAAGAACGGGCGGCTTGCGGCGCTTCACGTCTGGCGGGAGATGGATCCCGCTGCCGTTCCGGTGCCGGATCGCTGGAGTGTGCTGGAGCAGGTGACGCGCCGCAGCCATCCCCTCGTCCGGGACATGCTGAAAGCAGCACAGGCCGGCTCCGCGCCGCTCATCGACAGCCTGACCATGGTCAAGCTGCCGCAATGGTCGCGCGGCCGGGTCATGCTTGTCGGCGACGCCGCCCACTGTCTGACGCTCGTGTCGGGGCAAGGGGCGGGCATGGCGGTCAGCTCCGCCGAGCTGCTTGCCGACGCGCTGGAGAAACGGCCGGTTCCGGAAGCGTTGCGCGACCACGAAAAGCGGCTGCGGCCGGTCATCGAGCGGCTGCAGCAGCGCAGCCGGCGCATGGCTTCCACCTTCATCCCCGCAAGCCCGCTCGCGTTCCATCTGCGCAACGCAGTGCTCAAATATATGCCGAAGGCATGGCTTGGCCGGTATTTTACGAATGCAATCCGGTCGGAAATCGATCTGGCTGGATCGGACGGCCCGTCCGGCGCAGTGCGTGAGTAGCTTGCAATATCGGCAGGCGATTATTGCAGACCGCTCTCTTGTCGGGATCGAGCGTTTGTCCTGTTGCGCCGCCCATTCGTCGAAGACGAGGCCGCTCAAGGCCCCCCATCACCGTCGCGAACAGCGCGATCGGCCAGAACGGGCGCAGAAGGCGGATGCCTTCGGCAATCGGGCTATCTCTTGCCGT